>NZ_CAKKMF010000066.1 GCF_918697925.1 Arthrobacter sp. Bi26
CGCCCACAGACCAACGCCGGTCCAGCCGCCAAACCGCCCCTCCACAACACTTCAGAACGCCCGCCAGACACACGGGGCGAACCTTCACGCCCGGGGCATGCACTTGACACGACCTATAGCCAGCTAGACTGGAGAAGTAGAAATGGATGCCCGGTCGTTGATTTCCATGATTTTCGAATTCAACAAGCCCGCCCCTACGCGATCTTGAGATCCACCCGCTGGTCCCCAGTGCCAGCATTTAGATAGCCCGCGATCGGCTTCCACTGGAAATGCTTGCGCGCCTGAGCGTGCTCCGGAACGGCCACTTCGGCCGGCCCCGTTGAGCAAGCAGCGCAGCCCAAAATGAATAAGGAAACTCCCCTGTGAGTGAATTGCACACGCACCAGCTTCTGACCGATGAGTCCGGCACGGAGACCATCGAGCCCGAAGAAACAATTATCTCGGACGAAAAGCCGCACGAGATTGCCGAAAAGACCTTCGCCGACTTCAACGTCCGCGCGGACATCGTGGAGTCGCTGGCCGACGCCGGCATCACCCACCCGTTCCCGATCCAGGCCATGACGCTGCCGGTCGCACTGGCGGGGCATGACATCATCGGCCAGGCCAAGACCGGCACGGGCAAAACCCTCGGCTTCGGCATCCCGGCGCTGCAGCGCGTCGTCGGCCGTGACGACGCCGGCTTCGACAAGCTGGCCGTGCCGGGCGCCCCGCAGGCCCTGGTGATTGTGCCCACCCGCGAACTCGCCGTCCAGGTGGCCAAGGACCTCGAGAACGCCGCCAAGAAGCGCAACGCCCGCATCGCCACCATTTACGGTGGCCGCGCCTATGAGCCGCAGGTCGAGGCGCTGAAGAACGGCGTCGAAGTTGTTGTCGGCACCCCCGGCCGCCTGATCGACCTCTACAAGCAGAAGCACCTGAGCCTGAAGAACGTCAAGATCGTCATCCTCGACGAGGCCGACGAAATGCTGGATCTCGGGTTCCTGCCGGACGTCGAGACCCTGATCGCCGGTACCCCCGCAGTCCGCCAGACGCTCCTGTTCTCGGCCACCATGCCCGGCCCGGTCATCGCCATGGCCCGCCGCTACATGACCCAGCCGACCCACATCCGCGCCGCGGACCCGGACGACGAAGGCCTGACCAAGCGCGACATCCGCCAGTTGATCTACCGTGCCCACAGCATGGACAAGGTGGAAGTGGTAGCCCGCATCCTGCAGGCCCGCGGACGCGGCCGTACCATCATCTTCACCAAGACCAAGCGCACCGCAGCGAAGGTGGCCGAGGAACTGGTGGACCGCGGTTTCGCCGCCGCCGCCATCCACGGCGACCTCGGCCAGGGCGCCCGCGAACAGGCGCTGCGCGCCTTCCGCAACAACAAGGTGGACGTCCTCGTGGCCACCGACGTCGCCGCCCGCGGCATCGACGTCGACGACGTCACGCACGTGATCAACTACCAGTGCGTCGAGGATGAGAAAATCTACCTGCACCGCGTCGGCCGCACCGGCCGCGCGGGCAACAAGGGCACCGCTGTGACCTTCGTTGACTGGGATGACATGCCGCGCTGGGGGCTCATCAACAAGGCCCTGGGCCTGAGCTACCCCGAGCCCGTGGAGACCTATTCCTCCTCGCCGCACCTGTTCGAGGAACTCGACATCCCTGCGGGCACCAAGGGCCGGCTCCCCCGCGACAAGCGAGTGCTCGCCGGCGTCGACGCGGAGGTCCTCGAGGACCTCGGCGAGACCGGCAAGAAGAACTCGCGCGGCAGCGCAAAGGACGGCGCCCGAGAAAGCAGCCGTACGGGCAGCCGTGACGGCGCCCGCGAGAGCAGCCGCACCGGCGGCCGCGAGGGTGCACGTGAAGGCAGCCGCACCGGCGGCCGCGACTCGCGCCGCAGCGGCGCCGAAGCCGGCGGACGGTCCGGCGACCGCCGTCGCCGTCCCGCCGAGGCCGATACCGTGTCCACCGCCAGCGGACAGGGCCCGGAAACTGCTGCCGCCGCAACGGCGAAGGCCCCCACCGAGGTGGACCGGGCAACCCGTGCCCGGCGCCGGACCCGCACCCGCCGTCGCAACGGCGAGGTAGTGGCCGGCGGCGACGCACAGCCGAGCGGCGCCGAGGCCTAATCCCCTCCATGACTGACACCGTCTGGGCGCCGGACGGCAGCAACCTGGTGGTTCACGCGGATAACGCGGAATACCTCCCCACGCTGCCGGACGGCGCCTTCACACTGATTTACGTGGACCCGCCCTTCAACACCGGCAGGGTCCAGCGGCGCCAGGAAACCAAGATGGTGCTCAACGCCGGCGGCGAGGGTGACCGCGTCGGGTTCAAGGGCCGGTCCTACGACACCATCAAGGGTGCGCTGCATAAGTACGACGACGCGTTCAGCGACTACTGGTCCTTCCTCGAGCCCCGGCTCGTGGAGGCCTGGCGGCTCCTGGCCGACGACGGCACGCTGTACCTGCACCTGGACTACCGCGAGGTGCACTACGCGAAGGTCATGCTGGACGCGATCTTCGGCCGGGAATGCTTCCTGAACGAGATCATCTGGGCGTACGACTACGGTGCGCGGGCCAAGTACCGCTGGCCCACCAAGCACGACAACATCCTTGTCTACGTCAAGAACCCGGCGAAGTACCACTTCGACAGCGCCGAGGTGGACCGTGAGCCATACATGGCGCCCGGACTTGTCACCCCCGCCAAGCGCGAGCTCGGCAAGCTTCCCACGGACGTGTGGTGGCACACGATCGTTTCGCCGACAGGCAAGGAGAAGACCGGCTACCCGACGCAGAAACCGGAGGGGCTCATCCGCCGCGTGGTTGCGGCCTCAAGCCGGCCCGGCGACTGGTGCCTGGACTTCTTCGCCGGTTCCGGCACGCTCGGATCCGTGGCCGCGAAACTCGACCGCAGGTTCGTGTGCGTGGACCAGAACCAGCCGGCCATCGACGTCATGGCCAAGCGCCTGGCCGCGAAGGCGCAGTTCACGTCGTTCCCGACGGCCTGACCCCGCCGCCCGCCTGACCCGCCACTCCGCCCGTTGCGCTATCACTTGTGGCGGCTATTCCGGCCTCTAGGGGCCGCAAAGTGATAGCGCAACGCCGGGTCCCGGGCCTTCAGCGGACCACGGACGAGCCAGTGCCCAGTTCCTCGATCCGGGCAAAGACTTCCGCGGAGGTCAGGTTCTCCCCCAGCAGGTTGGGCTTGCCTGCGCCGTGATAATCGGAAGACCCCGTGACCAGCAGGCCGTATTTTTCGGCGATGCGGCGCAGGAACTTACGGCCTTCCTCGGGATTGTCCCGGTGGTAGATTTCCAGGCCGGCCAGCCCGGCGTCGATCATCTCCCGGTAGGTCTCCTCCCCCACGATCCGCCCGCGGGCAGAGGCGACGGGGTGGGCGAACACCGGGACCCCGCCTGCTGCACGGACGAGTTCGACGGCGAGCGCCGGCTCCGGCGCGTAGTGCTGGACCCAGTAGCGCGATCGTGAGGTGAGGATGGAACCGAAGGCCTCGGCCCGGTCCTCCACCACGCCGGCGGCGACGAGCGCGTCGGCAATGTGCGGGCGGCCCAGGGTGGCGCCGGGCGCGACGTGATGGATCACGTCGTCCCATGTCAGCGGGTAGTCCTCGGACAAAAGGGTGACCATCCGCTGTGCCCTCGTGTGCCGGGCATCCTTTGACTTCGTGATTTCCTCTAGCAGTCCGGGATGCGCGGGGTCGTGGAGGTAGCTGAGCAAGTGGACGCTGATGCCTTCCGCCGTGCGGCACGAGATCTCCATGCCCGGGACCAGGGCGACCCCGGTTTTCCGGGCAGCGGCGGCGGCCTCGGCCCACCCCGCAGTGGAATCGTGATCGGTCAGGGCGATGACATCGAGGCCGGCAGCGGCTGCGGACTCCATGACGTCAGCCGGCGCCTGGGTGCCGTCGGAAACGTTGGAGTGCGCATGCAGGTCAATCCTCACCTCACCAGCCTAGTAGATGGCCGGATCCAAAGCCCCGCCTCCTTCGTGTCAGGGCCCCGCAGCCGCCCTGCAGCGCGAGCGCGCCGTTGGCCTAAGCCGCGGCGCTGGTGAGACTATGGGACGGTGAACGATGCAGATAACACCCTAATCTCCGCTTCCGAGCCCCTCGAAGAGCGCGTCAACAACCGCTCACAGCGGCCCAGCTCCGACGCTTTCAAGGCCTTCATGGCCAGCAACTGGGCGCCGGCCACGCAACAGCTCCCCGAACGGGACGCCGTCGCGGGCCACGCCGCAGCCCGGCGCCGCTCCATCTCAGGCCAGTTCAAAGGTGAACGCCTGGTCATCCCCGCCGGCCCGCTGAAGGTCCGCTCGAACGACTGCGACTACCGCTTCCGGCCGCACTCGGCCTTCGCGCACCTCACCGGCCTCGGCCTGGACCACGAACCGGATGCGGTCCTGATCCTGGAACCGGTGGCGGAGGGCGCGGGCGACGACGGCGGAAACCACCACGCCACCCTGTACTTCCGCCCACTGGCCGGCCGCGACACCGAGCAGTTCTACGCTGATTCGCGCTCCGGGGAGTTCTGGATCGGCGCACGCCCGACCCTGGCCGAGTTCCAGGCGAAGCTCGGACTGGCCACCGCGGACATAGCCGATCTCGAACTCGCCATCACCAAGAACGTCGGTGCGCCCGAAATCGGCGGGATCTCCATCCGGCTGGTCCGCAAGGTTGACGACAACATCGACGCCCTCGTGGACACAGCCCGCTACAACACGGCCAAGGACCCGGACAACCTTGACCTGAGCGTGCTCGACGCCCTGGACGAAAAGCTCACCGAGGCCCTCTCGGAACTGCGCCTCCTCAAGGACGAGTGGGAAATCGAACAGATGAAGACCGCCGTCGCCGCCACCGTGGCAGGCTTCACGGAGGTCGTGAAGGCTCTTCCCCGGGCGCTAACCCACCACCGCGGCGAGCGCGTGGTGGAAGGGGCGTTCTTCGCCCGGGCCCGCGAGGAAGGCAACGAGCTCGGCTACGACACCATTGCCGCTTCCGGCAACAACGCAACCGTGCTGCACTGGACGCGGAACACCGGCAAGGTCAATGCCGGTGAACTGCTGCTGCTGGACGCCGGCGTCGAGGCCGACTCCCTGTACACGGCCGACGTCACCCGCACGCTGCCGGCCAACGGCAAGTTCTCCGAGATCCAGCGCAAGGTCTACGAGGCAGTGCTCGACGCCGCCGACGCCGGCTTTGCCGCTGCCCAGCCGGGCACCAAGTTCCGGGACATCCACACCGCAGCCACCACCGTCCTGGCGGAACGGCTCGCCGAATGGGGCCTCCTGCCCGTCTCCGTGGAGGAAGCCGTCAGCGCCGAGGGCCAGCAGCACCGCCGGTGGATGCCGCACGGCACCAGCCACCACCTCGGCCTCGACGTCCACGACTGCGCCCAGGCGAAGCGGGAACTCTACCTCGACGGCGTGCTCACGCCCGGAATGGTGTTCACGATCGAACCCGGCCTGTACTTCAAGAGTGAAGACATCGGGATCCCCGAGGAATATCGCGGCATCGGCGTCCGGATCGAGGACGACATCCTCATGACGGCCGGCGGCCCCGTCAACCTCAGCGCTGCACTGCCGCGCAAGGCGGACGACGTCGAGTCCTGGATGGCGGGCATCTACCTGGAGGTGGACGGCCAGACGCCGTAAATCAAAAAGGCGTAGCTCCGAAAAAGGCTTAGACCAGAAAAGGGGAGGGTCCCGGACATCCGGGACCCTCCCCTTTTTGCTGCCTGATTTTACTGCCCGAAATCAGTGCCGTCTGGAATCAGTGCCGGAATCAGTGCTGCTGGCCATCCTGGCCCGGGGCGGGCTTGTCGCTGTCCGTGACCCTGACCCCGTACTGCGGGCGGCCGTCCGGAAGGTCCGGATAGGTCACACCTGAGACCCGGCCAGCGGGCCGGGCTGTCTCCTCCGTGGCCGGTGCCGTCTGGGCTGGGCCTGCGGCACCCTCCTGCTCGGGCACACCGCCCTGATACTGTCCGGCTGGCTCGCCGCCGGTCTCCGGAGTCCTCTGGCCGTACGGATCGTTCCAGCCCGCGGGACGCTGGGGCGCATGGCCCTGCTGCCCGGACTGCTGCGGGCTGGGCTGCTGCGGTTCCTGCTGACGGTAGTCGTGCTGCGCGTAGCCGCCGGCCGTTGCACCGGACGCGTCATGCGGCGTCATGGGCAGCTGGTGGAGCAGGCGCCGCGCTTCGCCGGCGGCCTCGAAGGAGACCACGACGTCGTAGTTGGTCGCCACCACCTGGCTCGTCGAGGTGAAGTCACGCTTGCCGCGCTGCATGGCGTAGGTGACGATGCCGAACAGCATGAAGAACGCGGCACCCATCAGCACGGACGTCACAATCGAGAAATAGCCGGGGGTCGTGGAGAAGAAGGACAGCATGACGCCGACGAACAGGCCGAACCACATGCCGCTGAGGGCGCCGGACAGGGCGACGCGGGGGTAGGTCAGCCTGCCAGTCACCCGCTCCACCATCTTCAGTTCGTTGCCCACGATCGACACCATCTGCACGGGGAACTGCTGGTCAGCCAGATAGTCCACCGCCTTCTGGGCATCCAGGTAGGAGTTGTAGGAACCGACGACGTCGCCTCTCGGGACGGCTCGGGCCTCGTCCGAACCGTTGGGGGCACCGGCCCTGGGACCAAAAATGTTTGACATAAGCCCATTCTCACCTATCCGGCTGGTGTGCGGCTGGAAATTCAGCTAAAAGAGAGCAGACTCGGTAGCCTGTAGGAGTGAGCACGAATCTTTCGCGAGTGTTTGTCGCGCGCCTCCTCGGACTGGACGTTTTCGACCCATTGGGCGACCGCCTGGGCCGGCTGCGCGACGTCGTGGTGCTCTCCCGCGGAACCAGGGGCGCCCCGCACGTGGTGGGCATCGTCGTCGAGGTGCCCGGCAAGAAGCGCGTGTTCGTCCCAATGACCCGGATTACGTCCATCGACCAAACCCAGATCATCTGCACCGGTCTGGTCAATCTGCGCCGCTTCGAACAGCGCGGCGCGGAAACCCTCGTGGTGGCGGAAATGTTCGACCGCCGGGTGACCCTCGCGGACGGCAGCGGCGATGCGACCATCGAGGACATCGCCATGGACCGGCACCGCTCCGGCGACTGGTTCGTCAGCAAGCTCTTCGTCCGCCGCGGCCACTCCCTCTCGCCGCTGAGCCGGCTGCGCCGCAACGAAACCATGATCATCGACTGGGCCGATGCACTGCAGGGCGCCAAGACCGAGCCGCAGGCCGCCACCCAGTTCGTGGCCACGCACGAGGACCTCAAGCCGGCCGACTTCGCCGAAGCCCTGCAGGAAATGAGCGACAAGCGCCGCTTCGAGGTTGCCAGCGAACTCCAGGACGAGCGGCTCGCGGACGTCCTGCAGGAGATGCCGGAAGGCGACCAGGTGGAGATCCTCTCCGCCCTGGACGTCAACCGCGCCGCGGACGTCCTCGAGGAAATGGACCCCGACGACGCCGCGGACCTCCTTGCCGAGCTCCCGAGCGCGCAGGCCGAGGAACTCCTGCAGCTGATGGAACCCGAGGGCGCTGAGGACGTCCGCCGCCTGCTCGAATACGACGAGGACACCGCCGGCGGGCTCATGACGCCCGTGCCGGTAATCCTGCCCCCGGAAGCAACGGTCGCCGAGGCACTCGCGCACGTCCGCCGGGAGGAGCTCTCCCCCGCTCTTGCGTCCTCAATCTTCGTCGCCAGGCCACCGCTGGAGACCCCGACGGGACGTTTCCTCGGCGTCGTCCATATCCAGCAGCTCCTGCGCTTTCCGCCGCCGGAACCGCTGGGGAACCTGGTGGACAAGAACCTGGAACCGGTTTCCGACCAGGCCCACATCAGCGAGGTCGCCCGCACGCTGGCAACGTACAACCTCAACTCACTCCCCGTTGTCAACGAGGACGGACGGCTTGTGGGGGCGGTGACTGTTGACGACGTGCTTGATCATCTGTTGCCGGACGACTGGCGCGCCCACGATGACGACGCCCCGATAAGGAAGCTTGGAGGCCGCATTGGCTGATCCCACAGCACCACGGACCTCCAATGTCCGTCCTGGCAACAGGACAACCGGCGGCCTCGACACGCCCCTGAGCGGCCGGCAGCGGATCCTGCCCAATTTCCGTCCCGACCCGGACGCCTTCGGCCATGCCACGGAAGGGTTCGCCCGTTTCATGGGCACGCCCCAGTTCCTGATGTACATGACCGTGTTCTGCCTCTTCTGGCTGGGCTGGAACACGTGGGCTCCGGAGGAATGGCAGTTCGACTCACGGGCACTCGGCTTCACGCTGCTGACCCTCATGCTGTCCCTGCAGGCCTCCTACGCCGCCCCGCTGCTGCTGCTCGCGCAGAACCGCCAGGACGACCGGGACAAGGTCTCGCTCCAGCAGGACCGCCAGCGGGCCGAACGCAACCTCTCCGACACCGAATACCTGACCCGGGAACTTGCCTCCCTGCGCATCGCGCTGCGCGAGGTCGCCACCCGCGACTACGTCCGCGCCGAGCTGCGCAGCCTGCTGGAGGACATGCTGGAGGCCCAGGAGGAACTGCGCAACCACGATCCTTCCGCCGGCGTCCACGAGACCCCGCGGGATAAGGTCAAGGAGAAGATGAAGGAGCGGCGCGACAAGCAGCGGAGCCCCCGGACCCAGCAGATCCCGCGCGTTAAGGCGGGCGGCAAGCGGGATGACCCGGCGAAGGAGCCTGCCGGGGACAAACCGGGGAACCCTTCCGAGGGCAAGCGGGAGAAGCCGCCGCAGGGCAAGCCGGAGAACCTTTCGGAGGCCATTTCCGACCCCGTCCGCCAGCCCGCACACCGCACCATCCCCGAAAGCTGAGCATCGCCCGCATGAGCACCCCGCTGGACCGCACGTCCCTGGACCAGGCCGTGCACGGCGCACTCGCCACCGTGATCGACCCTGAACTCCGCCGCCCCATCACCGAGCTCGGCATGGTGGAGTCCGTGGAGATCACCGACGGCGGCCGCGTGCGGATCGTGGTACTTCTGACCATCGCGGGCTGCCCGTTACGCGGCACCATCACAGCCGACACCGAGGCGGCCCTGTCCGCCGTCCCGGGCGTCACCGGCGTCGAGGTGGACTTGAAAGTCATGACGCAGGAGCAGCGCGACGCGCTCAAGGAGCGGCTGCGCGGCGCCGGCGGCCAGCGCGGCATCCCGTTCAACGCGCCCGGCTCGCTGACCCGGGTGTACGCAGTCGCAAGCGGCAAGGGCGGCGTGGGCAAGTCTTCGGTGACAGTCAACCTGGCGTGCGCCTTGGCTGCCCAGGGCCTCCGTGTCGGGATCGTGGACGCGGATGTCTACGGCTTCTCCGTTCCGGGACTGATGGGCATCACGCAGGCCCCCACGCGGGTGGACGATATGATCCTGCCGCCGGTTGCCTACGGGGTCAAGGTGATCTCCATCGGCATGTTCGTCACCGGGAACCAGCCCGTGGCTTGGCGCGGCCCGATGCTGCACCGGGCGCTCGAGCAATTCCTCACGGACGTCTACTTCGGCGACCTCGACGCCCTCTTCCTGGACCTGCCCCCGGGCACCGGTGACATCGCGATTTCCGTCGCCCAACTGCTGCCCAAGGCACAGATCCTCGTCGTGACCACGCCGCAGGCGGCCGCCGCGGATGTTGCCGAGCGGGCCGGCGCGATCGCGACCCAGACGGGCCAGACCGTGGCCGGCGTCGTGGAAAACATGTCATACCTGGAAATGCCCGACGGCGGCAGGATGGAACTGTTCGGCAGCGGCGGCGGCGCCGTGCTCGCCGAGCGCCTCTCGGCCACCGTAGGTGAGGACGTGCCCCTGCTGGGCCAGATTCCCCTCGAAGTCCTGCTGCGTGAAGGAGGGGATTCCGGGGTGCCGCTGGTGCTGGGCCGTCCGGAGACGCCTGCGGCCGTGGCCCTGGCGGGAATCGCCGGCAAGCTGGCGTCCGTTCCCCGCGGACTCAAGGGTATGCCGCTGGGCCTGCAGCCCCGCTGACGGCGCCCGCTGGTGGCTGCTGCCGCCCGGGCCCGGCGTCGTGGCTGGACCCCGCCATCAGGGCACAGGCGCCTCTGGGGGTCCTAGGTCGCCTCTGAGTCGAAGGGTGCCGGTTCGCCCTCGGGCAGCCGCTCGATAACCCGCGCCGGACGGCGCTCTGCGACCGCCGTCGCGGCGGCGGCGGCCGCGGACACCGTGGTGGGGGCTCCCGTGCTCACCGGCTTGGTGTCGTCGTCCAGGAGCGCTTCCTTGATGATCCTGCGGGGATCGTACTGCCGGGGATCGTACTTCTTCCAGTCGACCTCATCGATGTCGATGCCGACTTCTTCCTTGATCTGTTCCCGCGCACCGGACGCCATCCGGCGCACTTCCTTGACGATATTGGCAAGTTTCTGGGTGTATTCGGGCAGCCTGCTGGGACCAATCACCAGAAGGCCGATGATCAGCAGAAGTAAGAACTCCGGTCCATTGATTCCAAGCACTTTAGGAAGATTACCCTCTCGTTCGGGCTGGCGACGACTTCGCGAAGGCCGAATGCCGACCATGTCCGGCCCGTCCCTGCCTCACGGGGCCAGGTGCTCCAGGATTCGGCTCAGTCCACGCTCGATCCGCTCCGGAATTCCGTTCCGTGATGCCTGCACCGCAGTGCCGCTGCTGACCCGGGTGAGCGCGGCGACGCCGTCGTCGGCCTGCTCGGCCGGCAGGTCCGAAATGTACGTGTACGTAGCCGCGGAGGTCTGGTAGATGGCCCGGTAGGGCGGGGCCGGGTTGACCCAGAGGGTGCCATTTCCGGTTTCGGGTACGGCCGACGGCGTGCCGGCCTCGGCCGGGGTGAAGCCGTCCGCCACGGCGGCGTGTCCGGTCAGCACGTTAATGGGTGAAACTTCGCCCCGGGCGGGTGCGGGCGCCGTACCCGGGCCCCGGGTCGCAGCGTGCTGTTCGAGGACCGTGGCATAGTGCCGGCCGTCCGTGAGGCGAAGCTCCAGGACCTCGTTGCCGGCGATTGCGCCGGCGCGGGCCCAGATGAGGTGGAATCCGAGGTCATGCAGCTCCGGACATGTCCATCCCTGCGAGCGGAACGCGGCAAGCTGCACGGTGCTCAGCGTCCCGCCGGGGGTGAAGTCGGGCTCACCGCCCAGGCCGAACGCAACACGGGGCTCAGTTCCCTCTGCCCCAGGGACGCCAGGGCTGCCCGATCCGCCGGCGTCGAACAGCTCCCCCGCACCGAGCGGTTCACCGCTGGCGGGCAGCCCGGCGATGTCCGGGTTCGCGAGGGCGGAAGCCCCCGCGCCGTCGGCGGGGACTGCGTCGTCGCCTCCCATGACGTACGCGGTTCCGGTCATGAGCGCCAAGGCGGCGACGGCTCCTCCGACTGCCAGCACTGGCAGGCGGGAGCCGCGGCGGCGTTCGCCCTGTGAGCGGGGGGCGGCGCTACCGGCTGCCGTTCCGGCGGTCGCTGCCCGCTCCGGCACGGAGTATTCTGCGGGGAACTGCCCTGAGGGCCACCGAGGGGCGCCGCCCTGTTCCGTCGCCGCCGTGTCCGCGGGGTCTGTCCGTTCCGCGTCTGCCCGTTCCGGCGCTGCCCGTTCCAGGGCCGTCTGTTCCGCGTCTGTCCGTTCCGGCTCCGCTGGGGCTTTCCGTTCTGCCGCCGCGCGTTCCGCGGCCAACTGCCCGGTCCGGGCCAGGAGCCGCGCGGTCAGGTCCTCGCTGGCCTCGGGCACGGCGGCGCCGCGGAGCTTCTCGAGGTACTGGCGCTCGCGCTGTTGCCGGGCACGGCATTCGGCGCACGATTCCACATGATCATGGCGGCCGGCGGCCCATTTCGTAGCGCCGATCCTGGCACGGCCGGTCCTGCCCCAGAACCCGCAGCCAGAGCCTCCCAGTAAACGTCTCAGCAAACCCATTGACAGGTTCAGAGGAGGCCGGCGATGCGCGGCATCTTGAGCCGCGGCTTGAGGGACTGCTTGGCCGTCTGCGCCGGACGCGGGTCGCGGTGCGCGAGCTTTTCACGCAGCATGGTCCGGCCGCGGTGAATCCGGGACCGGACGGTCCCGAGTTTGATGTCCAGCGCGGCGGCGACCTCGTCGTAGGACAACCCCTCGAGGTCGCACAGCACGACGGCGGCGCGGAAGTCCGGCGGAAGTTCCTCGAGCGCCGCCTGAACATCGACGTCGAGGTTGTTGAATTCGAAGCTTTGCTCCGGCCCGGGCTCCCGGCCCGGCAGCCGCGACTCGGCGTCATCGGCCAGGGCGTCAAAGCGGATCCTGCTCTTGCGCCGCGCCTGGTCCAGGAACAGGTTGGTGGTGATCCGGTGCAGCCAGCCGTCCAGCGTGCCCGGCTTGAAGTTCTCCAGCGAACGGAAGACGCGGACAAACACCTCCTGGGTGAGGTCCTCGGCGTCGTACTTGTTTCCGGTCAGCCGGTACGCAAGGCGGTAGACCTTGGCGGAGTGGTTCGTCACCACTTCCTCCCAGGTCGGCCGGACCCATTCGGCTTCCGCCGCGGTCCGTGACTGGCCGGTTGAATCAGTTGCCTCAGTTGCCGGGACAGGTGCCAGAATCGACATCGTCCGCTCCCCTCATGGATGGTACCTACGCCTGAATTGTGCCTGCTCGCACAGGTTCCTGCACCCTTCATTCGACGCCGATCACCACGCGGATGAGCGGATACCCATCATTTCAAAATAAGCTGGGAATTTCCTGATCCATCGCGGTCTTCCGCCGAAGGCAGAACTGCTCCCCTCCTGCCGGGGCCACGGTGCTGGCGCCTCCCTGTCCCGTCCCGCCGGACACAGTACGCTGTAGTGAACACTCCCCTGCCGCCCAGAAAGCGATATCCCATGAGCGCCGATAAGTCCACGAGCTGGTCCTACGCAGAAGATCTGCCTGCCGAGGATGAGGTCCTGTTGCACGCGCGCGAACGGTCTTTCGAGCTTGGCGTGACCCCGATCGGTCCCGGCGTGGGCGCCGTGCTGACTGTGCTGGCGGCGGCGTCCAAGGCACAGACCGCGGTGGAGATCGGCACCGGCGCGGGAGTGTCCGGCGTGTGCATCCTGCGCGGGCTGGGCCCGCAGGCTGTCCTGACCACCATCGACGTCGACGTCGAACACCTCAAGGCCGCCCGCGAAGCGTTCCAGGAAGCAGGCAGCCCCGCCAACCGCACCCGCACCATTTCGGGCCGGGCCGGCGATGTCCTGCCCCGCCTTACGGACGGGGCCTACGACCTTGTGTTCATCGACGCCGACAAACCGAGCTACCCCAGTTACGTGGAACAGGCCGTGCGGCTGCTCAAGTCCGGCGGCCTGCTGATCGTCAACGATGCCCTCGACAAGGACCGCGTCGCGAATCCGGCCGCCCGGGAAGCCACCACGGTGGTGCTGCGCCAGATCGGCAAGTCCATCCGCGACGACGACCGCCTTGCCTCCGCGATGCTGCCCACCGGCGACGGCCTGCTGATCGCCGTCAAGAAGTAGCAGCCCAAGAAACAGCAGCCAAAGAGTCGCCGCCACGACGCAGAGGTCAAGCGCAGACAGAAAAGGGCGGGGTCCGCAGCCTGTTGGCCGGGACCCCGCCCTTTTGCGAAGCTCTTGGCGTGACGCTATTCGGTGACGCCGACGAGGCATTCCTTGAGGTTTGTCGCCTCAGCGGCATTGAGTTCGACTACAAGCCGCCCCCCGCCTTCGAGCGGAACACGCATGATCAGGCTTCGTCCCTCTTTCGTCACTTCCATTGGGCCGTCGCCGGTGCGTGGTTTCATTGCCGCCATAAGGAATATCCCCTCCATTAGTCCCTGACATACCAGCCCGGCCGGGCTGCGTCCGCTTGGCCAATCAAGCCGCCCGGCAGCCCTCCAGGCCGCCGTGACAGGCAAACTCACAAATAGATCGCTTCCGAATACTCAGTCTGCTTTTATTCAGTGTGCTTCTGTCCTTGCTTACCCTCTATTATCGCGTAACAATGCGCACGTAGCTAATCGTTGGACTTTCCAGCGCGTCCCGCCACGCCGGTCCGGCACCGCGAAATGGTGCTGTGCGTCACGGCGGATAGTCCCCTCCGCCCGGCAGCTGCGCCCACGCCCACAGCCACACAATCCACACGATCTGCAACAGCACGAACATGACCACCACGGCACCGCGGTAGGCGCGGGAACGCGAGAGAAGGGCGGCGCTGAGGGCGAGCGGGAACAGCGGCAGCAGCATCCTGAACGTGCTGGTCTGGGGGTGCAGGAAGACCAGCAGGTACCCCATGTAGCAGCAGCACCAGAGCCTCAGTTCAGTGCCAAGGGCGGCCACGGGCCGGGACATCATCAACAGGGTGAACGCGGCAACGAACACGAAGGGTGCCAGCACGCCGAGCGTCGGCCCGAACAGCATGATGCCGGCGTCGAACCACGGCTTGAACGGCACCAGGTCATCGCCGCGCCATGCGGTTTCGGTCTTGGTGTAGGCGCCCGGATCGCCGGTCGCGGCCCAGGCGATGGCCGGCCACAGCAGCGCGCCAATGCCGCTGACGGCGGTGAGGCCGGCCAGGGACCAGAGCTCCGGGTTGCTGGGGACGGCAACGCCGTCCGGGCGCTGCGTTGTGAGACCCTGCGCAGTGGGGCCCTGCGTGGCGAAGCCCTGCGCAGTGAGGCGTGGCGCCGCGAGGCGCTGCCAGAAGCGGTAGAGCAACAACAGCCCCAGCATCACGGCAAATGGAACCCCGGTTGGCCGGGAAAGGCACATCAGGACCACGACGGGCATGGCCCACAGGTACCGGCGCTCCATGACGAGCAGCAGCGCGGCGCCTAGCAGCAGCAGGTTGAGGGATTCGGCGTAAGGCACCTGCAGGACCGGCGCCACCGGGAAAGTCGCCAGGAACACGGTCCCCCAGAGCGCTGAGCGGTGCGTGGCCCGGTGCCGGAAAATCCTGTACGCCACGAGGGCTGCGCCTATCCCGGAGACCAGGGCAATGGCCGTCAGCGACCACGCCGGACCCGTGCCTGTGAGCCCGGAAACCACCCGGCCCAGCACGGGAAACAGGGGGTAGAAGGCCCACGTGTTCTCCTGGACGGTGCCGGCGTCGTCGGTCGGCAGAAGCGCCGGATACCCTGCCTGGAGCGCTTCGGCATACCAGCGGGCGTCCCAGATATTGATGAAGTTCCAATAGTCGGGCTTGGCGGGAAACCACGGATTCACGCCCTGGTGCAGGGCGGCAGCCATGAAGATGCAGGCGCTGACCAGCCGGGCGGCGATGTACAGGCCGGCGACCTGCACCCACCACGGCCACCGCGCCATACGGGCGCCCGCGGCCGCGATGCGGCTCCACAGCGCCGCGTTCAATCCCTGCGGTTTCAGGGCCTCAGGCTCGGCGACAGTCTCCGGGTCTTCCACGTGGCTCACGGACGCTCTTCGGTCGGCGGACGGAGGCGTTCCAGTTCCTCCCCGAGGGCCTCGATCTTCTGGTCCTTGGCGATGATCTGGTCCCGCAGATCATCGAGGACCTGATCCACCTGGTCCATCCGGTACCCGCGGAGTCCGACGGCGAAGCGCAGACGGTCGATGTCCGCCGCGGCCGCGCTCTCGGGGAGCAGCACCGGCGGCAGGGAGGCGACCGGCTCGTCGAAACCGTCGTCAAAGGAATCGCCGGCACCGCCGTCCCGGTGTCGGCGGAAGATTTTCGGCGCCAGGCCGGTGCCCAGGAGGACGGCGACGCCGATCAGCACAATCGCCAGGAAGACCAGGAAGAGACTCACTAGACCATCGTGCCAGACGCCGGCGGCCGGACGGGTCAGCCCCGCGTTCCTTAGCCGTTTCCCTTGGTGCTCACGGTGCCGCCGCCGTTGGTGGAGCCGCTGTTCGGGTTCCGGTGTCGGGCGGCGCCCTCCACGACCAGCTCGACGGCCAGCGCGGGGTCATCCACCACCTGCACGAGGTCCAGGTCTTCGGCCGAAACCATCCCCTCCGCGACCAGTGTGTCCCGGACCCACGCGAGCATAGGGCTCCAGAAAGCGGTTCCCAGCAGCACGATCGGGAAGGAGGTGACCTTGCGGGTTTGGACCAGGACCATGGCTTCGAAGAGCTCATCCAGGGTGCCGAGGCCGCCGGGGAGCACGATGAAGCCCTGGGCATACTTGACGAACATGGTCTTGCGGGCGAAGAAGTACCGGAAGTTGATGCCCAGGTCCACCCACTGGTTCATGCCCTGCTCGAAGGGCAGTTCGATCCCGAGTCCCACGGAGACGCCATTGCCCTGCACGGCGCCCTTGTTCGCGGCCTCCATCGACCCGGGTCCGCCGCCCGTGATCACGGCCAGTCCGGCCTCGGCCAACCGGCGTCCGACCTCGACGCCGAGCTCGTAGTTCCGGCTCCCCGGCACGGTGCGGGCGGAGCCGAAGACGCTGACCGCCGGGCCGAGATCGGCCAAGGCGCCGAATCCTTCCACGAACTCACTCTGGATCCGCAGGACGCGCCAGGGGTCGGTGTGGATGAACTGGCCCGGCCCCTTGGTGTCCAGCAAGGTCTGATCGGACATCGTGACCTTCGCGGCCTTGCGGCGCAGCTCAAGCGGGCCCTTGTGGCGGATACCGTTGGGCGCCGGGGTGGTGCGGGCCTCGCGGGCCGGCTTTCCGGCGGGCTGCTGTTCTGCGTTTTGCTTGGGGCCGTGCTGCGGATCGGTACTCATGCCCATAGGCTAGCGCGGAACTGGGCCGACGCCGCGTCGGCGCGTCGACGCGGGAGCGGCCGCAGGCGGCCGCCGGGGACCGGGGCGGGAGCCCGGCGGCGGCCCCTCAGGGGACGCTGACGTGCAGGTATCTCTTGAATCACGATCTGCACTAAACAGAGTGATTGCGGTCATATTGCGTCAATCTTCGCTAGATTCGTTCTATGACTACTCAAGTGCCCGGCGATGCTCTCGTCTCCCTGAAGGCCGTGAACAAGCATTACGGCCAGTTGCACGTCCTGAAGGACATCAACCTGAACGTCCGCAAGGGTGAGGTTGTTGTTGTTATCGGCCCGTCGGGTTCCGGCAAGTCGACGCTCTGCCGAGCCATCAACCGCCTCGAGACCATCGACGACGGCGACATCAAGATCGATGGCAAGGAACTGCCCGCGGAGGGCAAGGAACTGGCGAAGCTGCGCGCCGACGTCGGCATGGTCTTCCAGTCCTTCAACCTGTTCGCCCACAAGACCATCCTGGAAAACATCACCCTCGGCCCCATCAAGGTCAAGGGCGTCCCCAAGGGCGAGGCCGACAAGGACGCCATGGCACTGCTGGAGCGCGTCGGCGTCGGGCAGCAGGCCCCCAAGCTTCCGGCCCAGCTCTCCGGTGGCCAGCAGCAGCGTGTGGCCATCGCCCGCGCCCTGGCCATGAAGCCAAAGGTGATGCTCTTCGATGAGCCCACCTCGGCCCTCGACCCGGAAATGATCAACGAGGTCCTGGACGTCATGGTCCAGCTCGCCAAGGAAGGCATGACCATGATCGTGGTCACCCACGAGATGGGCTTCGCCCGCAAGGCGGCCGACCGCGTCGTGTTTATGGCCGACGGCCAGATCGTCGAGGACGCGACCCCGGAGGAGTTCTTCAACAACCCCAAGAGCAACCGGGCCAAGGATTTCCTGTCCAAGCTGCTGACACACTGACCGACTACGAGTTCGCACCCTGGCCGCCGGACGGCGGCCGCCCAATGAAAGGAATGTCATGAAGGCATTTTTGACCCGAAGGAAATCCCTTCTGGTTGCCGCTTCCGCAGCACTGGCGCTCAGCCTGAGCGCCTGTGGCGGCAGCTCCTCCACGACCACCAACCCGCCCGTAGCCGAGAAGCCGAGCTTTGCCGCCGATTCCACCATGGCCAAGCTTGCATCCGCGGGCAAGATCACCATCGGTACCAAGTTCGACCAGCCGCTCTTCGGCCAGAAGGGCCTTGACGGCAAGCCGATCGGCTTCGACGTCGAAATCGGCAAGCTGGTGGCCGCCAAGCTGGGCATCCCCGCCGACAAGATCGAGTGGGTTGAAACTGTCTCCGCCAACCGCGAGCAATTCATCAAGCAGGGCAAGGTGGACATGATCGTCGCCACCTACACCATCAACGACAAGCGCAAGGCCGAAGTCGACTTCGGCGGACCGTATTACGAGGCCGGACAGGCCCTCATGGTGAACAAGGACAACAATTCCATCACCAAGCCCGAGGACGTCAAGGGCAAGAACGTCTGCTCCGTGACCGGTTCCACCCCGGCCTCGACGATCGTCGAGAAGTACGGAGCAGTGCTGGTGCCGGCCGCAACGTACTCCGCCTGCCTGGAGCCGCTGCGGAACAAGCAGGTTGAAGCGGTCACCACCGACAACGTCATCCTTGCCGGTTTCGTGTCCAAGGAACCGGACGCCTTCAAGCTGGCATCGGATCAGACCTTCACCAAGGAGCCGTACGGCATTGGCCTGAAGAAGGACGACACCGCGTTCCGCATGTGGATCAATGACCAGCTGGAGGCCTTCGACAAGGACGGGTCCTACAAGAAGGCCTGGGAGGACACCGCCGGTACCGTCATCAAGACCGCGCCCGCGCTTCCCACGATCGACCGCTACTAGTCGGCTGTGGCGGTTGCCGGGCCTGCGGATCCATCGCAGCCCGGCGGCCGCCACTCCCGTCTTTCGCCTGGAATCCCCTCAACGCAGCTGAAGGAACTTATGGACGTCATCATTGAAAACCTCCCCCAGTATTGGGACGGTTTTCTCCGAACCCTCTTCTTGTCCGTGGTCTCGGGAATTATCGCCTTGGTCTTCGGCACCGTACTGGCGGCCGCCCGCGTCTCGCCCGTCGCCGCGCTGCGCGGCTTCAGCATGACGTACGTCGAGATCGTCCGGAACACGCCGCTGACCATCGCGTTCTTCTTCGCGGCGGTGGTTCTGCCCCGCCTCGGCGTCACGTTCCAACAGTTCGAGGTCGCCGCCATCATCGCCCTGAGCGCCTACACCTCGGCCTTCATCGCCGAGGCCGTGCGCTCCGGCGTCAACAGTGTCCCGGTGGGCCAGGCGGAGGCCGCCCGCAGCATCGGTATGAACTTCAGCCAGGTGCTCTCCCTGATCATCCTGCCGCAGGCCCTGCGCACCGTGATCCCGCCGCTGATCAACATTCTGATCGCCCTGGTCAAGAACTCCTCTGTGGCCGGCGCGTTCTATGTGCTGGAACTCTTCGGCCAGGGCAAGCAGCTGGCCAACGCCAACGGCGACGCCGTGATGTGGGTTCTGGTCGGCGTCGCATTCTTCTACCTGCTGATAACCATCCCGCTGGGCTACCTCGCCAGCGTCGTTGAACGAAAGGTGGCGATCGCACGATGAGCTCTGTTCTCTATGACGTCCCCGGCCCCAAAGCCCGTCGGATTTCGCTGATCGGTTCCATCATCGGCGTGATCGTGATCGGCGGCCTGCTCGTCCTGGCAGTCATGACCCTCGCCCAGCAGGGAATCTTCGACCCCAAACGCTGGGCGGTCTTCCAGCTCCCCGAGGTCTGGGCCCTGATCGCCGCCGGCATCGGCGCCACGCTCGC
This sequence comes from Arthrobacter sp. Bi26, assembly GCF_918697925.1. Taxonomy (GTDB): domain Bacteria; phylum Actinomycetota; class Actinomycetes; order Actinomycetales; family Micrococcaceae; genus Arthrobacter. Next base: position 19,527 of record NZ_CAKKMF010000066.1, read on the forward strand.
CGCCGCGGCGGTGGCGGCCGTGATTGCCTTCCCGCTGGGCCTGCTCCTGTGCCTGCTGCGCATCTCGGACAACGCCTGGGTCAGGGTGCCCACCCGGATCGTGCTGGAATTCCTGCGCGGCATGCCCGTGGTGCTCATGATGCTGTTCGTGCTGCTCGTCTTTGCCACCAGCTCATTCATCGCCGTGGTCGCCGGCCTGGTCCTTTACAACTCGGCGATTTTCGCCGAGATCATCCGTGCCGGCGTCCAGTCGCTGCCCAAGGGCCAGCGTGAGGCCGGCCTGGCGATCGGCCTCACCAGTTTCCAGTGCCGGCTGACCATCGAGCTGCCGCAGGCCATTCGGCGCATGCTGCCCTCGCTGGTCGCGCAGCTCGTGGTGCTGCTGAAGGACACCTCGCTCGGCTACATCGTCGCCTACGGCGAGCTGCTCCGGGCCGTGCAGGTCATGGCCGACTTCCTGGGCCCGCAGTACTTGTTCCCGGTGTTCTTCGTGGCCGCGGCCATTTACATCGCGATCGACCTGGCGGTCTCCCGCCTGGCCATCTGGCTCGAACGCCGCGGCTCCAAGCGGGCCGCCGGCGGCGTGGCGCACGTGCCGGTCGCCGGGATCCCTGCGGCCAAGTAAAGCCCGTCCACCCACAAAGGGTCCGGAACCTCTCGGAGGTTCCGGACCCTTTGTGCGTTGCGGGCTTCCTGCGTGCCGTTGCCCCGTTCGTGCGTGCTTGGCTTGCGCTGTGCGCTGCTAGGCGCCGAGCCAGATCCGCAGCGCCCGCAGGCATTCCCTGATGGCGTCTGCCTCGACGTGTTCGTTGTCCTTGTGCGCCAGCAGCGCGTCGCCGGGTCCGAAGTTCACCGCGGGAATGCCGAGCTCACTGAACCGTGCGACGTCGGTCCAGCCGTACTTGGGCTTCGGCTCCGCGCCCACGGCGACGACGAACGACGCGGCGGCGGGGTGGTGCAGTCCCGGCCGCGCCCCGGCGGCGCTGTCGGTGCGCACGACGTCGAATCCGTCCAGCAGTTCGCGCACGACGGCCTCGGCCCCGTCCGGGGTCTTGTCCGGCGCGAAGCGGTAGTTGATTTCCACCACGCACTTGTCCGGAATGACGTTGCCGGCCGTGCCGCCGTTAATCTTCACGGCGTTGAGGCTTTCGCGGTAGTCCAGGCCGTCAACCGTCACGGTCTGCGGCTCATACGCCGCCAGCCGGGCCAGGATCGGGGCCGTGGCGTGGATGGCGTTGCTGCCCATCCAGGCCCGGGCCGAGTGGGCAGCCTCGCCGCGCATGGTCACCTCGAAGCGGCTGGTGCCGTTGCAGCCGCCCTCCACCGTCCCGTCGGTTGGCTCGAGCAGGATCGCGAAGTCGCCGCCGAGCAGGGATCCGTGATTGCGCACCAGCCGGCCGAGGCCGCTCTTCACGGCCTCGACTTCCTCGTGGTCGTAGAAGACGAACGTGACGTCCTTGTCCGGCGCCGCCCCGGCGTCGAACATGGTGGCGGCCAGCGCCAGCTGCACGGCGACGCCGCCCTTCATGTCGGTGGCGCCGCGGCCGTAGAGGATCCCCTCCCCCGGGGCCCCGGAGGGCCAGTACGCCGGCACGGTCCCGAGCGAGCCCTCGGTGATGGGGAGCGGCACGGTGTCCAGGTGCCCGGCAAGGATGACGCGCTCGGTGCGGCCGAGGTTGGTGCGGGCGATGATCGAATCGCCGTCGCGGACCAGCTCCAGCTGCGGCAGCAGGCGCAGGGCATGTTCCACGGCGTCTGCCAGGACCTTTTCGTTGCCGGAGACGCTGTTGATGTCAATCAGGGCGGCTGTGAGCAGGGCTACGTCCTGGCGGAGGTCCAAGTGGACCGGAGTGCGGACAGGGACGCTGGCAGTGGCAGGGGTGCGCGGGTTCGTGGGGGTCACCGTCCCACTTTATCTGTTCGCCTTCCCGCGGGGCCGCAACAGGTGCCGTCCCCATGCATAGGTGGCGAGCGTCTCCTGTCACTTGGGCGTCTCACGTTTCAGCGCCCGCGGGCCCTCTCGTTAGACTTGGGCCATGACTGAGACTGCTGCTTCCGCTGTGCCCACCGACGCCCGCTCCGCCTTCGGCTACGGCGTGGCCACCGTGTCCACCCGCAACGGTGATGCCACCGTGCTGGACGTATGGTTCCCGGCGCCCGCGCTCGGAATCGCGGAGGAGCACCTGCGCGAGCTCGAGAACGCGGACCAGTCGCTGATCGACATCGCCGCCGGCGGCATCGACCCGGACCGGGGCACCGAGCAGAAGGTTGTCTTCGCCCAGATCAACCTGGACGAAGCACCCGCGGACACGGCGGACGCCTACCTTCGCCTGCACCTGCTCTCCCACCGGCTCGTCCAGCCCAACAGCATCAACCTCGACGGCATTTTCGGCAAGCTCCCCAACGTGGTGTGGACCAACTTCGGCCCCGCCGCCGTGGAGGACTTCGAACTGACCCGGGCGCGCCTGCGCAAGCGCGGCGCCGTCACCGTCTTCGGTGTGGACAAATTCCCGCGCATGGTGGACTACGTGGTTCCCTCCGGCGTCCGGATCGCCGACGCCGACCGGGTCCGGCTGGGTGCGCACCTGGCCGAAGGCACCACCGTCATGCACGAGGGCTTCGTGAACTTCAATGCCGGAACGCTGGGCACCTCCATGGTGGAGGGCCGGATCTCGGCCGGCGTCGTCGCCGGTGACGGGTCCGACGTCGGCGGCGGGGCCTCGATCATGGGAACCCTCTCCGGCGGCGGCAAGGAAAAGATCGCCCTCGGCGAGCGGGTCCTCCTCGGCGCCAACTCCGGCGTGGGCATCAGCATCGGCGACGACTCCGTCGTCGAAGCCGGGCTCTACGTCACCGCCGGCACCCGTGTGCGTGTGATCGGCCCCAAGGACGCCGACGGTGAAGACACCAGCCGGATCGTCAAGGCCGTGGAGCTTTCCGGGGTTCCGAACCTGCTCTTCCGCCGCAATTCCACCACCGGCGAGGTTGAGGTCCTCCCCCGCAAGGGGCAGACCGTGGAGCTCAACGAGGCCCTGCACGCCAACTGACCGCACCGGCTGGTACGGTATGCCGGGCGGCGAAGACCGCCCGGCGGGGTCAACCCCCAACGATGAAGCAGCCGAAGACGCAGCCCGCAAGGGCCTGAGGGAGTAAGTTCGTGGCACGAAGAGGGAGCTGGCGGCGCCGGATCGTCCTTCTGCTGACCCTAGCGATGGTCGCCGGCGCGATCTACACCGCGGTGGCGTTCCTGCAGCGATCGGAAACGTTGATCACCGAACGCTGCACGGCCGCGGGCAGCGGAGGCGATGACCTCGCCACCGACCAGGCGGCCAACGCTTCCCTCATCACCGCCGTCGCTGTCCGGCGCGGGCTTCCCGCCCGGGCCGCCAGCATCGCGCTGGCCACCTCGATGCAGGAATCCAAACTGCGCAACATCGGCCATGGCGACCAGGCCGGCCCCGACTCGCGCGGATTGTTCCAGCAGCGGCCGTCCCAGGGCTGGGGCACCACGGCGCAGGTGATGGACCCTTACCACGCCAGCAATGCTTTCTACGATGCGCTCGTCGAGATCTCCGGGTACGAGTCGCTGGAGATCACCGATGCCGCCCAGCAGGTCCAACGCTCGGCATACCCGGACGCCTATGCCCAGCATGAGCCGATGGCCCGTGCGTTCGCCTCCGCCCTGAGCGGCCAGACCCCCGCAGGCCTGGACTGCTCGCTGCGGTCCGCCGACACCGCAGGGGATCCCGCTGCCGTCACCTCAGAGCTGACCGCTGCGGTTGGGGACGTCCAGACGTCCACCAACGGCCGGACGCTGCTCGTCGATGCCGAAGGGACCCAGGCCTGGGCTGTGGGGCAGTGGGCAGTGGCCAACGCCAAGGAGCTCGCCATCACCAACGTCGAGGTCGACGGCCGGGCCTGGAACCGGCAGTCCCGCGACGGCTGGCAGCCGGCTTCAGTCCCGGCCGGCCAGGTCCGGGTAACCGTCGCCGGCGCGCCCGGCGCCTGAGCCCCGGCGGGCTGCACGAATTCAGACCAGTAGGTCGACCACCGGCTGCACGTAGCTGCGGAAAAGCTCCGGCTGGGACAACAGCTCGCGGCTCATGATGATCTTGTCGGGCTCCAGGTACCAGGCCCGCGGCTCCGCGAGCGGCAGTTCGATGATCGTCAGGCCGAAATCCTTTGACGCGCGTCCCACGTCAAGCAGGCGGTCCTCCACCATGTCGGCCAGCAGTTCGTTGTTGCCGTTGGCTTCGCGCTCCGCCTCGAGGGCCAGGTATTCCGCGCGGCGTTCCCGGGCCCATGTCAGGGCCGCCCCGAAGTGGGCCTGCAGCACGCGCCGGAGCGCCGGCGAATTGCCGAAGGCACGGAAACCAGGCGGGGAGAGCTCGGGGGACATTTCCGGATAGGCCTTCAGCAGCTGTTCCCACCAGGCCTCCCATTCGGTCTTGAGCGCCGCCGGGCCGCCAACCTCGGCGATCAGATGAGAGTGGTCCGCGGCGCGGATCTTCGGGGCCGCGTGGCACAGCGCCGGGTGCCCCGCAGTGTCCAGACCGGCAGCGTCACGAACGTAAAGGGCAATCAGCATGGGACCAGAAGTATCCATCGTGATCTGCCAGCCAGGTCCGCCGGTGTGGTGCATCCAATTGCCTCCCTTGGCAAGACGTACTATCTCAGTCTATTCCTGTTGTTATGACGCGTTAACGGCAAGCTGCCCTGCCGACAGCCTGCGGTTCAGGCCCTCAAGATGGGCTTCGAGGACGTCCTTGCACATCAAAGCCGTCATCCACTCGGGCTGCAGGAGGGCGTGCATCGTCAGACCGTCCAGGACGGCCAGCAGCAGCTCCGCCTCGGTGACGAGCACCTGCTGGTCGACTCTGGCGGGGCCATCGGCGTCGGTGGCGCTGGGGTCGATCGCGCCGGCTGCCAGGCCCAGGATAAGTCCGCCCACGACTGCTGCCACCGCGCGATGGCTCCGGTCGGCCTCGGCGGCCAGGAACGGCTTGGTCCGGGCCGCATTCTTGAAGGCCATCCAGACGCAGGCGTCGACCGCCCGTTCCTCGTCCACCGGAAGAAACTCACCCAGCAGTGCCATGAGGGCAGCCTGGTGCTCCGCCGACCCTGGCAGCAGGTCGCCCAGCAAGGAGTCCGCGTCCGTGAGGCGTCCGACGATCCGGTCTACCACCACGGCGAACGCGTGGGTCAGGAGCTCGTCGCTGCTGGCGAAATAGTGCCGCACCGAGCCGACGGCCAGCTGCGCTTCATCTGCGACCTCCCGCAGGGAGGCCCGCTCAAGACCATCCGCGGCGATGATCCTGAAGACCGCGTCAACTACTTCCTGGCGCCGGATTACGGCGTCGACAAATTTAGGCACTGGTCTTTTTTAGCACGTCCGTGCCGCCGCCGCCTGAGGGCACACCGGCGCCCCCGGGCACGTGGTGCAGGTCACAGCGGCGCAGCGAAACCTGAGAAAGACACCGGCCGCGCGCCTCAAGGAGGTGCGCGGCCGGCGTCGTGCTTGCTGTCCCGTGCCTGCCGTGGCAGGCGGGCGGGCTACAGCGACGGGTAGTTGCGTTCCGGCTCGCCGACGTAGAGCTGGCGCGGGCGGCCGATCTTGGTGTTGGGGTCGCTGATCATCTCGCGCCACTGGGCGATCCAGCCCGGCAGGCGTCCGATTGCGAACAGCACCGTGAACATCTTTTCGGGGAAGCCCATGGCCTTGTAGATCAGGCCGGTGTAGAAGTCCACGTTGGGGTAGAGCTTGCGCTGGATGAAGTAGTCGTCGCCCAGGGCCTTCTCTTCAAGGCGCATGGCGATGTCCAGGAGCTCGTCATTTCCGCCGAGCTTGCTGAGGACCTCGTGGGCGGTGGCCTTGATGATCTTGGCGCGCGGGTCATAGTTCTTGTAGACACGGTGCCCGAAGCCCATGAGGCGGACGCCGTCCTCCTTGTTCTTGACCTTCTCCATGTAGTCCTCGGGCTTGATGCCGTCGGCCTGGATCTGGCGCAGCATCTTCAGGACTGCCTCGTTGGCACCACCGTGGGCGGGGCCGAAGAGGGCGTTGATGCCGGCGGAGACGGACGCGAACAGGTTGGCGTTCGAGGAGCCGACCAGGCGGACAGTCGACGTGGAACAGTTCTGCTCGTGGTCAGCGTGCAGGATCAGCAGCAGGTCCAGGGCCTTGGCGATAACCGGGTCCACCTCGTACTGCTCGGCCGGCAGGCCAAAGCTGAGGCGCAGGAAGTTCTCCACCAGGTTCATCGAGTTGTCCGGGTACAGCATCGGCTGCCCGATCGACTTCTTGTGGGCGTAGGCGGCGATGACCGGCATCTTGGCCATGAGACGGATGGTGGACACTTCCACCTGTTCCGCGTTGAACGGATCCAGCGAGTCCTGGTAGAACGTCGAGAGCGCGGACACGGCCGAGGACAATACGGGCATCGGGTGCGCGTCACGGGGGAAGCCGCTGAAGAAGCCCTTGAGCTCCTCGTGCAGCAGCGTGTGGTGGCGGATCCTCTGGTCGAAGGATTCCAGCTCGGTGGGGGTCGGCAGGTTGCCGTAGATCAGCAGGTAGGAGACTTCCAGGAAGCTCGAGTGCTGGGCCAACTGCTCAATCGGGTAGCCGCGGTACCGCAGGATGCCAGCGTCACCATCGATGTAGGTGATGGCCGAGGTGGTGGCTGCGGTGTTCATGAAACCGGGGTCGAAGGCGACGGCGCCGGTCTGCTTCAGCAGCTTGGAAACGTCGTAGCCTTCGTTTCCTTCTACAACCTTGATGCGCGGGAGTTCGAGCTCGCCGCCGGCATGGCGCAGGGTTGCGCTGGTGGTTTCAGTCATGGAGTCTCCTCATGAGGCATCGGGGCCTCTGTCGAAAGCTGGTCCAACATCTGGTGAAGCTGCCCGCGGATCCTGTGCGGACAGGATTTCCAAAGGCTGCGCTGCCTTCTTGTGGAAAGCCACCATTGATCGTCAGTTAAAAAGTACCTTCACTTCGCGGGTGGTACTAATCCGTAAGGCGTCCATAACGCCGAAAACACGCCACATGTGGCACGCGTCACAGCATTGTTACGCGTCCGGGGCCAGCCTCGAGACGGCGGCGTCGATCCGCTCGTCGCTGGCGGTCAGCGCCACCCGGATGAACCCGCTTCCGGCGTCGCCGTAGAAAACCCCGGGGCCGACGACGATTCCGCGGTCCGCGAGGCGGCCCACGGTGTCCCACGTCGCCTCGCCGGCGGTGGCCCACAGGTAAAGGCCCGCACTGGACTCACGGATCGCCAGACCGAAACCCTCCAGCGCCGGGACGATCCGTTCCCGCCGGCCCCTGTACAGGTCCTTCTGGGCCTGGACGTGGGCGTCGTCGCCGAGGGCCACCCGCATGGCTTCCTGGACCGGATAGGGAACGATCATCCCGGCGTGCTTGCGGCTGTTGACCAGGTTCGCCATGATCACCGGATCACCGGCGACGAATGCCGCCCGGTAGCCGGCCACATTGGACTGTTTGCTCAGCGAATAGACGGCAAGCAGGCCCTCGTGGGAGCCCTCTGCGACCTGCGGGTCCAGGATGCTGGGGACCGGGGTGCCGCCGCACTGGACGTCCCACTCCCCCCAGCCGAGTTCGGCGTAGCATTCATCCGACGCTACGACGGCGCCCAGCTCCCGCGCCTGCCGGACGATCCGTCGCAGCGATGCGATGTCCCGGACGCTGCCGGTGGGGTTGGCCGGTGAATTGACCCAGACCAGTCGCACGCGGGCGCGGGTGCCGGGGTCGAGCTCGTCGAGGTCGTCGGCGGCGATCTGCTCCGCACCGGCGAAGGTGGCACCGATGTCATAGGTGGGGTACGCGACCGTGGGGCGGACGACGACGTCGCCCGGCCTCAGGCCGAGCAGGAACGGCAGCCACGCGACGAGTTCCTTGGAACCCACCGTCGGCATCACATCCTGCGGATCGAGTCCGGGGACGCCGCGACGGCGCGCAAACCAGCCGGTGATGGCTTCCCGCAGGGCCGGCGTCCCGTGGACGGTGGGATAGCCGGCAGCGTCCGCGGCGGCGCGCAGCGCGTCCTGGATGAGGGCCGGCGTCGGGTCCACCGGGGTTCCGATGGAAAGGTTGACGGCTCCTTCCGCGTGCCGGGCTGCCGTGGCGAGATACGGCGCCATGGCCTCCCACGGGTAGTCGGGCAGGCTCAGGCCGAAGGTGCGCACCGCGGATGTCACCGTAGCGCCGTCCTAGTTGTCTTGGTTCTGCGGCGGCAGGGCGGCGATCATGGGGTGGTCGGTGTGGGTGTTCCCGACCTTCGCGGCGCCGCCCGGGGAACCGAGTTCGTCGAAGAACTCGACGTTGGCCTTGTAGTAGTCAGCCCATTCTTCGGGGGTGTCGTCCTCGTAGTAGATCGCCTCCACGGGGCAGACCGGCTCGCAGGCACCGCAGTCCACGCACTCGTCGGGGTGGATGTACAGGGAACGCTCGCCCTCGTAGATGCAATCGACGGGGCACTCCTCAATGCATGCCTTGTCTTTGACATCTACACACGGCTGCGCGATTACGTACGTCACGTCCCTGGCCTCTCCACGTTGGTTCCGGCGAACGGCCGGATGGTTTCCCGGCCTGAGCGCCGGGTTTCTGACTTCCGAGCCTATTATCTCCCAGCCTGTTCCCGCGAACCTAGCGGGAACGTCATACATGCTCCGCGTCTTACTATGATCTGATGAGCTCGCCTTTGCCCTTGCCCCAGCAGTTTCTCTCCGGCGCCCCGCTGGGCACGCGCGTTGTGGTCCGGTACCGGATCGACGGCGGCCTGACGGATGCCCTTGGCGAGCTCGTCGAACGCGCCGACGGCGTGTGCACCGTCCGCACCCGCCGCTCCGACGTCGTCATCGCACTCCCCCTTGTAGTGG
>NZ_CAKKMF010000067.1 GCF_918697925.1 Arthrobacter sp. Bi26
CGGCTATGCCCGGCGCGGCGGACTCGAGGACGCCCTGGCCGAGATCGAGGCCCTGGCCGCCCATCCGAGGATCCGGGCGATCGGTGAGACCGGCCTGGACTTTTTCCGGACCGAGGGGGAGGGCCTGGCCCACCAGCGCTATTCGTTCCGCCGCCATATCGACATCGCCAAACGGCTCGGACTGACGCTGCAAATCCATGACCGCGACGCCCACGACGACGTCGTCCAGGTGTTGCGCGACGAGGGGGCCCCGGAGCGCGTGGTCTTCCACTGCTTTTCCGGCGACGAGGCCCTCGCCCGGACCTGCAACGCTGAGGGCTGGTACATGTCCTTCGCCGGAACCGTGACGTTCAAGAACGCGGCGGACCTGCGGGCAGCGCTGGCCATCGCGGAGCCGAGCCGGGTCCTGGTCGAGACCGACGCGCCCTTCCTTACCCCGCACCCGCATCGCGGCCGCCCGAACGCGAGCTACATGGTTCCGTATACGGTTCGGGCCATGGCCAATGTGACTGGGTCTGAGCTATCCGAGCTGTGCTCGCAAATCGCCGCCAATACCGTGCGGGCGTACGGATCCTGGGACTGAACTGCCCCCTCTCAGCCGCGCGGGATAGATACCGGGTATGCACAAATTCTTGGCTCCTTTATAACGCTTCGATTACAGTGGTCAACTATTAGCCGGGGTCGGGGAAGGCCTACGGATAATTTCACTCCAGCAGGGCGTGCATTGTGGCCAACGAACCACATGCGCGCTCTCGTTTTGGGTGAGGCAGTGCACGCATTTTCCGTGACGCTCCGGACGCTGTCCGGAGCCGCCGTTGGCGCGCTCACGGAGGGTGGCCACGTGCACTTATCCCCGTGCCCGGAAGGTCCAAGAGATTCGGGCAATTGTGGTCAAGTTCTTCACATCGGACGGAAAGTTCAGCTTCGTCAAGGTTGGCACGCAGCTCGTGGTGCTGGTGGCGCTGGTGCTGGGCCTCGTGGCCTTCGTCGGCAACAATAAGACGATCACACTCAACGTGGATGGCAAAGTCAGCTCCGTCCAGTCCTTCGGCGGAACCGTCGGAGAGGTCGTCAAGGGTGCCAAGGTTGAACTGCAGCCATCCGACAGGGTCTCGCCTTCGGTGGACGCCCACGTGCAGGACGGGTCCGTCATCAACGTCAACCTCGCAAAAGCCGTCAAGGTCAGCCTGGACGGCGCCGAGCGGACCATCTCCACGACCTCGCCCACCGTCGAAGGGCTCGTGACCGAACTCGGCGTGGCCAGCGCCTCGCAGGTCTCCGTGCCCAAGGACGCCCAGCTCGCCGTGTCCGGCTCGTTCGTTTCCATCTCGACGCCGAAGACCGTGAGCGTCGTCGCGGACGGCAAGGCTGCCGCGACCACCACGACGGCGGCCACCGTGGCCAAGGTGCTTGAGGACGCCGGGCTTTCGCTCGGAGCCAGCGACCGCGTCTCCCAGCCCGGGAACGCCCCCGTGGTCAATAACATGGTGATCAAGGTCTCCCGCGTCGACGTCAGCAAGACGGCCAACACCACCGAGCCCGTTGCCTTCGAAACACTCACCACCGAGAGCGCGGACATGTTCAAGGGTGAGAAGACGGTCACCCAGGCCGGCGTCGCCGGCACCACCAGCAAGAGCTTCAAGCTGGTCCTCGTGGACGGCCGCGAAGCTTCCCGGACCCTGGTGTCCGAGACCGTCAGCGCCCAGCCCGTCACCGAAAAGGTGACCGTCGGCACGAAGGAAAAGCCCACGCCGGCCGCCAACACCGGCGCGTCCGCCCCCGCCATGATGAACCAGGGCATGTGGGACAAGATCGCGCAGTGCGAATCCGGCGGCAACTGGTCCATCAACTCCGGCAACGGCTACTACGGAGGCCTGCAGTTCGACGTTAGGACCTGGCTCGGCTCCGGCGGCGGCGCCTACGCCCCGAACGCCGCTGCCGCCACCAAGGCCCAGCAGATCGACATCGCCAACCGCGTCTACGCGCAGCGCGGCCTGCAGCCCTGGGGTTGCGGCTGGGCCGCCTCCAGCTAGCACGCCAGAGCCGTAGGCCAGCCCGGCGCTGGCCGCCGGCCGCTGCCCGCCCGACTCCGCGGCTGCCGACCACAGCCAGGGGACCGCACAGGCCGGGTCCGGATTCGCTCCGGACCCGGCCTGCGGCGTACCCGCGCCGGGATAGGATACCTAGGTGACTGAACCGAGCCCCTCCGCACCCGAAAGCCTGCCCGGAGCGGCGCCCGCGCCGCTGATGGGGGCCTCCGATATCCGCCGGCTGGCAGAAGAAATCGGCGTGCGGCCCACGAAGACCCTCGGCCAGAACTTCGTCATTGACGGCAACACCATCCGGCGGATCGTAAACACCGCTGACATCCGGGCCGACGAGACCGTGCTGGAAGTCGGTCCCGGCCTCGGCTCGCTCACCCTTGGCCTGCTGGACGCCGCCCGGAGCGTGGTCGCCGTCGAGATCGATCCGGTCCTCGCCGGGCGCCTGCCGGCCACGGTGGGCCAGTGGCGGCCGGACGCCGTCGGGAATTTCCACCTGGTCCTGGCCGATGCCATGAGGGTCACCGAGCTGCCCGTCGAGCCGACCGCGCTCGTGGCGAATCTTCCCTACAACGTTGCCGTTCCCGTGGTGCTGCACCTCCTGCAGCGCTTCCCGAGCCTGCAGCACGGCTTGGTCATGGTCCAGGATGAAGTCGCCGACCGCCTCGCGGCCGGGCCCGGTTCCAAGACCTACGGCGTGCCTTCGGTCAAGGCCGCCTGGTACAGCAGCATGCGCAAGGCCGGCGTGATCGGCATGAACGTCTTCTGGCCTGCACCCAAAATCCATTCCGGACTCGTCGCCTTCACGCGCCGGGAGCCCCCCGTCACGACTGCCACCAGGGAACAGGTCTTCGCCGTGATTGACGCCGCCTTCGCGCAGCGCCGCAAGACGCTCCGGGCCGCCCTGGCAGGCTGGGCCGGCAGCGCCGCCGAGGCCGAACGCTGCCTGCGGGCCGCCGGCGTCGACCCCACCGCCCGCGGTGAAGTGATCGACATTGCGGCGTTCGCCAGAATCGCCGAAGCCCACGCGCAGCCGGTCGCCTGAAGTCGTTCTGAGCTCCTGAGGAGTTCCCCTGGGAGCTGTTCCGTGCTTGGAGCGCGGGCCGCGATGCCATAGCGTGGAGCCATGAACGCAGTGAGAGGGCGCTTTGCCGCGAGGACTGTTCGAGTCAAGGCTCCAGGCAAGGTCAACGTCTCACTGGACGTAGGGCCGTTGCGCCCGGACGGCTACCACTCAGTTGCCAGCGTCTACCTGGCCGTCTCACTCTACGAAGAAGTCGCGGCCACCAGCACCGATACCGGCGAGATCACCGTCAGCATCAGTTCCGCGAGCACCCTGGACCTTGACGGCGTGGACATCCCGCTCGATCACCGCAACCTGGCTTACAAGGCGGCAGCCATCATGGCCGACGTCTCGGAGCACTCCACCGGTGTCCATCTGGAGATCACCAAGCGGGTGCCCGTGGCCGGCGGGATGGGCGGCGGGTCCGCCGACGCCGCCGCCACCTTGCTGGCCTGCGACGCCTTGTGGAACAGCGGCCTGTCCCGTGACGAGCTGGCCCACCTGGCCGCCGAACTCGGCGCAGACGTCCCCTTCGCGCTGCTCGGCGGCACCGCCGTCGGGCTGGGCGTGGGCGACGACCTCTCGCCGGCCCTCGTCAAGGCCCAGACGGACTGGGTCCTGGTCACCGCCGACTTCGGCCTGTCCACCCCGGAGGTTTTCCGGACCCTGGACCGGCTGCGCGCGGCCGAGGGCGCGGCGGTGGACGAACCGGAAGCCGTGGATCCCGGCGTCATCACGGCACTGCGCACCGGCGACGCCGACGCCCTGAGCCGTGTCCTGGTCAACGACCTGCAGCGTGCCTCGATCGAGCTCGCCCCGGGCCTGCGCGAGACCCTGGGGCGCGGGGAGGCCTGCGGTGCGATCGCGGGAATCGTCTCCGGCTCCGGACCCACGGTCGCGTTCCTCGCGCACAGCCCCGCCGCTGCGGCCGGGCTCGCCGAAGAGCTCCGCCACCACAGTTTCGACGCCCTGGCCGTGCACGGCCCGGTGCACGGGGCCCGCATCATCTCCGATACGCTCCTTTAGGAGCTTTTCGAGCTCCCCACCGCATTACTTCACCGATACACCTAAGAAAGCAGTTCCCTGTGGCACACCTGCTCGGCGGCGAGAACCTCACGGTTTCGTATGCAACCCGTACCGTCCTCAATGGCATTACCCTCGGCCTTGAAGAAGGAGACCGGATCGGCATGGTGGGCCGCAACGGCGACGGCAAGTCGACCCTTATGCGGCTGCTGGCCATGCGCTCCACTCCGGACTCCGGCCGGGTGACCAAGCGCAGCGAGGTCAACATCGGCTACCTGGACCAGAGCGACGTGCTCGACGGCGACCTCACCGTCGGCGCCGCGATCGTTGGGGACCAGGCCGACTATGAATGGGCCCGCAATCCCCAGATCCGCGAAGTCATGGGCGGCCTGGTGTCCGACGTCGACTGGCACGCCAACGTCCATGCGCTCTCCGGCGGGCAGAAGCGGCGCGTGGCGCTGGCCAAGCTGCTGATAGAGGACCACGACGTCATCATGCTCGACGAGCCCACCAACCACCTCGACGTCGAAGGCGTCGCGTGGCTGTCCCGGCACCTGAAGACCCGCTGGCGCGCCAACCAGGGCGCCTTCCTAGTGGTCACCCACGACCGCTGGTTCCTCGATGAGGTCTGCACCAAGACCTGGGAAATCCACGACGGCATCATGGACCCGTTCGACGGCGGCTACGCAGCCTACGTGCTGGCCCGCGCCGAACGTGACCGCTCCGCTTCCGTGGTCGAAAGCAAGCGCCAGCAGCTCGTGAAGAAGGAGCTCGCCTGGCTCCGCCGCGGTGCACCGGCCCGCACCGCCAAGCCCAAATTCCGGATCGAGGCAGCCAACGCCCTGATCGCCGACGTCCCCGAGCCGCGCGACTCGACGGCGCTGAGCAAGATGGCCACGGCCCGGCTCGGCAAGGACGTCCTGGACCTTGAGAACGTCTCGCTGGACTTCCTCGGCGGCGACGCCGGGCAGAAGCTCTTCGACAACATCACCCTGCGGCTTGCCCCGGGCGAGCGGCTGGGCCTCGTGGGCGTCAACGGCGCCGGCAAGACCACCCTGCTGAAGCTCCTCAACGGCGAGATCCAGCCCAGCTCCGGGAAGGTCAAGCGCGGCAAGACGGTGGTCACCGCGGTCCTCACCCAGGAGGTCAAGGAACTCGACGACGTCTCGGACCTGCGCGTGATCGAAGTGATCGAGCGTGAAAAGCGCTCCTTCAACGTCGGCGGCAAGGAATTCACCGCCGGCCAGCTCGTGGAGCAGCTTGGCTTCACCAACGAGAAGCAGTGGACCCCGGTCAGGGACCTCTCCGGTGGCGAACGCCGCCGGCTCCAGCTCCTGCGCCTGCTCGTGGGGGAGCCGAACGTGCTGATGCTTGACGAGCCGACCAACGACCTCGACACCGATACCCTCGCCGCCGTCGAAGACGTGCTCGACGGCTGGCCGGGCACGCTTGTTGTGGTCAGCCACGACCGGTACTTGCTGGAGCGCGTCACGGACCACCAGATGGCGCTCCTGGGCGACGGCAAGATCCGCGCCCTCCCGCGCGGCGTTGACCAGTACCTCGAATTGCGCGAAGGAGCCCTCGCCGGCTCCACGATCACCGGCGGCGGGAACCCCGTCACCTCCTCCGGCGGGGGTGCCGCGCCGGCCGCCGGCGGCCCTTCGGAGGGTGAAAAGCGCGACGCCCGCAAGGCCAAGAACCGGATCGACCGCCAGCTGGGCAAACTCAAGCAGCAGGAAGACAAGATCCACGCCCAGATGACGGCCGGGGCCGGGGACGCCAGCAAGTTCGACCAGCTCGCCGCGCTCAACGCGAAACTCCAGGAACTCGCCGGGGAACGCGAAGCCCTCGAACTCGAATGGCTCGAGGCCCTGGAAGTGCTGGGGGAGTAGTCGCCCGGTTGCCGCGGGACATGCCCAGTGTGCTCGGCCACGGTTGGACATGCTCGGTGTGTTCGGGCACGGCTGGACATGCCCCTCGGAGCGTGTGACTCCCACGGGACATGTCCCAGTGAGCAGGCCAACACTGGACATGTCCTTTGCAGCCTTGAAAACACGCAGGACATGTCCCTTGGCGCGGGCCAAGGATGAGCATGTTGGTGTTATGTCCATTCCTCGTGACCAGCACTGAGCATGTCCCGCGGAGCGCGTGATTCCTGCAGGTCATGTCCCTCGGCTCGCCCCAAGGATGGGCATGTTGGTGTTATGTCCATTCCTCGTGACCAGCGCTGAGCATGTCCCGCGGAGCGCGTGAATCCCGCAGGTCATGTCCCTCGGGCCGCCTCAGGGATGGGCATGTTGGTGTTATGTCCATTCCTCGTGACCAGCGCTGAGCATGTCCCGTGGCAGCAAACGAGCCCCACCAGCCCCTGGGATTCAGTCCTGGCTGCGGAGACCCGGATCCTTCTGCAGCCCGGTCAGGCCATTCCAGGCCAGGTTCACGAGGTGCGCGGCGACTTCGCGTTTGTCCGGGGTGCGGCTGTCCTGCCACCACTGGCCCGTCATCGCGACCATCCCCACGAGCATCTGGGCGTACATGGCCCCGTCCGCGGGGCTGAAGCCGCGGCGGGCGAGCTCATCCTCGAGGATGTGCTCCACCCTGGCCGCCACCTGCGAGAGCAGCGTGGAGAACGCCCGTTCCGGCTGGGGCGGCGGTGCGTCGCGCATGAGGATGCGGAAGCCGTCGGTCCGGTCCTCGATGTAGGTCAGCAGGGCAAGGGCGGCCCGTTCCACGAGGACGCGCGGCTTGGCGTCCTCGGCCAGGGCATCGTTGATGGAGGCCAGCAGGATGTGGAACTCCTTTTCCACAACCTGCGTATACAGGCCTTCCTTGGAGCCGAAGTGCTCGTAGATCACCGGTTTGGAGACGCCCGCGGAGGCGGCGATTTCCTCGATGGTGGTGCCGTCCAGGCCGCGGACAGCGAAAAGCCCCCGGCCGATACCGATCAACTGCGTGCGCCGCTGCGGGCCCGTCATACGGGGCCGGGCAACGTGGCCGGGGGCACGCGCGGGCCTGCCGTTGCCGCCGTCCGCCCCGCCGGATGCCCCTGCACTCTTGATCACTGCACCATCATGCCCTACCGACCGGCGGGGCCGGCCCCGCCACCGCACCCGCCACCGCACGGGCCGCCCGCACCGGCCAGCCGCCCTACGGTGCCGCCGCACGCGGCTGCGTCGGGCCGCACCGGGCCGTCACCGGCCCCCGCCACCGCACCGGCCCGCCGCCCTTCTCGCGGCGCTGAGTCGCACGAGCGTCAACCTTCGTGGCAGAATTGGTTCTCGTGCCACAGGTCAAGCCCGGCACGGTCCGCTCTGGTGTAATGGCAGCACCCCGGCCTTTGGAGCCGTGGAGTATAGGTTCGAGTCCTATGGGCGGAACTGGCGAGACACACTGCGCAACCAAGCAAGGAGAGCCAATACGTGAGCCCCGAGAACACTGGCCCAGCCGCCGTGATTGTCCTAGCTGCAGGGGCCGGTACCCGGATGAAATCCCGTACCCCAAAAATTCTCCATGAGATCGGCGGCCGCTCCCTGGTCGGCCACGCGCTCCAGGCCGCCCGCAGTATCCACCCCCGCGAACTGGCCCTCGTGGTTCGGCATGAACGCGACCGCGTGGCCGCGCACGTCTCCGCCCTCGATCCGCAAGCCCTGATCGTGGACCAGGATGATGTGCCCGGCACCGGCCGTGCGGTCGAAGTCGCACTGGAAGCGCTCGACGCCGAAGGCCCGTTGAGCGGCACAGTCGTTGTCACGTACGGCGACGTCCCCCTGCTCACCGGCGAACTGCTCGCCGAACTCGTCGCCGCCCACGAGGTCGAGGGCAACGCCGTCACCGTCCTGACCGCCGTGCTCGAGGACGCCACCGGCTACGGTCGCATCCTCCGTGCCGACGACGGAACCGTCACGGGAATCCGCGAGCACAAGGACGCCACCAGCACCGAACGCGAAATCCGTGAGGTCAACTCCGGCATCTACGCCTTCGACGCCGCCGTGCTCCGCGACGCGCTGGTCCACGTCACCACGGACAACGCCCAGGGCGAGAAGTACCTCACCGATGTCCTGGCCCTGGCCCGCGCCGCGGGCGGCCGCGTCGCCGCCGTCGTCACCGAAGACCGCTGGCAGGTAGAGGGCGCCAACGACCGCGTCCAGCTCTCGGCGCTCGGAGCCGAACACAACCGCCGCATCATCGAAGCCTGGATGCGCGCCGGTGTGACGGTCGTGGATCCCGCCACCACGTGGATCGACGCCACGGTGACGCTCGACGAGGACGTCCGCCTCCTGCCCAACACGCAGCTGCACGGTGCCACCACGGTGGCGCGCGACGCCGTCGTCGGCCCGGACACCACGCTGACCGACGTCACCGTGGGGGCGGGCGCGAAGGTGATCCGCACGCACGGCTTCGGCTCCACGATCGGTCCGCGCGCCAGCGTGGGCCCCTTCACCTACCTGCGCCCCGGCACCGTCCTGGGCGAGACCGGCAAGATCGGCGCGTTCTACGAAACCAAGAACGTCACGATCGGCCGCGGCTCCAAGCTGTCCCACCTCGGCTATGCCGGGGACGCGGAAATCGGCGAGGACACCAACATCGGCTGCGGCAACATCACCGCCAACTACGACGGCGAAAAGAAGCACCGCACGGTGATCGGCTCGGGTGTGCGCACCGGTTCCAATACCGTGTTCGTCGCCCCCGTCCGCGTGGGCGACGGCGCCTACAGCGGTGCCGGCGCGATCATCCGCCAGGACGTCCCGGCCGGGGCCCTTGTCGTCTCCCTGGCCAGGCAGCGGAACTCCGAAGGCTGGGTCCCGGCCAACCGCCCCGGTTCCGTCTCCGCCGCCCTGGCAGAGTCCGCCGGCGCCGTGTCCGCCGGCGCCGTGGGCGTCGCCCCAACATCCTCCACTACTCCGGCACCGACAGAAGAGGGCTAGCAATCATGAGCGAAATTACGGCACACGGCGAGAAGAAGCTGGTGCTGGCCGCGGGGCGCGCGCACCCTGAGCTGGCGAAGGAGATCGCGAAGGAGCTGGGCACCGAACTGCTGCCCCTGGACGCCTACGACTTCGCCAACGGCGAGATCTACGTGCGGGCCGGCGAGAGTGTCCGAGGCACCGACGCCTTCGTGATCCAGGCCCACCCGGCCCCGTTGAACAACTGGCTCATGGAACAGCTGATCATGATCGATTCGCTCAAGCGGGCCTCCGCCAAGCGCATCACCGTCGTGTCCCCGTTCTACCCCTACGCCCGCCAGGACAAGAAGGGCCGCGGCCGCGAGCCGATCTCGGCACGCCTCGTCGCCGATCTGTACAAGACCGCCGGCGCCGACCGCATCATGAGCGTGGACCTGCACACCTCGCAGATCCAGGGCTTCTTCGACGGCCCCGTGGACCACCTCATGGCCATCCCGCTCCTGGCCGACTACATCCGCACCCGCGTCGGCTCGGACAAGGTCACGGTCGTCTCGCCGGACACCGGTCGCGTCCGCGTCGCCGAGCAGTGGGCCGAGCGCCTCGGCGGCGCGCCGCTGGCCTTCGTGCACAAGAGCCGGGACCTCACCGTGCCCAACCAGGCCGTCTCCAAGACGGTCGTCGGCCAGATCGAAGGCCGCACCTGCGTCCTGATCGATGACATGATCGATACCGGCGGAACCATCTCCGGCGCCGTCCAGGTGCTCAAGAACGCTGGCGCCAAGGATGTCATCATCGCCGCGACCCACGCGGTGTTCTCCGATCCGGCAGCCCGCCGGCTGTCCGAATCCGGCGCCCGCGAGGTAGTGGTCACCAACACCCTGCCGATCACCCCGGACAAGCGCTTCCCGCAGCTGACCGTGCTGTCCATCGCACCGCTGATCGCCCGCGCCATCCGCGAAGTGTTCGACGACGGCTCCGTCACCAGCCTGTTCGACGGCCAGGCCTGAGCCGGCCGGCGCAGGGCCCGGATTTAGAAACCGGGCCCTGCGCTGGTAGCCTTGTACCGAAACCTTGGCGAGGGAGAGCGCCGGTATCCGTATATTCCGTATATACGGGCAACCGGCCGCTGGTCTCCGTTATCGACTGGGTCTGAATCTCCTTCTGAAGGGCAGCTGCACAGCAGCCCGGCGTTGAAGGTCGCAAACAGACCTCCGCCCTTGCTGAACACCGTTTAGTCCCACAGCTTGAAATCCCACGAGGAGATATCCATGTCTGAGCAGAAGCTCGCAGCAGAAGTCCGCACCGAATTCGGCAAGGGCTTCGCCCGCCGCGCCCGCATGGCCAACCTGATCCCGGCTGTCATTTACGGCCACGGCGCAGAGCCGATCCACATCACCCTGCCGGCGAAAGCCACCACCCTGGCTGTCCGCACCGCCAACGCCCTGCTGACCCTGGACATCAACGGCGAGCAGCACCTGGCCCTCGTCAAGGACATCCAGCGCAACCCGATCAAGCAGATCATCGAGCACCTCGACCTGCTGACCGTCCGCACCGGCGAGAAGGTCACCGTTGACGTGCCCGTCCACCTCAGTGGCGAACTGGCTCCGGGCAACGTCCACAACCTGGAAATGACCACCGTCTCCCTCGAGGCCGAGGCAACCCACCTGCCGACCGCCATCGAGGTCAGCATCGAAGGCCGCAGCGCCGGCGAGCACATCCACGCTTCCGACCTCGTCCTGCCGAAGGGCTCCACCCTGCTGGCCGACCCCGAAGCACTCGTTGTCAACATCTCCGAGTCTGTCGAAAACGTCGAAGAGGGCGAAGAGGGCGAAGCGGCTGCCCCGTCAGCCGAAGCAGCAGCCGAGTAATTCCGGCGATTTTACCGGTGGCCGGGTCCCTCTGGGGCCCGGCCGCCGTCGTCTCTGACGTCGTCGTATCCCACGCCGCAGCCCGGAGCCGGCGGCCCCGCCGGACACGTCCCGCCTGACCGTCCCACCCTGCCGCGTCCCACCGAAGGACTGATCCATGACCGACACCTGGCTGATCGTAGGCCTTGGCAACCCCGGATCCGAGTACAGCCACAACCGGCACAACGTCGGCCAGATGGTCCTGGACGAACTCGCCTCCCGCGTCGGCGGCGGCTTCAAGTCGCACAAGTCGCGCGCCCAGGTCCTCGAAGGGCGCCTGGGCATCGGCGGACCCCGGATCGTGCTGGCCAAGCCGCTGTCCTACATGAACGTCTCCGGTGGCCCCGTCTCGGCCCTGGCCCAGTTCTACGGCATCGACCCCGACCATGTCATTGCCGTCCACGACGAGATCGACATCCCCTTCGACACCGTGCGGCTCAAGATCGGCGGCGGCGAAGGCGGCCACAACGGACTCAGGGACATCTCCAAGGCCCTGGCCACCAAGGACTACCTGCGCGTGCGGGTGGGCGTCGGGCGTCCGCCCGGCCGGATGGAGACTGCGGACTTCGTCCTGCGCGATTTTTCCGCCCCGGAAAAGAAGGAACTTCCCTTCCTCATCGACTCAGCGGCCGACGCCGTCGAAGTCCTGGTCAGGGACGGTCTGCTCGCCGCCCAGCAAAAATTCCACCCGGCCAAGGCCCCTTAGACGCGGCCCGAACCTAAACGCAGCCAAAGCGCGCCCAACGCAGCCGTCGCGGCTCCCTGGCAGGCGCCGGGCGGTTTAGTTGCATCCGCATTACGGGTTTCCTTTCCAAGCTTTCGGCATTCCAGCTATGATCTGTCTACTCTCATGTCGGGGGATAGGGATACGCTACTTCTAAGTGGGCAGTCCGGGGTTGCTGTCTGCAAAGCGGTACGAAGGAAACTACATGTCGAGGGAATCGCTGGGCTGGGGGAATGTTTCCACTACATTGGCACCCGCCGAAGAAGAACATGCTGCCGGTCCGGTCACGAGGCACGGGTGGTCCGGTTTGGCGCGGAACGCTGATGCCGAGCGTGTCCGCCACGAACTGCTGGCGCCGGACCGGATGGGCGTTGTCATCACGGGCGACCGGGGTGTGGGCAAGACGCTCGTCGGCCGGACTGCTCTCGCGGGATTCGGCCCCGAGGTGTACACCATCCAGCTCCGCAGCTCGGGTCCGGGTTCGGCAACACCGTACGGTTGCCTGGCTTTCACCCTTGCGCGGCTCCCGCAGAGCTCCCTGGGCTCGCCGACCGCCATCCTGCACGGCATTACCTCGCTGATCCGCGACGACGCCGCCGGCCGCCAATGCGTAATCCTCCTCGACAACGCCGGGGCCCTTGACGAACTCAGCACCGGCGTCCTGCTGAACCTGCTGCAGACCCGGACCGCCCGGCTGATCGCAACGGCCCAACGCACAACAGACCTTCCGCCAGACTTCTACTGGCTCATCACCTCGGGCCAGCTGGCCGAGGTCCGGCTCGCCAACCTCACCGAACTCGAAACGCTGGAGGTCCTGCAGTCAGCCTTGGGCCATCGGGTCTCGACGGCCCTGGCGAGCCAGCTGCACCAGCTGGTCGGTGGCAGCCCCACACTCCTGCAAGCCGTCGTGTCGGAACAAATCGAACGCGGAAACCTGGTCTTGTCCGGATCGGTATGGACACTGGTTGATGAGGTCGTGCTGGACGGCCGGACGGCGCTGGAAGACATTGTCCGGGCCAGGTATGCCAGGGAAACGCCCGAGGCCCGGGAGGTAATTGACGTCCTCTCATGCGCCCGGACCCTGCCCCTGTCCCGGCTCGCCAGGATGTACAGCCCCGGCGTTATTGCCGACATGGAAGAGGCCGGCCAGATCGTCGTCGACCGCACGGACCGGCACCTCGTCACGCTGGGCGACCGCTACCTCGGCGACATTGTCCGTAACTGGCTTAGCGTGGAGCGCCGGCTGGAGCTCCGGGACAAGGTCCCCGGGCACCAGGAACATGAGCTGAACGAGCTGACTGTCGAGGACCTGCTGGCCTACGCGGCGTGGACCCACGACTGCAACGCCCAGCTGGCACCCGCCCACGCTGTGGCGGCTGCCAGCGCCGCCGTCAAGCTCTTCGACCCGAAGTTTGCCCTCAAATGCGCCGGCAGCCTGTCCCCAGCGGACCCTGAGTGGGTGGAGGGGCAACTCCAGAAGTCGGCGGCCTACCTCCAGCTCGGGCTGCCGCTGCAGGCCATGTCCGCGCTGGACGATGTCTCCGAACGGCAGGTCAACGACCTCGCGGCCGAGAACTTCGCCGAATTCATTGCGGCGAAAGCTGACTGCATGGCCTGGCTGGAGGACCGCTCCGGCCAGGTCCCCGAGCTGCTCCGGCAGGCCAGGGTCCGGCTCCAGGACTTGAGCCTGGACGAGCCGCCCGCCGCCCCGGCGGCACTTTCCCGGGCGGCGCTGGCCCTGGATCTCTGCGAGTTCAACTACTTCTCCTTCATCGGGGATTTCGAGCCCATGATGGAGCGGCTCACCACCGCGGCCACCACAGACGTCCCCGGCGCCGATCCCGTGCACCGGCTCAGATCGGCCATCATCCTGATGGAGGCCTGGTCCCTGACCGGCCACGAACTCGATGCCCGCAAACTCATGCGGGAGATCGGCGGACAGCTGGGCGAGTGGTCCAACGTGCCGCGCATCCGCGAAAACTTCGCCTGGCGCTCCTTCAATGTGCTGCTCCTCTCCGGCCTGTGGCGCCAGGCCATCGACATGCTCAAGGACGCGAGCGGCCGGGCAGGGCACGGGCTGCATTCCGGCAGCGCCGCCACCGACCTCGCCGTCGGGCTCGCCTACGTTTATGCCGGCCGCGGCTACATGGCACTGGATCCGCTGCTGGCCGCGATCGCCCAGCTGGAGGTCCGGGCGAGCCTGCAGTCCCTGCGCCAGGCCTACGCTGCCACCGCATTCGCCTACGCCCAGACCGGCAACTCGGTCCAGGCCACGATCTACCTGGACCGGGCCCGCTCGGCTGACGGTCCGGCCCGCTTCACTGTCAGCAGTTCCACGGAGTTCTGCCTGGACATGGCCTCCCGGTGGCTCGGTGACCCCGAGGCCAAGGACAGGCTGGTACGGTCCGCGGAGGCGCATTTCCGCAAGGGCCGCCACACCCTCGCCGGAATCTGCATGTTCGGCGCCACCGTCAACGGAACCGTCAAGGATTTCCTCTTCATGGAGGAAATCGCCGGGCTGCGGCAGGGGCCGCTTGCTGAGATGTCCCGCACGGTCGCCGTCGGCAGCCGGAAGAAGGACGCAGCGATCATGCTCGAAGCCGCCGAGCAGGCTGCGAACCTCGAACTGGACGCTGTCCAGGCCAGGTGCGCGGCGCTCGCGTTCGACTTCGCGAAGGGTGCCGGACTGACGGCCAGCGCTAACGCCGCGTACAGCATGCTCGAGAGCCTCTCGGAGTCCGTTCCGGCGCTGCCGGTCATGCCGCGCAACAAGGGTCCGCTGCTGACGGAACGGGAGCGGCAAATCGCCACCCTGGCCGGGAACGGGGTCTCCAACAAGGACATTGCCCTGGAAGTGGGCATTTCCGTCAGAACTGTGGAGGGCCACCTGTATCAGGTGTTCACGAAACTCGGCGTTTCTTCGCGAAGTGATCTGCTTGGACTCATCTAGGGGGCCGGCGGGAAACCCCGGAACGGCGCCTACCCGCGCCTTGACCGGGAGGTCGGAAGATTTGATGTCGGCAGTGGAGGCCCTCCAGGGCGGCAGCCATGTGGCCGTGTTCGTCCTCGGCGACAGCGGGATGGGCAAATCCAGGCTCATCGAAGCCGTGGTGGCGGAGCTGGGCGCCGAGGTGACGCCTGTGCCGATCCACGGCAGCGCGTCATTGACCAAGGTGCCTTACGGTGTCCTCGGCCCCTTCATCGTGGGACTGCCGGTCCAGGAAGCAACATCGCAGCTGGCCGTGTTGCGGACGCTGTGGGCGCACCTGGAAGAGCAGAAGCGCGTCACCCAGAAACCCCTGCTGCTGGTCGTCGACGACGCCCACGACCTCGACGAGGCGACGGCCGGAATCCTGGCGGAGCTGGCCGCAGCGGGCTGGGCCAAACTGCTCGTGGGCGCGGCCGCCCGGCCCGGACTGCCGGAACCGCTCCTGCAGCTCTGGTTTGAAGGCATCGCCGAACGGCACGACCTCCGCCCCCTCACCCTCGCGCAGACCACAGAGATGCTGGAGGGCGAACTGGGCTCACAGGTGCTGCCGAACGTCGCCGAGATCCTCTGGGAGGCCTCCGGCGGCAACCCGATGCTCCTCAACGGGCTCCTCGACGACGCCAAGAACGACGGCACGCTGCTGCGGCGCAACGGTGTCTGGTTGTTCACCCGGCACCTCAACAGCCACGGCGACCGGCTGACCGACGTCGTGCGCCGTCAGCTGCTGCTGCGCTCGCCGGAAGAACGTCAGGCCTTGAACCTGGTGGCGCTGGCCGAACCGGTATCCAGGGAACTGATCGAGTCTGTGGCCGGCGAAGAGGCCGTGGGATCTTTGATCGACAGCGAACTGATCCGCGTGACGGACCCCGTAACCGGAGAGCTGCGGCTGTGGCATACCGTGTACGGCGACACCCTGCGGAACCTGATCTCGCCGGCGAGGAGCCTGCAGCTGCGGCAGAGCCTGCTGCGCAAGATGGACAGCGAGCCGACGTCGGCCGAAGGGCTGCTGCGCCACGTGAGCTGGTCGATCGAATGCGGTGCGGAGGTCGAGGACCGGCAGCTGCTGCGGGCCGCGGTGCTGGCCAGCCGGCTCTACGAGGATGAGCTCGCCCGGAAGGCTGCCGCACTGGTCAAGGATCCGGAACTGCAGATGGCGGCCCGTGCCGTGATAGCGCGGACCCGCTACAACTCCTCCGACTACGTTGCGGCGCGGGACATCCTCGACGCCGATTTCGGCAAGGGCAACACCGTCCCCGGCCTCCTGGCCGGATCGCTCCTGTGGGCCGCGGTGATGTCGGCGCTGGGCCACACGCCGGCAGAGATCATGAAACGGGCACAGGTGCTCCAACGTGCCGCCGAACGACTCGCCGCGGCCCGGCCGGACGACGCCGAAGCCATTCAGCATGCCACAAAGGAGCGCCTGGACACCATGGAAGCCATGGTCCTTGCGCTGGCGGGCGAGTACGCGGCGGCCCCTGCCGAGGAGGCGGATGCCGCCAGCCGGCCGGCGGCGAACACGCTGGAAAAGGCGTTCCGGCTCTGTCTCGACGCGGAGCGGCTCCTGGCCGGTGGCAAGGGAGTGAGCGCCCTTGCCGTGATGTCCCGGGCAATCGAGGCCGCCGGAGCCGATCACGATGAGCTGTACTTCCTCACCGACTTCCTGGTGGTCCGTTCCGCCGCCGCCGCAATCCACTCCGGGGACTGGCAGGGGGCCGAAACGCTCCTGACCGGCTTTGTGGCCGGATCCGGGCCCAGCCTGATTTCCTTTGGCGGTGGAGTGCACGCGGCCCACGGCATCATCCTGCTCTACCAGGGCAAGGCTGCCCAGGCCCTGAATACCCTCAGTGCCGCGCTCGAAGCCCTGCGGTTGACCGACCCCCAGCAGCTGTTCGCCCTCACAGCGGCCATGGCGTTCGCCGCGGCCGCCGAAGTCGGTGCCCAGACGAAGGCGGAGCTTCTCCTCGCCGACTTCGAGGCCGCCCCCGCGGCTTTGCCGCGGTTCATGCGCTCGCTGGCCGCGATGGCCGTGGTTTACGGAAAAGCCCGGCTCGGGAATTACCCCGGCGCCATCGCGGAACTGAAGCGGCTCGGACACCCGGACCCGGACATGGACACCTCCGGCCTCGAACTCGACGCGCTGGCCTTTTGCCTGGCCCTGGGTGACACGGACTCGGCACCGAGGCTGCTCGAACTCCGGGCCGGGCTTGAGGGCCCACGGCCTGCCGCGATCTGCGCCTACGCCGCAGCCATCAGCACGGACAACGCCGCAGACCACCTTGAGGCCGCGAAAACCTGTGAAGCTGCCGAACTGTGGACCTTTGCCGCCCTGGCCTACGACGCAGCGGCGCACGCCTACCGGGCCGCGGGCGACACCCTGAGGGAGCGCATGGCGAACTCCCAGCGGAAGCGATGCCTGGACCGGGCCGACGACCTCCCCGGTGAGGAGGCGGCCAAGAGTGATGACTCGCTCGGCATACTGACCCGCCGCGAGCGCGACATTGTGGCGCTGGCGGTACGCGGCCTCACCGACCGGCAGATTGCCGCCGAGCTCCAGGTGTCCGTGCGCACGGTTGAAGGCCACCTCTACCGCAGCTACGCCAAGCTCAACGTGAAGGGCCGGGAGCAGCTTCCAGGTATCGGCGGACGCTAGCGGAGAAGCAGCCGGACGCCAGCGTACAGCAGCCGGCCGGGGCTGCTTAGGGCCGTGTTGGGCGGCCAGCGGGGGCCTGGGCTGGGCCGATTCTCCGGTTTCCGGGACGCTACGGTCAGGGACACGTGAAGCGGGATTCCGACTACTTGGTTTGGACCCTGCAGGGGTGCGGGTCCAACTGAGTACAGCTACGTAGAGCGGCCTGAATACTCGCTGCGTAATCGAGTACTACTTACGCATACCTAAAATACGCGCAGTCCCTACCGTTGAGGTATCACCGCTCACACTTTGATTGCGAAGGTCTCTCATATGTTCCAGCAAGACGCCGGCTTGCCTGCGGGCAGCGGCCAGACAGAAGCTATCTTTCCGGCGCAAAGAAACGGATATGGCCGGCACAAAGACAAACCCTTCACCCGCCAGCAGGTCGTTGCCGACATCGTTGAGACCCTGACGTCGGGGTCCGGCTGCGGCATTGTCCTGGTGGGCGACCACGGGGCCGGCAAGTCTTTCATCGCCCAGCGCGCCCTTGAACAGCTCGGAGACGAGTACCTGGTAGTCCAGGTCAGGGGCAGCTCGATTTCCTCCAAGCTTCCCTATGGGGCACTGAGCGTTCTGCTCAACGACCTCGACGCCTCCCACCTCGAGCACCCCCTGATGGTGCTGCGCGGACTGACCCAGCTGCTTCACAACAAATCCGAGGGGCGGCGAGTCGTCCTCTTCGTGGACAACGCCCATGACCTCGACGAACTCTCGAGCATGATGGTGGCCCAGCTGAGCGCCGGGGCCCACGTCACCCTGCTGGCGGCGTGCGTGGACATGCCCCACGTCGGCGGCGACATCATGGGCCTGTGGAAGGATGACCTGCTCCGGCGGGTAGACCTTGGACCGTTCGACTTCGCAGAGACGGCAGCAACACTGCATCACGAATACGGCGGCCGTTTCTCCCTGACCGCCGCCCGGGCGCTCTGGAGCGCGAGCGGAGGCAACGCCCTGTTCCTCCATTCCCTCGCCCGGGAACAGATCAAGCTGGGCACAGTGCTCCGCCAGGACGGCGTATGGTTCCTGGGCAACGGCCCCATTGCCCTGACCGGCGAGATCCGGGACGTCGTGAAGGCACGCCTGAACCGGCTTGGCACCGGCCAGCGCGACGTCTTTGAATTGCTGGCCCTTGCCGGGTCGGTTTCTCTGCAGACGCTCATGCTGATCGCCAACCCCCAGGACATGGATGCGCTCCAGGAGCGGGCCCTGATCCGGGTCACCCATGACCATCCGCCGATGGTGAGCGTCGCCAACCCCGTGACGGCCGGAATCGTCGCCAGCGTAGTCCCGCCCGGCCGCAGCGCCGAACTCCGCCGCCGGCTCACGGCCGTGCTCCAGGACTCGGACGCCTTGGACGCCGGCGGCGCGACCGGCGTCGCCTGGGCGCTGGACTGTGGAGAGCAGGTGCGCCCGGAAGTGGCGCTGGCCGCGGCCCACACCGCGAACAGCGAGTCCGACCCCGCGGCCGCGCTGCGGTTCATCCAGGAGGCGGAAGGAAGCGAAACCTCTGTCCTGACGGCTATCGAATCGGTGAATGCCCATATTTTGGTGAATAACGCGGAGTCCGCGCGTCGGGTCCTGGAGGCGCTGGATGAGGCCGCCTGCCGGGACCTTTCTGTGTCCGACTGGACGGCCCTGCAGCTCCTGCGCGCAGAGCTGGAAAAGCGCAGCCCGGCCCCGGGAGCCGATCCTATGGCCAGGCTGCGCGAGCTCGCGGAGCGGCTGGCGGCAGAACCGGAGCAGCACAGCCGCGCGGTGCGAGCGGGCCGCGAGCAGCTGCGCCTGGCCGAGGCCGAGCTCGCCGCATTCCAGGGACGCTACGCCGATGTCCTGGCCGCGACCGAGCACGTGGACACAACGGACCTGGGCAGCGAACTGCGCCTCGTGACCGCCAGTGTGCGCTGCGAGGCCCTGGCCGTCACTGGCAACGTCGTGTCGGCACTGGCCCTGGGAAAGCAGGTCCTGGCGGCCACAGCGAACCTGCACCTCACGGACCGGGCGGTTCGGGAGATCA
The DNA here is from genome assembly GCF_918697925.1 of Arthrobacter sp. Bi26. GTDB lineage: Bacteria > Actinomycetota > Actinomycetes > Actinomycetales > Micrococcaceae > Arthrobacter. The sequence continues at coordinate 19,356 of NZ_CAKKMF010000067.1, forward strand.
GGGGCAGGTTCCTGCTCCTGCTCCTGGTCTCGGCAAAGTTCCGGGAGGCATCCGTTTATCTTGACGAGACCTACGGCGGCATCGAACCGCAGACCCGGCTCGGCGGGATGTTCGAGATTGGGCACGGGGTCATTGACCTGCACGCCGGGCACTTGGACGAGGCCCTGTCCCGGCTCCAGGCCGGCAGGTGGCAGCTCCGGGCGCAGGACCCGGATGCTTTGACCGGCCTGGCCACGGCAGTCTGTGCCTATGCCGCCGCCCTCCAGGGCGAAGAGGAGACGGCCGGCCTCCTGCTGGGCGACCTTGACCAGCCGCGGCCGCCCGCGGCGTGGCTGGCAGAACGGCTCACACGTTATTTCGAACTCTCAGCCCAGGCCGAGCTCGGCCAGCGGGCAGCATCCATCCGCGCCCTGGCAGCCGAGGCGGAGAACGACACCGAATCCTCGGCCGTGGCTCCGGCGCTCCTGTTCCAGTCCGCCGCCACCAGGTTGGGAGACCGCCAGATGGGCCACAAGCTCGGCAGTCTCGGCGGCCGGGTGACCGGGCAGTACGCGGCCCTGTGCTCGCGGCTGGCCGAGGGCATGCGGGAGGCCGACAGCGAACTCTTGCTGGCGGCGTCCAAGGACGCCGACGCGTCCGGCAACGCCGTCTTCGCCCGGGATGCGGCCCGGAAGGCCGTCAGCTGCGCGAACGACGCCGGCAACCGGATCGCACTGCGGATCGCCCAGCGGGCGCAGCAGTCGCTCGATGACAAGTTCGGCAGTCCCAAGAACGGTCTTCACTCGCTCACAACCTCGACCCTGACGGCGAGGGAATGTGAAGTGGCCGTCCGGGCCGCTGCCGGCACGTCGAACCGCAAGATCGCGGAACAGATGCACGTGTCGGTCCGCACCGTGGAGGGACACCTCTATCAGGTGTACTCGAAGCTGCATGTCGCCAGCCGATCGGAACTCAAAGATGTCATCTCAACTCCGGCAGACAGCGCCCGGCTCGGCTGACCCCGGCAGAATCCGGGCGGCTTCCCCGTCGGCATTCCGGGAAAGGCAACAGGCGGCAGGAAGAACCGGCAATGGAAAGCCTGGCTGAGACCGCCCCGCTGATCGAGCGGTCAACACTGCTCAAGGATCTGGTGCGTTGCCTGCGCGACGACACCCGCTCAGGTGCGATCGTCGTCGGCGGGGCAGGGACGGGCAAGACCGCCGTCGTCAAGGCCGCCCTCCGCGAACTCGGGCCCCGCAGCCACGTGATCCGGCTGACGGCCACCCCGGCCCTGGCCGCCGTTCCCTTTGGCGCACTGGCACCGTATCTGTCCGGGCTTCCCGACCGGGAACTCGACTCCTATGCCGCCGTCGTGGAGGCAATGGCCGGCAGCCTCAGAGCTGAGGCGGACCGCCCTCTGTTCGTCGTCGACGACGCGCATTGCCTCGACCACGGGACCGTCCGGCAACTCGCGCAGGCCGCAGCCACCGGCGCAGCGGGCATCCTGGCGACCTGCCTGCCCGGGCCGATGATCCCGGAAGAGTTCCTCTCCCTGTGGGACGACGGAATTATTGCCAAGTTCGATCTTGCCCCGCTCAGCCGGACTGGAACCCACCAGCTGTGCGAACAGGTCCTGCGGGCCGACGTCTCGCCGTGGGTCAGCGCGGTGTTTCATGACGCCGCCGACGGGAACCCGCTCATGCTGATGTCCCTGATCCAGCATGCCCGCACCACAGGCGCACTGGGCTGCCGGCACGGAGTATGGTTCCTCCTGGCGAACCCCGACATGGCCCGGGTTCCGGCCGCCGACGTCGTTGACCGGCAGCTGCGCTCCATGACGCCGGAAGAAAAGACCGCAGCCACAATCGTGGCCCTGGCAGGACCACTCTCCCTGGCCCAGATCCTGCGGATCAGCGGGCCCAAAGCCGTTGATGCGCTCGACACGGCCGGAATAATCGCCGTCTCCGCCGGGCACGACCGGCTCGTCCGGCCCGCCAGCCCGATAGTTGGCGAGATCATCCGCCACCGGGTCCCGGCCGGCCGCAGTTCCGCCCTGCGCTCGAGCGTGCTGTCGCTTCCCTCAGAACGTGCCTCAGTGCCGGGAGCGGATCTGAACCGGCTGCGCTGGTCCCTGGACTGCGGCGTGGAGATCCCTCCTGTCCAGCTGCTCCGCGCCGCTGTCGGCGCGAACACGGCCCTGGATCCCGCGACAGCTGCACGCGCCGCCGGCGCCATAAGGGACCCCCGTTTCCTCTCCGAGGCCCGCATCCAGCTCGCCTATTCCCACTTCATTGCCGGGCGCCCGCAGGCCGCTGTGGTGTGCCTGGAGTCGGCGCGGCCGGTGCGGCCCGGACGGCCGTCCTATCTGGCTGCCCTGCTCGCCGCCCGGCTCGGGGCCGCGACGCTGGCCCGGGATGCCGTGACTTCCACGCACGGTCCCGGACGTGCCCCGGAGGAGCAGCTGGAGGGCGGCGCCGCCGCTGCTGGACTGGCCGCAGAGCTCCTGGGCCGCACGTGGGACGGCAGGTTCACGGCCGTCGGAACCGGGCTGCGCGACTTGGTCGAGACCACCGGAACCCCTCCCGAAATCCGCGTCCCGGCAATTTCTCTCCTCGCCGAACTACTGACCGCGCAGGGCCAGCTGCGGACCGGCCTGCGCCTGGACGGGGAAGCATGGAACGGCGCCCGCAGCGGGAGCCTGGGGCTTCCGCTGGTGTTCGAGGACCTTGTGGTGCGCCACTGCCTGAACCTGATCCGGGCCGGTGACTGGGACGGGCTCGGCCGGGTCCTCGACGACTACGCGGCCCGCGAGCCGGGACGGCTGCTGTACAGCGGCGGCATGCTCCACCTCATGCGGGGATACTCGAGGCTGCGCCAGGGCAGGATGCGCGAATGCCTGACCGAAGTGCGGCTGGGCGTGGAGGAACTTGCCATCGCCGACCCCTTGAACCTGCTGCCGTTTGCACACGCCGTGGCAGCCTACGCGGCTGCCGCCGTCGGACGGCATTACGAGGCCAGCCAGCATTGCCTGGCTTTCCGGCTTTCGGTCTACCGGGAGCCCAAAACCCTTCGCCTGCTGGCGGAGGCGTATTGTCGGGCGGCAGAGCCCGAGGGCGCCCCGGACCAGGGCGGCGCATCGGCCCTGGCACTGCTGGCGGACGAGGCACTGCACGAGGGCCTGCGGGGCGTTGAAACCGACATCAGGCGGCTCGCGATCCGCGGTGGCGACGTCTCCGAGGCCGAGGCCGAGGCCCTGGCCCTGAGCAGCCGGGCAGTGGACGGCCCGGAGGCGCGCCTGCTGGAATCCTACGCGCTGGCGGTATCGGCGTCGGACGCTGCCGACCTCATTGGCATCAGCGACGACGCGCTCGGCGGCGGGCACGGGCTCCTGGCCCTTGAAGCCGCCCAGCAGGCCGAACGGATCCTGGCAGATGACCCGGACCGGTGGAGGCTCACCGCGGTCCAGCGCAGGGTCCATCACCGGCTCGTTGAGGCCGGCATGTCGGCGCAGCTGGAGATCGTCCACAGCGATCACGACGCAGCGCTGACCGGCCGCGAAGCCGAGGTCTTGGATCTTGTCTCCCGCGGCGCCACGAACGCCGAGATCGCCTCGGCGCTCTGCGTATCGCAGCGGACCGTGGAGGGGCACCTGTCACGGATCTTCGCCAAACTCGGTGTCGGCCGGCGCGCGGACCTGCTGGGCTACAGCTCCCTGAACCCCGAACCGTGAACTCGAATCCCGAACCTGACACCTGAACCTCGAACCCCCAACCTGAACCCTGCGCTCCGGAACTACTGACCGGCAGCGGCGGCGGCTGCGTACAGCCCGGGTGGCCCGGGGGACCGGCGGGAGTATCCCCAAGTAGTGCTGTCGCAAGCGCGCCGACAGAAGTCGGGTAAACGCTACTCGTGTGCAGATCCGGTCCCGGGGCTTGACTTAAGTCAGTCCCACGAACAACTCACAAAGGTCTCAAAATGAGGAACTTCAGGGCGGTAATTGACCGCGGGTATGACCTGCAGGGAAGTTTGGTCCCTCAAACCATCTTGCTTGCTGAGGCAGCCACTGCCACCATTAGAGGTGGTCGTGTCCTAACCTCCCTTCACCGAACTCCTTCATTGGAATCGTACGGTGCCGCAACCGGCAACCGTGCGCCAAGGTCGGAGCCGGCGGCGTCAGAGCCTTCTGAGACCGAGGCTCTCCCCCCAGCCGCCGCCGGCTCCCTTAACCGGTCTGTTCGCGGGCCCGCGCCGACGAAAAGCGCGGACCCGAAATGAGCGCCGTCGATGAGCGCCGCAGGGGGTACCGGTCGCCGGGGAGCCGTTTGACCGGCCGGCCAGCGCCAGTGCTGGCCACGAGCGCCGGTTCGCTTGGCCAGCCTTGGACCGCCGCCCCGGCCGTGGGCCACGACGACCCAGCCGCCGCTGGTGTCGACTCAGGGAAGTCCTGGGCCAAACGCTATCGTCGCTGGCTCCGGCTCACGGACACCGCCATTGTGGCGATCGCCGTCGCGGCCGCCTACGCTTTCCGCCTCGACTTAGGCGAGCCCATTCTGTCCCGCGGCGTGGACAGCGGCTCGTACTTGGTCGCGAGCCTTGCCATCCTCCTGGTCTGGGTCCTGGCGCTTGAAGTGCACCGCACCCGCGAAGAGACAGTCTTGGGAATCGGCTCCGAGGAATACAAACGGGTCCTTGACGCGACCCTGAGCGTGTTCGGCGGCATCGCGATCATGGTCATCCTCCTGGGAATCGATGTGGTCCGCAGCCACTTCGCCCTCGCACTTCCGGCCGGTGCCCTGCTGCTGTTAGTCAACCGCTGGCAATGGCGGGCCTGGCTGAACCGGCAGAGGCTCTTTGGCCACTACCTTTCCAAAGTGATCGTCGTGGGGGAACCCGCGGACGTCGAATACGTGATCCGGCAGTTCGGAAAAGTTTCCGGGGCCGCCTACGAAGTCGTGGGGGCCGCCTTGCCGGCCGGCTACACCGAGAACCACCTGAAAATTTCCGCCGAACGGGTTCCTGTACTGTGCGACGTCGACTCGGTTGCAGGAAAGGTCATAGAAACAGGGGCCAACGCCGTGGTGGTGGCCGGACCGCTCCAGGGCGGCACCCGGTCCATCCGGCAGCTGGGGTGGGCCCTGGAAGGCACCCGGGCAGGCCTCGTCCTGGCCTCGAGCCTGACCGACGTCGCAGGTCCCAGGATCCACTGGCGGCCCGTCGAAGGCCTGCCCCTCATGCACGTGGAACTGCCGCGGTTCACCGGCGGCAAGCACACGCTCAAACGGCTCGTGGACATCGTGGCATCAGCGGCGGCCCTGCTGATCCTCTCACCCGTGCTTTGCGCCCTGGCCTGGATCATCGTCCGCGACAGCAAAGGGCCGGTGTTCTTCCGCCAGGAACGGGTGGGACGCAATGGCGAGCGGTTCAAGATGATCAAATTCCGCTCCATGGTCACCACCGCGGAACAGGACCTGGCAGCGCTGCAGGACCGCAACGAGGCGGCGGGGCTGCTTTTCAAGCTCAAGAACGATCCCCGGATCACTACCTGCGGTCACTGGCTCAGGAAGTATTCGCTCGACGAGCTGCCGCAGTTCTGGAACGTCCTCAAGGGCGACATGAGCCTGGTGGGGCCACGGCCGCCGCTGCCCGGTGAAGTCGCGGGCTACGAGGGGGATGTGAGCCGGCGGCTCCTGATCAAGCCAGGCATTACGGGTCTGTGGCAAATCAACGGACGGTCCACTCTGGGCTGGGACGAGAGCATCCGCTGGGACCTCTACTACGTGGAGAACTGGTCACTGACCGGCGACATCATGATCCTCTGGCGAACGCTCAGAGTCATTCTTCATCCGGTGGGGGCCTACTAAACGCACTATTCGCATTATTCGCACTACACACCGGTACTGGGCCGGCGTCAAACGGGAAGGCAGCAGAACACAATGGGTCTCAAAATTGGATATGCCCCGGGGGCTTTTGACCTGTTCCACATCGGGCACCTGAACATCCTCAAGCACGCCAAGAGCCAATGCGACTACCTGATTGCCGGGGTCGTGGCCGACGAAATCCTGGGGCAGGTCAAGGGCAGGCTGCCTCTGGTCCCCCTCGCCGAGAGGATGGAAATCGTCGCCAGCATCGGCTACGTGGACAAGGTCTTCGCCGAAGTTGTCCCGGACAAGCTCCAGGTCTGGGAGGAACTGCGTTTCAACGTCTTCTTCAAGGGCGACGACTGGAGGGGCACAGCGAAAGGCGACCGGCTGCAGGCGGCCTTTGGCGCCGTCGGCGTCGAGGTCATCTACTTCCCGTACACCGTGCACACCTCCAGTTCGGCCCTGCGCACGGCCCTGGAACTGATCAACCAGTCCGCCTCGCCGTCGCAGCTCAGGCAAGGAGCGAGGCGGTGAGCGGCCTGCACGTCGCCATGGTGGGGACGCGTGGTGTCCCGGCCCGCTACGGCGGCTTCGAAACCGCCATCGAGGAAATCGGCCAGCGCCTGGTGCAGCGCGGCCACCGCATCACCGTCTACTGCCGCGACACGGGGGACGGCACGGACAAGCCCTCCGAGCACCTGGGCATGGAACTGGTGCACCTCCCGGCGATGCGCAAACGGTCCCTGGAGACATTGAGCCACACCGGACTGTCGGTCGCCCATCTGCTCCGGCACCGGCCGGATGCGGCAATCCTCTTCAACGCCGCCAACGCACCCTACCTGCCGGTTTTCCGGACGGTGGGCATCCCGGTGGCCACCCACGTCGACGGGCTGGAATGGAAACGCGCCAAGTGGGGCCAAGGCGGCCGGAAGTACTACCTCGCCGTGGAACGGCTCGCCGTTAAGCTCTCGGATGCGCTGATCGCCGACGCCGTCGGGATCCAGACCTACTACCGGCAGAAATTCGACGCCGACACCGTTTACCTCGCGTACGGCGCACCGCTGCTGGCCGAGGGCAACGCGGACAAGCTCGGGCAACTGGACCTCAAACCGCAGGCATACCACCTGGTGGTGGCCCGCTTCGAGCCGGAGAACCACGTCCACATGATTGTGGACGGGTTCGTCCGCAGCGGGTCGCAGCTGCCGCTCCTCGTCGTGGGTTCAGCGCCGTATTCGAACCGCTACACGAGCGCCGTCCACGCCCTGGCCGACGCCAGGGTCCGCTTCGTCGGCGGGATCTGGGACCAGGAACTGCTGGACCAGCTGTACGCCAACGCACTCGTGTACTGGCATGGCCACTCGGTCGGCGGAACGAACCCCTCGCTTCTGCGGGCCATCGGCTCGGGAACGGCCACCAACGCGTTCGACGTCGGCTTCAATCGTGAGGTCCTGGAAAGCTCCGGCCGATACTTTTCGGATCCAGAGGATGTAGCCGGGCTGGTCGCGGACGCCGAGCGCCCCGGCTCCGATGTGACCGCGCGGGGAGAACAAGCGCGGCTGATCGCGCACCGCTACAACTGGGACCTGGTCACCGACGGCTATGAGGAGCTCTGCCATGACCTCGCCCGCCTGCGGGCGCATTCGGCCCGCGGCGCCTACCGGCGGCCTTCAGCCCCGGCCTCGGCCCAGCAAATCTTAGGAGCGGGCCAGTGACTGCCATCGATTCGCACGTGGAGAGTGCCGCCGCCGGCTATTGGGACACCGTGAGGGCCCTGTCGGTGGGGCAGAAAACCGCCGCGCGCAGCGCACCGGCGTATTCGCGCTACATCAACCGCCGGCTGGGACGGCTCCTGGCTGCGGCCGCGATGCAGGCAGGGCTGGGCCCGAACGCGGTGACAGTCATCAGCGCGGCCTTCACCTTCGCCGGGATCGCCCTGCTGATGATCTTCCCGCCCTCCGGCGCGCTGGGCATCGGTGTGGCGCTGTGCCTCGTGGTCGGCTACGCCTGTGATTCGGCCGACGGCCAGGTGGCCAGGATGCGGGGCGGCGGGTCGCCCGCGGGGGAATGGCTGGACCACATGGTCGACGCCGTGAAGACCTCCACAATGCCGCTCGCGCTCGCCGTCGGACTCTATCGCTTTGGCGCCGTGGACCGGTGGTGGCTCGTGGTTCCCCTGGGTGCGGCAATCGTGTCCGCCGTCCTGTTCTTCGGCATGATCCTCACCGAACAACTCCGGCGCCAAAGCGGACGGGTGTCCGTGGCGGACCCCGGCGGGCGGTCCTGGATCCGTTCGCTGCTGGTGATCCCGATGGACTACGGCGTCCTCTGTCTGTCCTTCATCAGCTACGGCGTGCTGCCCGTCTTCCTTACCGTCTACACGCTGATCTTCGCCGCCACAGCCGGGTTCCTCGTGCTCGCGTCAGTGAAGTGGTTCCGTGAACTCTCCGCCGTCCAGCCGATATCCCGTCCGGCAGAGCAGCCCGTCACGAAGGGAGACCGGCCATGAACAAGCAGGCCAACACCCCCGCGGACAAGCCCCGGATGACCAGCCGCCGCACGCGCCTGGTGGCGACGTCGCTCGGAGTCTCCGCGCTCCTGGCTATTGGCGGCGTCGCGTGGGCGTCAGGGCTTAACTATTCCGCCGGGAACGCTGCGGCGCCGGAGGCCCGGCCGGACAGCACGGCCGGCGCCCCCGCCCAC
>NZ_CAKKMF010000068.1 GCF_918697925.1 Arthrobacter sp. Bi26
GTCTTAAGCCGCCCCACAGGCACCAGGGGCACCAGCATGAAGTGGGGAAGAATTGCTCAGCACCAAATCAGGCAGCGCCCAGTCCAACAGCACGCCATCAACAAGTGCCCGCAGCCGGACGATGGGCCCCGTCGACTGGATGGCCCGGGGCCTGGCCGGCCTGCTGCTGGTGGCGACCTCAGCGTGCGCCGGTCCCGGGGCAGTCCCCACGGCCGCTGGTGCCGGCGTTCGCCCCGGCGTGACGGCTGCCCCAGCCACTGCGTCAGCGGGCACGGACAGCGCCCCGCTGGATCCGGACACCACACCCGGTGTCGGTGTTCCCGGCGTCGGCGCCCCGCACCAGCTGCCAGCCTTTGCGAGCAAAGCCCTCGAGGTGCTGGCGACGCTGCCCGTCAAGGGCCGCGCACCCAAGACGGGCTATTCGCGCGAGCAGTTCGGCCCGGCCTGGTCCGACGTCGACCACAACGGCTGCGACACCCGCAATGACGTGCTCCGCCGCGACCTCACCGCCCTCGCGCTCAGGCCCGGGACGCGGGACTGCGTGGTGCTCTCCGGCGTTCTGGCCGACCCCTACACGGCCGCCGCCATCAACTTCCTGCGCGGCAACGCCACCAGCACCGCGGTCCAGATCGACCATGTCGTGGCCCTCAGCGACGCCTGGCAGAAGGGCGCGCAGCAGCTCAGTCCGGCACAGCGGCTATCCTTCGCCAACGACCCCCTGAACCTGCTGGCGGTGGACGGCCCGGCCAACCAAAGCAAGAGCGACGGCGACGCCGCCACCTGGCTGCCGCCGAACAAGTCCTACCGCTGCAACTACGTCGCCCGCCAGATTTCAGTGAAATCCGTCTACGGGCTCTGGGTGACCCAAGCCGAGCACGATGCCATGGCCCGGGTCCTCTCCGACTGCCCGGACGCCCTGGCCCCCACTAACCAGCAGGCCTCCGCTCCAGGCCAGGCCGCGCAGGCACCGCCCGCACAGCAGCCCGCCCCGGCGCAGGTCCAGATGGCCCCCGCCCCCGCAGCACCTGCGGCGGTGACCTACGCGAACTGCGCCGCGGTCCGCGCCGCCGGCGCGGCGCCCATCCACGTCGGCCAGCCGGGGTACAGCGGCAAGCTGGACGGCGACGGGGACGGCGTCGGCTGCGAGTAGTGGCGGCCGGCCCTGCGTCCGGTCATTTCCGGTGGCGGTCAGTTCTTCTGGTGCTCGTGCAGGAGCCGGGCGCAGCGGATGAAGCCCAGGTGCGAATAGGCCTGGGGATGGTTGCCCAGGTGGGTTTCCGTGCCGGGATCGTATTCTTCCGGCAGCAGCCCCGTGGGACCGAACAGGTTCACCAACTGGTCGAAGAGGTCCCATGCCTCCTCGATCCGGCCGACGGCGATGTAGGCCTCGATCAGCCACGTGGTGCAGATGTGGAAGCCGCCCTCCAGGCCGGGCAGGCCGTCGTCGTACCGGTAGCGGAAAACGGTGGGCCCCACCCGCAGTTCCCGTTCCACCGCCGTGACGGTGGCCAGGAAGCGGGGGTCGTTGACGTCCAGCAGGCCGGAGAGGCCGATGTGCAGCACGGCCGCGTCCAGGTCCGGGCTGTCGTAGGCCACGGTGTAGGAGGACGCCGATTCGTCCCAGCCTTCGCGCAGGACTTCCTGCCGGATTCTCGCCGCTGTGGGCTCCCAGTCCGGCAGCGGTTCCCGGCCATGCCGGGCGGCCGTGCGCAGCGCCCGGTCGAGCGCCACCCAGCACATCACCTTCGTGTAGACATGGTGCCGCGGCGCCCGTCTGGCCTCCCAGATGCCGTGGTCCGCCTCATGCCAGCGGGCCAGCACGGCCGAGGCCATCTGGACCAGCAGTTCCCAGTGGTCATCTGAGAGCACGCCCTGGCGGGCGCTGAGGGCATGAATCAGCTCGGCAATCGGGCCAAACACATCCAGCTGCACCTGGTGGTCGGCAGCATTCCCGATCCGGACCGGGCGGGACCCCGCGTAGCCGGGCAGGCTCTCGATGATGGCCTCGGTGGACAGCGGCGCCCCGGTCACCGAGTAGAGCGGATGCAGCCACTCCGGGCCCGGGGCGTGGGCCAGGATCCGGCCCAGCCAGGCCAGGAAGCCCTCGGCCTCGGCGGTGGAGCCCAGGTCCACGAGGGCGTTGACGGTCATGGACCCGTCCCGTAGCCAGCAGTACCGGTAGTCCCAGTTCCGCGTGCCGCCGATACCCTCCGGCAGTGAGGTGGTGGGCGCGGCCAGCACGGCGCCGGTGGGTTCGTGGACCAGGGCCCGCAGCACCAGCGCGGACCGGCGGACCAGCGACGGCTTAACGCCCGGCAGTTGCAGCTCGTGGACCCAGCGCCGGGAATGAAGGGCGACGGCGGCGCGACGCCCGGTCTCATCCTCGGGCACCGCCGGCTGGAGTTCCGTGTCGCCGCAGCGCAGGTTGAGGACCACGGGCCCGTCCCGCAGGTCGACGTCGGCCGTGGCGGTGGCGTGCCGGCCGTCCGAGGTGATGGAAAAGGCCACCCCGGGCGCCCGAAGGGCGATGGGGTCCGCGGTGCCGACGACGTGCAGTTCCGGCCCGCGCGCCTCCATGCTGAACGGCGCATTCGCGTAGTCCGGCCGTGGCGCGAAGACGATTCTCGCCGTGCCGGTGCCGGAGAGGACCCGGACCAGGCTGGTGATGCCTTCCGGGGCCGGCTCCAGGTAGTCCGTCACGGTGACGTCGGCCCAGCGGGTTTCGACGATCATGGTGCTGTCCACGTAGCGCTGGCCCAGGACCTGGGAGGACTTCACCGGTTCCACGGAGAAGTGGCCGGCCGCATCGCCGCCGAGGAGATGGGCAAACAGCGACCCCGAGTCCGGCAGCGGGTGGCTCATCCAGCAGATCTTCGCGTCCGGCGTGATCAGGGCGGTGGAGGAGCCGTTGCCGATCATGGAGTGCCGTTCCAGGCCCACGGCGTCCTCGCCGAAAAGCCACGCCCGCCGCAGTTCGAACAGGATCGCCAGGACCCGGGCAAACGACTCCGTGTCCCGGAGCCTGTGGTTCGCCACGCTGGGCCCCTCCCCCACGCGCAGCGCCATGTCCGGTCCGCGCAGCGTTGCCATGGCCAGCTCATCGCTGGACGCGTCGCCGGCGTAGAGGGCGGCACTGACGCCGAGCACGGAGCGCAGGTGCTCCATGGCCGCAGCCTTGGACGGTTCGACGACCGAAAGGTCCAGCACTGAGCCGTCCACGATGAAGTGGAGCCCAAGGTCCTGGGCGATGTGCGAGGCCTTCCCGGTGGCCAGGGCAACGATGTCCGGCGCCGCGGACCGCGTGTGGACGGACACCGCGACGGGTTTGCGTTCGATGCTGATGCCCCGGTACGCGCCGACCGTTTCGGCGAGTGCCTGGTGGGCCTGCTGGAGCACGGACTCCGTGGCCAGCGAGAGGCTGTGGGCGTAGCCCATGTCGAACTCGGCACCGTGCGAGCCCACCAGATGTACCTCGGCGGGCAGGCGTGAGACTGCTGCGAGGTCGCGGAGGGACCGGCCGGAAATGACGGCGGCGTGCGTATTGGGCAGGGCGGCGAGCGCGCGGAGGGCGATCGCGGCGCTGGCCAGCGGCAGGGTCTCGGTCGAGATCCCTTCCGCCGCGCAGAGGGTTCCGCCATAGTTGCACGCCACCAGTAGCCCCGGGGTGCGGGCCAGGATCTTGAGCTCAGCCAGCAGTTGCGGCGTCAGCCCGTCGTCGGCGGCGTCAGTCTGCACGAAGGCCCGGAGCAGGCCCAGCGGGAGGGATTTGGTCAGGAGGGCAGAGTCAGCCAAGGACTGGTTGAGCGGAGTGGGCATGCGCGGAGTCCTTCGAATAGTCCCCAATGCTGCATGAGAATCGTCCTCGGGAGGGCGTAGTTCCAGTATCCTCCTGACCCAGTTTCGCCCGGGTGTCCCGGCGGTTGCAGGTATGTAACGTCTGCTGGCCGCCGGGAACATGGCCGCCCGGGAGATGGCCGCCGGGAACAAAACAGTGCGTTGGGAGCTAGCTGTGCTCGGCGCCCGGAGCCGTGGCGACGCTCAGGACCAGGGTGTAGTCGTGCTCGGCGAGCGCGGTCTCGATCCCGGCGATGAAGGCCGGGAAGAACGGGTCGGTTCCCAGCAGGGAAGGGTCCCGGGCCACCACCAGGCCCAGCGCATAGGCCTTTGCTGAGGACAGTCCTTTCACCCGGAGGCTCGGCTTCCAGCCGAGGTCCTTGGCCACCCTGAGGATGCGCTCCCGGGTGTCCGGGCTCACCCCGGGCTGGCCGTTGAGGGCGTAGGCACGGCACCCTTGCTGACGCCGGCCGCGTGGGCGACGTCCGGTTCAGTTGCTGCTTGTCAAGGATGGGCACTGCGCAGCGCCGGCCCGGCCGGCATCAGAGCAGCCGCCCCGCCACGCGTTTCAGCAGTTGGCTGGCCTGTATTCGTAGGTTCCCGCATCGGCCGCGCCACCGCCCTGGCAGTCGGTCTTTTGGTTGGCCGACCGCCCGTCCAGATCCATGGGGAACGGGCTGATCCCGGCCCGGTCAATGGCCGGGCTCACGCCCGAAAGGTGGAGATCGGCGGGTGCATTCACAAAGTCGGCCGGTTCGGTGGTGGAGGTGGCGCTGGGAACGATGTTGATGGGGCCGTTGAGGACGTTCCCTTGCTCCGTCCAGCCAGAGCTGTCCATCCACAGCGCGTTGCGGGCGGCTACCAGGATGTTTCCCCGGATGACGGTCGAAGCCGGGCATGACGCGTGGCAGACAAAGGCCTGAGAGTCCGGGCCGTCCAGCCATACGGTGTTGTATTCGAACGTGGTGCCGTTGGTCGGGCCGAAGGACGACGTCCTGCCGCGCGCAATCAGCCCCATGGCCTGGGAACAATTGGGGCCGCAGGTGGATCGGACGAGGTTGTAGCTAAAGGTGTTGCCGTCGGCAGTTCCGCCCCTTCCGCGCCCCAGTTCGGAGAAGACGTTGTTATCCACAGCCACGTTGTGGTGGATCCTGTTCCGGTTGCCGTTGAAGATTTCGAACGCGCTGCCGTCGTGGCCAAAGTCGTAGGACAACGCGGTGGAGCCGGTGATGGTGTTGCCGGAGAACTCATTGTCGCTCCCGTTGACCAGGAAGCCGAAGGCACCCGAATCATCGGTGCACTTCACGGCTGTCGCGGTGCCGCACCGCTCCCCCTGGGTGTTGACGTTCATGATGCTGTTGTCAGCGAGTGTGTTGTTGGCGTAACTGCCAAAGTCGGAGCCCTCGCTCACCTTGATACCCGCGGCGTTCTTGTCCGCGGCGGAATTCCGTATGGAACCGTGGTCGCCGTAGATGCTGAAGCCCGCATAGCCGCACGATTCCGTCCGCAAGCCGTCCACGGTGATGTAGTCGCCGTCGAGCCTGACGCAAGTACCCGCCAGCCCCCCGGTAACGACAGGCAGATCGCCGCTTCCGTAGGCATTCAGGGTGATCCTGAGCCGGCTGGTGCCGCTGTTGCCGACCACAAGGCCCCCGGAAAAGACATCTCCGCGGCGAAAGCTGACCGAGTCCCCGGGCCGCAGAATGGTGGCGTTGACCATATCGAAGGTCGCCCAGGCCGATTGTGGCGATGTCCCATCGTTGGCGTCATTGCCGTCCGCGCCCACGTAATACGTGGCACCGACCGCCGCGGCCGGCGCGGATGCGCCGCCGAGCAATCCACCCAGGAACAGCAGGATGAGCAGCGTGGCGGCGGCTGTGGACTTGATCTTCATGGGTGCACCTGGGTTTTCGCCATGTATCCGCGGATCCGGGCACCACCGCCAACCGGCGGACCACGTCGGCACCCTGAGGGGCTTAACGCTAAGAGCGGGTCGGTGCTAAGTCAACGGACAAAGCTGCCCCTGGCAGAAATACAGCGACAATGCCGCAGCGGCGCCACCCACAGCGCCGGCCGCGGGCATCGTAATGTTCTTTTTTGCTACTTGACGTTCTTTATTGTGCGAATATGATAGCTAATTATGTGAGCTGCTTCACGCGACCCCGCATTATTTCAAAGGAGAAATTATGACCATGCACGAAGACGCACTGCTCCGGGCCTCCAGCCAAGGCGGGTGGGACCGGAGGACGCTGCTGAAGACATTCGGCGCCGGAGCAGTCGCGATGGCCGGCATTCCCCTGCTTACAGCCTGCACGGGCGGCAGCGCACCTGCCAGCAGCGGTGCCACGACGGCCACCTTCGGATCCGGCTCCTCGGACGAGGTCCCCAAGGCCGCTTACAAGGCGGTGACGGACGCTTTCCAGAAGAAGTCCGGCATCACGATCACCACCAACGTGGTGGCGCACAACGACTTCCAGAACAAAATCAACACCTACCTCCAGGGCAGCCCGGACGATTCCTTCACGTGGTTCGCCGGCTACCGCATGCAGTACTACGCCGGCAAGGGACTGCTCGCCCCGATCGACGACGTCTGGGAAAAGGTCGGCGGAAACTACTCCGACGCCCTGAAAAAGGCCTCGACGGGCGCCGACGGCAAGATGTACCTGATCCCGAACTACAACTACCCCTGGGGCTTCTTCTACCGGAAGAGCCTCTGGACGGAAAAGGGCTACACCGTCCCCACGACGTTCGATGAGCTGAAGACCCTCGCCGCCAAAATGAAGGCGGACGGCCTGATCCCGATTGAATTTGCGGACAAGGACGGCTGGCCCGCCATGGGCACCTTCGACTACCTGAACATGCGCCTGAACGGCTACCAGTTCCACATGGACCTCACCGCGCACCGGGAAAGCTGGGACCAGAAGAAGGTCAGCGATGTCTTCGACACCTGGAAGGCCCTGCTGCCGTACCAGAACCCGAACGCCCTCGGCATGACCTGGCAGGACTCGGCGAAGTCCCTCGCGGACAAGAAATCCGGCATGTACCTGCTCGGCTCCTTCCTCACCCAGCAGTACACGGACAAGGCAATCGCCGACGACATCGACTTCTTCCCCTTCCCCGAGGTCGCGGTGGAAGGCCAGGACGCCATCGAGGCACCCATCGACGGCCTCCTGCTCTCCAAGAAGGGCGGCCAGAACCAAGCCGCGCGGGACTTCCTGGCCTACGTCGGCACCCCGGAGGGACAGGACGTGTACGCCTCGGTTGACTCGTCCAACATCGCCACCGCCAAGGGCGCTGATACGTCTAAGTTCACTCCGCTCAACAAGAAACTGGCCGAGGCCATCAGCGGCGCCAAGAACATCAGCCAGTTCTTCGACCGCGATGCCCTGCCCGCCATGGCCAACAACGTGATGATCCCGGCCCTGCAGTCCTTCATCAAGGACGGCACCGTCGATGTGAAGAACCTGGAAGCCCAGGCCAAGTCCCTGTACGCCGCCCAGTAGCGGCGCGCCTGGCCGCGCGTTTCGCACGCGCAATTTCCACAGCATTCCCCTCTGCATTTCCCAAGGCAAGGAATCTCCATGAGTGTCTCTACCAATCCGTCGGCGCGGGGGCGCAAGGCAGCCGCCGCCCCAGCGCGGCGGGTTCGGCGGCTGTCCGGCCGCGACAATCTGGTGCTCGGCTTGATGGTGGGCGTCCCCACGCTGATCCAGCTCGTATTGGTCTGGATCCCCACGCTCATGTCGGTCGGGCTGTCCTTCACCCGCTGGAACGGGCTGGAGCTGACCGACATCAAGCCCGCCGGCGTCGAGAACTACCAGTTCATCGCCCAGGATTACCCGCCGTTTTGGCCGGCCATGCAGCACAACGTGCTGTGGCTGGCGTTCCTGGCACTTGTCGCCACCCCGCTGGGGCTGCTGCTGGCTGTCCTCCTGGACCAGAACATCCGCGGCACGCGGATCTACCAGAGCATCTTCTTCGCCCCGGTGATGCTGTCCCTGGCCCTGATCGGCATCATCTGGCAGCTGTTCTACAACCGTGACAGCGGCCTCTTGAACTTCGTCCTCGGCACGGCGGGCACGCCCCAGGCCGTCGACTGGTTCGGGGATTCCAGCGTCAACATCTGGGCTGCCCTCTTCGCCGCCACCTGGCGGCACGCCGGCTACGTCATGATCCTGTACTTGGCAGGGCTCAAGGGAGTGGATCCGACCCTGCGGGAGGCGGCCCAGATTGACGGCGCCAACGCGGTCCAGACCTTCTTCCGGGTGATCTTCCCGGCCATGCGTCCGGTCAACGTCATCATCATCGTCATCACCGTTATCGAGTCCCTCCGGGCCTTCGACATCGTCTACGTGATCAACCGCGGCACAAACGGCCTGGAACTCATCAGCGCCCTGGTCATCCAGAACCTGGTGGGCGAGGGGCAGGTGATCGGCATCGGGTCGGCCCTGGCGGTCATCCTGCTCGTCATCTCGCTGATCCCCATCACGTTCTACCTGTCCCGCGCGTTCGGAAAGGACAAAGAGGCATGAGCATCGCCCATCCAACCGATGCCGCCGCGGCCGGCACGCCGGCAGACGCCCGGCAGAGCAGCTCCGGTCCGGGCAGGGCCCGCCCCCGGCCGGGCCGGCCGGCCAACAACAAGCAGGGCAAGCGGCACTACGGCACCCACGTCTTCCTCATCGTCATGGCGGCTATCTGGCTGGTACCGCTGGGCTGGGCCATTTTCACTGCCCTTCGGCCAAAGGCGGACACGGACAAGTACGGGTATTTCAGCACCGGCGGGGCCTTCAACTTCGACAACTTCATCCAGGCCTGGACGCAGGGCGGCTTTGCGAAGCTGTTCTGGAACTCCGTGCTCATCACGGTCCCGACCGTGTTCCTGATCCTCTTCTTCGCCTCCATGATGGCCTTCGCCGTCAGCCGGGTGAGCTGGAAGTTCAACATCACCCTGCTCATCATGTTCACCGCCGGAAACTTGCTGCCCCCGCAGGTGCTCGCGGCGCCGCTCTTTGAAATGTTCAAGCACTTCGAGCTGCCGTACGCCGTCAGCGATTCCGGGAACCTGCTCAACACGTACATCAGCGTGATTGCCGTAGACACCGCCTTCCAGATCGGCTTTGTGACGTTCGTCCTCTCGAACTACATGAAGGCCCTGTCCCCCGAACTGACCGAGGCAGCCCTGGTCGACGGGGCCGGCGTCTGGCGCCAGTACTGGGACATCATCCTGCCGCTGTGCCGCCCTGCCCTGGCCGCCATGGGCACGCTCGAGGTGATCTTCATTTACAACGACTTCTTCTGGCCCCTGCTCTTCATCCAAAGCGGCGACCGCCTTCCGGTCACCACCGCGATCAACAACCTCCAGGGCCAGTTCCTCTCCAACTACAACCTGATCGCCGCCGGCGCCATGATCACGGCCATACCGGCCCTGATCATCTACCTGCTCCTGCAGCGCCACTTCGTGGCGGGCCTGACCCTCGGCTCCAGCAAAGGATAAACGTGGACAACAGCTTCAACCACAACAACAACCACATGGACTACATCACCGCCCGCCTCGGCTCCGAAGGCTCCCCGATGCTGGCCTTCGGCGGCGACTACAACCCGGAGCAGTGGCCCGAGGAAACCTGGGACGAGGACGTCCGGCTGATGCGCGAGGCCGGCGTCAACCTCGTCAGCGTGGGCATCTTCAGCTGGTCCCTGCTTGAGCCGTCCGAGGGCGTCTACGAGTTCGGCTGGCTGGACCGGGTCCTGGACCTGCTGCACGCGAACGGCATCCGGGTGGACCTGGCGAACGCCACGGCATCGCCGCCGCCCTGGTTCAGCCACAAGTACCCCGAGTCCCTGCCGGTAACGGCCGACGGCGTGCGGCACAGTTACGGTTCCCGGCAGGCGTTCGCGGCCTCGAGCGCCGAATACCGCCGGGCCGCCGCGGCCCTGACCGAGCAGATCGCCGTCCGGTACAAGGACCACCCCGCCGTCGTGATGTGGCACGTCCACAACGAGTACGGCTGCCACAACCAGCCGGATTTCTCCGACGGCGCCGCCGCCGGCTTCCGGCGCTGGCTCGAACACCGGTACGGCAGCCTCGAGGCCCTCAATGCCGCGTGGGGCACCGCCTTCTGGTCCCAGCGCTACTCGGCCTGGGAGCAGATCCTGCCGCCGCGCACCTCCGGGACCTGGGTTAACCCGACCCAGCAGCTGGACTTCGCCCGCTACTCCTCCGATGAACTGCTCGAATGCTACAAGGCCGAGGCCGCGATCATTCGCTCACACTCAGGGCATCCCGTGACCACCAACTTCATGGGGTTCAACATGGGCCTGCACCAGCCCGTGGACTACTGGCGCTGGTCCGAGGAGATGGACGTGGTCTCCAACGACCACTACCTCATCGCCGAGGACTTGCGAAACTTCCAGGAACTGGCGGCAACCGCGGACCTCACCCGCGGCTGGGCCAAGGGCAAGCCGTGGCTGCTCATGGAGCATTCCACCTCTGCCGTGAACTGGCAGCCCCGCAACATCGCCAAAGCGCCCGGTGAGATGCTGCGCAATTCCCTGCAGCACGTTGCCCGCGGCGCCGACGGCGCGCTCTTCTTCCAGTGGAGGGCCTCGCGCGCGGGCGCCGAGAAGTTCCACTCCGGGCTGCTGCCGCATGCCGGCACGGACACCAAGGTTTGGCGTGAAGTGGTCCAGCTCGGCCAGGCGCTGCGCAGCCTCGCCGAAATCAGCGGCTCGGTGGTGACGGGAGCATCCGGCCGGGTGGACGTCGCGATCCTCCACGACACCGACGCCCGCTGGGCCTCGGAACTGGACTCGCACCCGAGCGTGGATGCCTCCAACATCGCGGAAACCCGCCGCTGGCATGATGCCTTCTACCGTGCCGGCATCCCCACCGACTTCCGCCAGAGCACCGACGACCTCTCCGGCTACCGGCTCGTCGTCGCACCAATGCAGTACCTCGTGAGCGATGCCGGGGCCGCGAACCTGGACGCGTACGTGCGCGCCGGCGGCCACCTCGTGGTGACGTATTTCTCCGGTATCGTGGACGAAAATGACCACATCAGGCTCGGCAGCTACCCCGGCGCGTTCAGCGCACTGCTGGGCGTCCGGATGGAAGAATTCTTTCCGCTGCGCGGCGGCGAAAGCGTCCGGCTCAGCGGTTTCGGGGCGGGCACCTGCTGGAACGAACTGGGGCGGGCGACCACCGCCGAGGTCCTCGCGACCGTGGAAGAGGGACCGGCAGCCGGCTCTCCCGCCGTGACCCGCAACCGCGCCGGAAGCGGCCGCTCCTACTATGTCGCAACGACGCTCGCACCAGAGGGCCTGGGCGAACTGCTCGCCGTCGTCTGCGCCGATGCCAGGGTGCAGCCGCTCATTCCGGACCTCCCGGACAATGTGGAAGTTGCCCGGCGCAGCAAGGACGGCACTGACTGGACGTTCTGCATTAACCACGGGGCCCACGACGTCAGGCTGCCGCTGGAAGGCGTCGACCTGCTCTCCGGAGCCGAGCTCGACGGCGGGCTCGGCCTCGCGGCCGGAGGTGTCGCCGTCGTCCGTTCCCGTGCCGCCCAATTGGTCGGCACGTCCGCCAGCCACTCAAGCCACTCAAGCCTGTAAGGACTCCACATGCTAGCCGCAGCCCGCCATTCCGCCATCCTCGCGGAGGTCCAACGTGAGCGGATCGTCCGTGTCGCGGACCTCGCCAAGATGCTCGGTGTCTCGCTGATGACCGTGCGGCGGGATATCGAGGCCCTCGACGCGGCCGGCTCCGTGGAGAAAATCCACGGCGGGGCCAAGCTGCCCGGCGGGGCCGGCACCCACGAGCCAGGCTTCGAGCTGAAGGTGACCCAGCTCAAGGACGAGAAGATGGCGATTGCCCAGGAGGCGGCCGCACAAGTGCGCGAGGGCATGGCGGTGGGGCTCAGCGCGGGCACCACCACGTGGGCGCTGGCCCAGCTGCTGTCCGCCGGGCCGCGGATCACGGTGGTCACCAACTCGGTGCGGATCGCGGACGTTTTCCACCAGAGTTCGTCCCTGTCTACCGTGATCCTGACCGGCGGCGAGCGCACACCCTCCGATGCCCTCGTCGGGCCGCTGGCCACGTCCTCGCTCAAGCAGCTGCACCTGGACGTGCTGTTCCTCGGCGTCCACGGCGTCGACGCCGACGCCGGGTTCACCACCCCCAACGTATTGGAAGCCGAAACCGACCGGGCCTTCGTCACCGCGGCCCGGCGGGTGGTGGTGCTGGCCGACCACACGAAGTGGGGCACCCTTGGCATCAGCACCATCGCCAGCCTGGAGGACGCTGACGAACTGATCAGCGACGACCTCCTCGGCAGCGAGGCCCGGCGCATCCTCGGCGAGCGCGTCGGCAGGCTCCGCCTGGCCAGTACCGGCGACGCCCGGCGCATCAGCACAGCCACGAGCCCCACAGCAGCCGCAGTCTGACGGCAAGGCCCGCCCACCCCCAAACCACTACGCCTGGAGCTGCCGTGAACAACCCGGACCTCACCCTTGCCGCCGAGACCCGCTCCCCCCTGGGCGTCCCGGGCCTGTTGCCGTCGGATCTGGAGCCGTTGTACCTGCGTCGCTCCGGCACGTCCCTGCTCATCGACTTCAGCACGGGCGAGGCCGCGATGCTGCACTTCGGCGCCGACCTCGGCCCGGCCTTGCCCGAGCTTTCGCTGCTGGGCGACGCCGTCCCGCGCTCGGCCCTCGACGTTCCGGTCACGCTGGGGCTGATCCCGCAGGCGTCCTCCGGCTGGCGCGGACGGCCCGGCCTCCGCGGCCACCGGAATGGCCAGGCGTTCTCGACCCGGCTGCGCGTTGTCAGTGTTGAGCGTTCCGGCGGGGGGCGTTCCGGCGGGGAGCTGACCGGCGCGCACGAGTGCTCGGCCGTCATCACCCAGGCGGACCCCGAGGCCGGCGTCAGAGTCCGCACGGAGATCAGGATCAACGACGGCGGCCTGCTCCAGCTACGGCACCGGCTCGATATCGACGGCGCCGGCCCGTACAGCCTTGACGAACTCGCGGCCGTGCTGCCGGTGGGCCGCGCCGCCACAGAGATCCTGGACCTCACCGGCCGCTGGTGCCGGGAGTCCCACCCCCAGCGCCTGCCGCTGCACCAAGGCACGTGGGTCCGCTCGGGCCGGCACGGCCGGACCGGCCATGACGCTTCCCTCCTGCTGGCAGCCGGCACGCCCGGATTCGGCAACCGCCACGGGCAGGTCTGGGCCGTGCATCTGGGCTGGAGCGGCAACCACGAGAGCTTCGTTGACGCCGCAGCGGACGGCCGGACCGTCCTGGGCGCCTCGGAACTGCTCGGCGCCGGCGAGATCAGCCTGGCCGCGGGCGCCAGCTACGAGACCCCGTGGTTGTTCGCGGCGTACTCCGCCGCGGGGCTGGACGGCATCAGCGATGCTTTCTACACCTGGTTCCGGAGCCGCCCGCACCACCCCGGCGTGCGGTCGGGCAAAGCCCGTCCCGTGGTTCTCAACGTCTGGGAAGCGGTGTATTTCGACCACCGGATGCCGGTGCTGCTTGATCTCGCCGAATCCGCCGCCCGGCTGGGCGTGGAACGCTACGTCCTCGACGACGGCTGGTTCCGCGGCCGGCGCAACGACCAGGCCGGCCTCGGCGACTGGTACGTCGACGAGGACCTCTGGCCCGGCGGCCTGGCCCCGCTGATCGACGCGGTGACCGGCCACGGCATGGAATTCGGTCTCTGGGTGGAACCCGAAATGGTCAACGAAGACTCCGACCTGGCCCGCGCCCACCCGGACTGGATCGCCGCTCCGGTACCACGGAGCGGCGGGGGCAGCCCGGCCGGCCGGCTGCCGGAACGGTGGCGGCACCAGCAGGTCCTCGACCTCGTCAATCCGGAGGCCTGGCAGTACATTTTCGACAGGCTCGATGCCCTGTTGAGCGAATACCGGATCAGCTACCTGAAATGGGACCAGAACCGGGACCTGACCGAAATGGGCCACGCCGGGCGCCCCTCCGTGCACGCCCAGACGCGGGCCGTTTACCGGCTCCTCGACGAGCTGCGCCTGGCCCACCCGGACGTCGAGATTGAAAGTTGCTCCTCCGGGGGCGCCCGCGTGGACCTCGGAATCCTGGAACGCACCGACCGGATCTGGGCCTCGGACTGCAACGATGCCCTGGAACGGCAGACCATCCAGCGCTGGACCGGTGTGGTGGTGCCGCCGGAGCTCGTCGGATCGCACATCGGACCCACCACGAGCCACACCACCGCGCGAACGCACGACCTCTCCTTCCGGGCGATCACCGCGATGTTTGGCCACTTCGGCCTCGAATGGGATGTCCGGCACCTCGCCGATTCCGAGCGCACCGAGCTTGCCGGGGCGATCACGCTGTTCAAGCAGTACCGGCCCCTGCTGCACAGCGGGCGGATGGTACGGGCGGACGAGCCTGATCCGGCCCTCCGGCTCCACGGCGTCGTGTCCCATGACGGCGGGGAGGCCCTCTTCGCCCTGGTGTCCGTGGCGACGTCGTTCGCCGAAGTCCCGGGGCGGGTCTGCCTGCCAGGGCTGCTGCCGGACGCCGCGTACCGGGTGGAAGCGGTCTACCCGGCGGCCGATGACAGGCGTGCGTTCCTGCAGGCGGTGTCTCCGGCGTGGCTTGCAGGCGGCGTCGAGGCGACCGGACGGTTCCTGGCGGAGTCCGGCCTCCCCATGCCTGTCCTGAACCCGGAGCACGGGCTGCTGCTGGCTATCCGCCGCGTCACCGCCGCCGTTCCAGCCGCCGTTCCAGCCGCAACCGGCGGCCACCCCGTAAGGAACTCCTGACCATGGGCCAGATTACGAAGCGCTCCTATAAGCTCTCCGACGGCCGGGACATCATCTACTTCGATGATGCCGATACCGTCCTGCCCCCGGACCGGGGGGACGATCTCCGCGAGCCGGCGCTCCGTCCGCCTACCGCCACCATGCGCCAGGACGTCCTGACCGGGGAGTGGATTTCGATCGCGGCCGCCCGGCAGAACCGGGTGGTCCTGCCGCCCTCGCACCTGGACCCGCTGGCCCCGGCGTCGCCGGAGAATCCCTCGGAGATTCCGAGCCTCTATGACGTCGCCGTCTTCGAAAACAAGTCCCCGTCCTTCGGACCGGACCTGGCGGGAGCCGGCGCGCCGGAGGGCCTGGACGACCTCGCCCTGGTGGGGCTGGGGCGCAGCCGGCAGTCTGTGGGCCGGTGCGAAGTGGTGTGCTTCTCCCCCGAACACACCGGGTCCCTGGCGGGGCTGCCCCTGTCCCGGATGCGCACCGTGGTGGAAGCCTGGGCGGACCGGACGGCCGCGCTGTCCGCGCTGCCCGGCGTCGAACAGGTTTTTCCGTTCGAGAACCGCGGCGAAGCGATCGGCGTGACGCTGCACCACCCGCACGGACAGATTTACGCCTACCCGTACATCACGCCCCGTACGGCCCAACTGGTCCGCACGATCGAGAGCTACGGCGGCTCGCTGTTCCAGGACATCCTCAGTTTCGAGCAGAAATCCGAGCGGGTGCTGCTCCAGGGCGAGCACTGGACGGCGTTTGTCCCGTTTGCCGCGCGCTGGCCGCTGGAAGTCCATATCCTCCCGCACCGGCACGTCCCGGACCTCGCCGCCACCACAGGCGAGGAACGCGATGAGTTCTCCCGGCTGTACGGCCGGCTCCTGCGCGGCGTCGATGCCCTCTACGACACGCCCACTCCGTACATTTCGGCGTGGCACCAGGCTCCCGTCCACGCCCACCGCGACGACATCCGGCTCATGCTGCAGCTGACCTCGCCCCGCCGGGAGGAGGACAAGCTCAAGTACCTGGCAGGCTCGGAGGCCGCGATGGGCGCATTCATCGCGGACATCCCGCCGGAAACGGCTGCCGCCCGGCTCCGCGAGGCCATGGAAAAGGCATCGCCACCACCGCCTACGGCAGGGCTCGAGCCATTCCGCACAGAACTGCCAGCAACAGAACAGGAAGCCGCCCAGCCATGAATGAGGTCCTTCAACTGGGAAGCGAGTACTTTTCCAGCCAGTTCGGCGGCGTGCCGGACGGCTTGTGGTCGGCGCCCGGGCGGGTCAACCTGATCGGCGAGCACACGGATTACAACGACGGCTTCGCGTTGCCGATCGCGATCGACAAGCGCACCACGGTAGCGGCCCGCGCCCGTGCAGACCGCTTGCTCAGGGTCACAAGCAGCTCTTTCCCCGGCATGATGGAGGTGAGCCTCGAGGACTTGGACCCAGATGCCCTGACCGGCTGGGCCGCCTACCCCCTGGGTGTGGCCTGGGCGATGTCCCGCGCGGCGGCTGCCGGCGCGCCCGACGGCGCCGGTTCCGGGGGTGCCTCGCGGATGTCCGGCCTGGACCTGGCGCTGACCTCGGATGTTCCGGCCGGCGCCGGGCTGTCCTCCTCCGCCGCCGTCGAATGCGCCGTGGCCCTGGCCCTGAACGATCTCTGGGAGTTGGGGTTGGACAGGCAGGAACTGGCCCGGATCGGCCAGCTGGCCGAGAACAGGGTGGTCGGCGCACCCACCGGCATCATGGACCAGTCGGCCTCGCTCCTGGGCGAACCGGATCATGGCATCCTGCTCGACTGCCAGAGCCTGGTGACCGAGACCGTTGCCCTGGGCTTCGCCGGTGCCGGCGTAGGGCTCCTGGTGATCGACACCCGCACCAGCCATTCCCATGCCGACGGCGGCTATGCCAGCCGCCGCCGGTCCTGCGAGGACGGTGCCCGCCGCCTGGGCGTCGGCAGCCTGCGGGCACTGGGCCCGGATGATCTCCCCCGCGCCGCAGCACAGCTCGACGGACAGACCTACCGCCGGGTCCGCCACATCATCACGGAAAACCAGCGGGTGCTGGACACCGTCGCGGCGCTGCGGACCTCCGGCGCGGCCGCCATCGGGCCGTTCCTCAACGAATCGCACCTGTCCATGCGCGACGACTTCGAGATCTCCACGCCCGAGCTCGACCTCGCCGTGGCCGGCGCGCAGGAATTGGGCGCCATCGGAGCGCGCATGACCGGTGGCGGCTTCGGCGGGGCCGCCCTCGCCCTGGTCCGGAACGACGACGCCGGCGACGTGGCCGGGGGCATTGCACGCGACTTCGCCCGTGCCGGGTTCACGGCCCCGCACATCTTCCCCGTCACCGCGTCCGAGGGCGCCCGCCGGGAACTGTAGCCCGGGCCGCCGTGAGACCCGCAGGCAGTTAGGCCCGCAGGCTCTTAGGCCCGCACGAGCTGGGCGGCGTCGGCCAGAAGTTCCACGGAACGGAGCCGGGCCTCGGTGCCGGTGCTCTGGTGCGCCACGATCAGCTCGTCCGCGTCGGCGTGCCCCGTGAACTCCTCGAGGTACGCCAGGACGGCATCGGGAGTGCCCACAGCGGAGTACTTCATCATCTGCGCCACGTGCTGGCCCTGGGGCGAGTCCAGGATCATGTCCGCCTCGTCGTCGCTGAACACACGGCCATTGCCGAAGAACAGGGAGACCCTGGCCCGCTTGGTGGCCTGGAACATCGCCTGCGCCTCCGCGGCCGTATCCGCGGCAACGACATTGACGCCGGCGATCACATGCGGGGCGTCGAGCTGCGCAGAGGGCCGGAATTCGCGGCGGTAGACGGCCACCGCGTCCTGCAGCGCGTTGGGCGCGAAGTGCGAGGCGAAGGCGTAGGGCAGGCCCAGCTGGGCGGCCAGCCTGGCGCCGAACAGGGACGAGCCCAGAATGTACAGCGGCACGTTGGTGCCTTTGCCCGGGGTGGCCTCCACGCCCTGGATGCGGGTGGGGCCGGTCAGGTAGCCCTGGAGCTCCAGGACGTCCTGCGGGAAGCTGTCTGCCGACATCGGATCGCGGCGCAGGGCGCGCATGGTGTTCTGGTCGCTGCCCGGCGCCCGGCCCAGCCCGAGGTCGATCCTTCCCGGGTGCAGGGTTTCGAGCGTGCCGAACTGTTCCGCGATGGTCAGCGGCGAGTGGTTGGGCAGCATCACGCCCCCCGCGCCGAGCCGAATGCTGGAGGTGTGGGCCGCGACGTGGGCGATCAGCACGCTCGTGGCGGAGGAGGCGATCGCGGACATGTTGTGGTGCTCGGCGTACCAGATCCGCCGGTAGCCCCGGTCCTCGGCGAGCTGCGCCATGGCCACGCTTCCGGCGAAGCTCTCCGCCGCCGTCTGGCCCGGGCCGATGGTTGCGAGGTCAAGAATGGAAAGCGGAACAGTCACGGAAAAGCCGGCCTTTCGTAGCGGAGCAGTGTGCGGGCCGGAGTTTGGAACTGCGGTCCTGGGCGGCGCCGGGTTTCCGGCGCGGGCACACTGGCATCAACGACGGCGGCCCCCGGGATATTTCTGCACATATATCTGCGCATGATTCTGGACCGCGCGGACAGCCCACCCCCAGCTGGGCCGGCTGCTTCTTGCCAGCTTCTGCTTCTACTTCAGCGTCTGCTTCAGCGGGATCAGCTGCAGGAGTAGTTGTAGTCGAGGCCGCCGGAGATGTACTGCGTCATCGAGACGCGGCTGCGCGGGGTGAGTCCGGGCAGGGCGCAGTTCTGCTTGGCGCCGGCCGCCGATCCCGCCCCAGCGAGCCAGCTCGGCAGTCCTGCCAGCGGGCTGGTGAACTTCACGGATCCGGCGATCTTCCCCCACTGGTAGCCGGTGGAGTAGAGGCCCACGCGCGCGCCGATCCTCTTGAAGTAGGCGGTCATGCCTTCCAGAACGGCGACGTTGGCGGCCGTGTCTGCCTGCCAGGTGTTTTCCGTTTCCACATCCAGCCACCAGAGGTAGGACTGCGGGTTGCTGACCCCGCGGCGCCTGGCATCGTCGGACGCCTTGGCCCACCCGTACATGTAGGAGCAGGCTTTGAACGACCCCAGGGCGCAGTTGCCGTAGGGGTTGGTGACCTTCACCCCGTTGTAGGTGTTCGACGTGGGCCACCAGGACCCCTGCCGGCCGGGGTTGGCGGTGTTCACGTACAGGGCCACTCTGGGCTGCGCTGTCGCTGCGGGGGACTTTGCGGTCTTCGCCCAGGCCAGCTGGCTTGCCAGGCACGGGTTCGTGTTGTTGGCCAGGCCGTAGTTGACGCCGACGATCGCGAAGGCGGGCTGCTTTGGCAGGGTCCTGCCGCACTGCGGCCAGGACACATCGATTCCGGGTCCCGAGGTGCTGGCCGTGACGGCCGAGGCGGGGCTTCCGCCCAAGAGGACAAGGCCGAGGGTCACAACAAAGGCCAGTACGATGCGCGGGAACGAGTTGGGCATGCCACAGTCTAAGGCAGAATCGCAGAAACACTAATCGGTGGCGTAATTCCGTCACGGCGTCGATGGGCCGCCGGCACGGCATCGACGGGGCGGCACAGTCGGTGTGCGCGTCCCGCGGAATAGGCCGGTCTTAGCCGGGTCCGGGAACCCCGGACCCGGCTAAGCTAACCGCATGGCCATCAAATCCACTGCAGATAAAGTCGCCACGATCCAGAAGGGCTACACCCTGGACGGCCCCACGATCGAACTCGGTGCGGCGATCGTCGATGGCGAACTCCACAAGGACGCCCCCGTCCGGCTGCCGCTCGCGATGATGAACCGGCACGGCCTCGTGGCCGGGGCGACAGGCACCGGCAAGACCGTCACGCTGCACATGATGGCCGAACAGCTCTCCACGGCGGGCGTGCCCGTGTTCCTTGCCGACATCAAAGGCGACCTCTCGGGGCTGGTCACGGCGGCCACGGGCAGCGACAAACTCCGGGCCCGCACGGAGAGCATCGGCCAGGCGTGGGCCGGCAAGACCTTCCCGGTGGAGTTCCTGGCCCTCGGCGGCGACGGCCAGGGCATCCCGGTCCGCGCCACCATTACCTCCTTCGGCCCCATCCTGCTCTCCCGGGTCATGGACCTGAACGAAACCCAGGAATCCAGCCTGCAGCTCGTCTTCCATTTCGCGGACAAGAACAACCTGGAACTGATCGACCTCAAGGACCTGCGGGCCGTCATCCAGTTCCTGACCTCCGCCGAGGGCAAGGACGAGCTTGAGGAACTCGGCGGCCTCTCCAAGGCAACCGCCGGCGTGATCCTGCGCGAACTGATCACGCTTGAGGCGCAGGGCATGGAGAAGTTCTTCGGCGAACCCGAGTTCGACACCGCCGAACTGCTGCGTACCGCGCCGGACGGCCGCGGCGTGGTCAGCTGCCTGGAGCTACCCACGCTGCAGACCAAGCCCATGCTCTTCTCGACGTTCCTGATGTGGCTGCTCGCCGACCTCTTCGAGGACCTGCCGGAGGCCGGGGACCTCGACAAGCCCAAGCTGGTGTTCTTCCTGGATGAGGCGCATCTGCTGTTCAACGGCGCCTCCAAGGCCTTCCTCGACGCCATCACCACCACCGTCCGGCTCATCCGGTCCAAGGGCGTCGGCATCTTCTTCGTGACGCAGACCCCCAAGGATGTCCCCGCCGACGTCCTCGGCCAGCTGGCAAACCGGGTACAGCACGCCCTCCGCGCCTATACCCCGGAGGATGCCAAGGCCCTCCGGGCCACCGTCTCCACCTTCCCGACCAGCGACTACGACCTAGAGGAGACCCTCACCACCGCCGGCATCGGCGAGGCCGTTATCACCGTCCTGAATGAGAAGGGCGCGCCAACTCCCGTGGCACTGACCCGGCTCCGCGCCCCGGAATCCGTGATGGGGCCCAGCACCGACGCCCTGATCTCCAGCACCGTCGCCGCCTCCGCGCTCCTGCCCAAGTACGGCACCGCGGTCGACAACATCTCGGCCTACGAGAAGATCGCCGGGAAGGGCGCTGCCCCCACCGGACCGGCCGCCGGGACCGCGCACCAGGGCGGCGCGGGCCAAGGCGGCGCGGACCAGGGCGGCAGCTTGGACGCCAACGCCATCGATGCCGAAGCCCGACGGATCGAGGAAGAAATCCTTGGCCGTCCCAGCAGCCGTCCAGCGCCGGCGCCGGGGACGCCCGAACACGCGAACGCGCCTGAACGGCGGGCCCCACGGCCGGCGCAGCCGACGGACGGCGGCGGCATCGCCGGCGGTGGGATCGGTGGCGACCTCGCGGGGGCCCTCGGCGGAGGCCTCAAGAGCATGGCCCGCTCGCTGGGAACCCAACTCGGCAGGGAGCTGCTCCGCGGCGTCTTCGGCACTTCCTCGAAGCGCCGCCGGCGCTAGGGATGACCACGGGGGCATCCCACCGAATGGTCTTGGCCCGCCATGCTCCGCGTCACAGATGCGCACCTTGACACAGGGATTCCTGTGGGGTGCAGGTAACGTAAGAATCGTGCAGATGAGTCAGGCGTTGGTCAAAATCGCGGCAGTGTGGCTGCTCGGACTGATGCTTGCCGTGGCCGGGGCCATCGTGTCCATCAACCTGGTGAACGACTCCGTTGCCGGGCCCCAGCAGCCGGTCCGCGAATATCTCAGCGCCCTGCAAAAGGGCGATGGCGAAAAGGCGCTGGGCCTGTTGCGCGCCTCCGTGCCGCAAAGCAACCCGGCGATGCTCGACGGAACCGCACTGCAAACCGCGGCCGCCCGCATCTCCGACGTCAAGCTTGGTGGCGCTGAGGAACGCGGCGCGAATCAGGTCATGGTGCCCATGGACTACACGATCGACGGCAGCCAGTTGCACGCCGAGTTCCTGCTGGAGCGCTCCGGCACCGAGTGGCTGTTCTTCCACAAATGGTCTTTCGTCCCCTCCGCGCTGCCCGTCCTGGACGTCACTGTGGTCAACTCCAGCGAGGCCACCCTCAACGGGGTACCGGTGAACATGCCCAACGGCCGCAACTCCTTCGCTGTCTTCTACCCCGGCGAGTACGAGGCCGCGCTGAACGGCCAGTACTTCTCCGCCCCGGCCAGCCGGGCCACCGTGGCGGGCGGGGACGCGCGCCCGGGCTCGCTGAACCTGCTGACCGAGGCCACAGGTGCCCTGAAGGAGGCCGTGAGCGGCAAGGTCAAGGAGTTCCTGGACTCCTGCGCCGACGAGGCCGACAAGCAGCAGATGCTGCAGCCCGACTGCCCGTTCTACCACGCCACCAACAACCGCGTGATGGACGGAACCATCGACTGGAGCATTACGGACTACCCGACCGTCAGCATCGAGCCGTTCGGCGGCCGCTGGGTGGTGGCGCCCCTGGACGGCAAGGCCCGGATCAAGGCCCGCCAGGTGGACCTGTTCACCGGCGCCGTGTCCGACATCAACTCGGTACACGATTTCAGCTTCACGACCCGCCTGGACATCGACGGCGACACCGTCAAGCTCACGCCGCAGCTCAACTACTAGACCCGGTTAACTACTAGAACCGGGGGATTCCCCGCCGCAGTGTCTCTTCCCGTCACGCAGGGCAGACTTTGGCCCATCCGAGAGAACCGCCAGGACCTCCGCCACCATTGAAAGCCAAAAGGCTGCTGTCCGTGACGTGAGGTCACGGACAGCAGCCTTTGGATCAGCAGCGGTGCAGCGGGTCAGTCCATTCCGCGCAGGTCCAGGACCAGCTCGGTGTCGCCGTCGGCCTGCAGGAGCACGGGGATTCCCCAGTCCTGCTGGTACAGGTGGCAGGCGGCGTGGTCCGGGATCTCGCCGTCGGCGTCTTCGGGTCCGTCACACGCCGCCGCGCGGGCGGTGATGTGCAGGACGCCTTCGGCAACGTCGGAGGAAAGCTCCAGTGTGCGGAGGAGCCCCACGGACGTCCCGCCGCCGGAAACCAGCAGTTCGGGCGGTGTGGACGATATCTTCAATTGGGTGGGATCGCCCCACCGGTCGTCCAGCTTCTGCCCGGTGGGCGCCGTGAAGCGCACCGCCAGTTCGAGCGGCCCGGGCGCCACGGGGCTCTTGGGCCGGTGGGTCTGCGCAGCGCCCTCGTCCACCTGCTGCGCTTCCTTCGGGATGGGCACGTACACCAGCTGGTGCTTGTTGGCCTCGACCACCACCAGCAACGGCTCGGATCCGGCGACCTGGGTGTGGTCCACAATCACGTCCGAGGGCTCGGACAGTCCGCGTGCCAGCGTGGAAACCGTGCCCGTTGCCGGGTCGTAGCGGCGCACTGCGCCGTTGTACGTGTCCGCGATGGCCACCGAGCCGTCAGGGAGCACCGTCACGCCGAGCGGGTGCTGCAGCCGCGCCTCTGCGGCGGGGCCGTCGCGGAAGCCGAAGTCGAACAGGCCCTTGCCCACGGCCGACTCGACGGTGATGCTGCCGGCGTCGCTAATCACGAGTTTGCGCAGGGCGGAGGTCTCGGAGTCAGCCACCCAGATGTTGCCGTCGGCGTCTTCGGCGAGACCGGAGGACTGGGCGAACCAGGCTTCAGCGGCCGGGCCGTCCAGGAGACCTTCGAGGCCGTTGCCGGCGATGATCTTTACGGCGCCGGAGGTCGGCTCGAAACTGAAGATCTGGTGCACCCCAGCCATCGCCACCACCACGGCGTTGAGTTTGCTGGACCAGACGACGTCCCACGGCGAACTCAGGGACACCCCAAGCGGATCCGCCTCGAGCCGGGTACCGTAGGCGGCGCCTTCCTCGTTCACGCGGGCCGGGCCGGTTTCCAGCAGCCGCTGCACGCCGTTGCCGGCCAGCGTCCGGACGGTTCCGTCCGAGAGGGACAGTCCGCGGAGCCGGTGGTTCACGGAGTCGGCAATTACGACGTCGTAGCCGGCGTCCGCGGCGACGTCCTCGGGCAGCAGCACCAGGCCCTGCGGTTCATTGAACCGGGCGGTCGCGGCGTTGCCGTCGGCGTGGCCCTTTACACCGGAGCCGTACGTGGCCAGCAGCGTCTCAAAGTCGGTGGAGAGTTCCACGAGCCGGTGATGGCCGGTGTCGGTCACGAGCCACGAGCCGTCCCCGGCGCTTCCGACGCCACGGCCGTCGGGCAGGAACAGGGCCTTGCCCGGGAAGCGCAGCGTGCCCGACGACGGTTCCGGCGCCACATAGGGGCCGTCGCCGCGGTGCAGGGTGCCCCTTGCCTCATGCTCGGCGATCAGTTCGGGGATCAGCACGGCGAGGCCGTCCGCGTGGCCTTCACCGGAGAGGTGCGCCACGATGTAGCCCTCGGGATCGATGACCACCAGGGTGGGCCACGCCCGGGCCGTGTAGGCCTTCCACGTGTCCAATTCGGGGTCGTCGAGGACCGGGTGGCGGATCTCGTAGCGCTCCACGGCGGCCGCCAGTGCCACGGGATCGGCCTCGTGCTCGAACTTGGGCGAATGCACGCCGACGGTCACCAGGACATCCGAGTACTGCTGCTCGAGCGGACGGAGTTCGTCCAGGACGTGCAGGCAGTTGATGCAGCAGAACGTCCAGAAGTCCAGCAGCACGATCTTGCCGCGCAGGGATTCGAGGTCCAGGGACTTGCCACCGGTGTTCAGCCAGTTGCGGCCGACCAGTTCGGAGGCCCGGACCCGGAGATGGGTGCGTACGGTTTCGGTCATGAGCGTCCTTCCAGCTTTGAATTGCGTTCGGCAAGCCTGGCGTCGCGCTCGGCCAGCTTGGCAAACATATCGTTGTAAGCAGTGAGATCGGCG
Organism: Arthrobacter sp. Bi26; assembly: GCF_918697925.1. GTDB lineage: Bacteria > Actinomycetota > Actinomycetes > Actinomycetales > Micrococcaceae > Arthrobacter. The sequence continues at coordinate 24,327 of NZ_CAKKMF010000068.1, forward strand.
TCGTTATTCCTGTCCGCCGCCCGGTCGGTGCGTTTGGACTCGCGCGCGTCGGAACGGGACCACATGACGGCGACGCCAATCGCCACCAGCAGGGTGGGCACTTCGCCGATGCCCCAGGCCACAGCGCCACCCATCTGCTGGTCCAGCAGGGCCGAGGGGCCCCACGTCCGCCCCAGGTTGCCGAAGTAGTCCGCGGCCAGCAGCCCCGTGCCTCCCATGAGGGCGACGCCGAAGAACGCGTGGAAGCCCATGGTGGCCAGCAGGAGCAGCAGCCGCATGGGGTACGGTGCGCGGCGCGGCAGCGGATCGGTGCCGATCATGGTGAGCACGAAGATGTAGCCGGTGAGGGCGAAGTGCAGGTTCATGAGCTCGTGGCCCACGTGGTCCCGCATCGCGTAGCCGAACGCGTCCGAGTAGTAAAAGAGCACGATGGAGCCGGCGAAGTTGGCGGCCGCGAACAGCGGATGGGTCACCAGTTGCGAGAACTTGGAGTGGATGAAGATCATCAGCCACTCGCGCGGTCCGCGCGAACTGTCGCGCCGCGGGGTGAGCGCCCGGAGCGCCAGCGTCACCGGGGCGCCTAGGACCAGGAAGATGGGGGCCACCATGGTCAGGGCCATGTGGTCCACCATGTGCGCGGAAAACAGCACCCTGCCGTAGACCGACGGCGGCCCCGAGGTCACGTAGGTGAGGACCACGAGTCCGATCACCCAGTTGACCGTCCGGAACCAGGGCCACGAGTCGCCCCGTTGCAGCACCTTCCGGACTCCGAGGGCGTAGGACACCAGGGCAAAGGCCGCGACGGCGACCCAGAGCCAGTCGAGCCGCCACTCGGTGAGCCATCGTTCCGGGGTCAGTTGCGGCGGGAGCTCGTAGCCGGAGAGGATGAAGGCCGGCGACGCGTCGGGGGCGAAGGTGGTGGGCTGCGGCGGGGCAGAGCGTCCCAGCGCCACGGCGATCCCGGACGTCGCTCCCATGATGATCAGTTCGACGATAACCAGCTGCCACAGCACTTGGCGCGCGGACCTGCCCATGCCTCGGTTGCCCAGCTGCGGGATAACCCAGCGGCGGTGCATGAGCCCGATGCCGCCCAGCACAAGGACTGCCGCCGTCTTGGCGAGAATCAGTTGCCCGTAGGCCGACCCGAAGAGGTCTGCCCAGGTGGTGAGGCGGATGCTGGCGTTGATCACCCCTGAGGCGAAGACCAGAACGAAGGCAAAACCCGCAAGGGACGAGAACCGGCGCAGGGTCGGCTCGGTGATGTCTGCGGTGCGCGCGGACGCACCTGAGGTGCGCCCGCCGGCGCCGGTGCCGGTCAGGACGCCGGAAAGGATCGCCAGCATGATGATGCCGCCCACCCAGGCCGATACGCCCACCAGGTGCAGGCCGAGCGAGTTGATGGCGCCCTCGTGGTCGCTGGAGCTTGAGGAGTGCCCGATCAGGGCGGCGGGGACCAGCCCGATCAGCGAAAGGAGCAGGGTCAGTGCCAGGCCGCCTCGGGATCGCACGCCGAAAAGGGCTGTGGTGACGACGGCCGCGATGATCACGACAGCCAGCCAGGCACGTCCCGTTTCGATGTCCGTCATGAAGTACACGAGGGAGCGGGTGAATTCCGGATCCCCGGAGATGCCCTGCCCTGCAATGTCCGCATAGCCCAGGACCAGCACGGAGATCGCGGAGAGCGTCCAGACGGCGCCGGCCGCGGCGGCCACGGCCAGCGCCCGGGTGAAGGCCGGATGTTCCGGGCCGTCCTGCTCCTTGGTCCGGGAGCCGCTCCGGTTCCGCGGGAGGATCGCGACGGCGAAGATCAGGCCGCCGATCACGGTGGCCACGGCGACGTTGTGGACCGCTTTGCTCACCGGCAGCCCCCAGCGCACCAGCGCACCCGGATCCGAGACCTCGCGGGCGGCTGCCGCGCCGGAAAAGATGAGTGCCACGGCCAGGCCCACGAACAACGCGCTGAGGCCGGCTATCAGCCACGGCCGGGCAATGCCGCCAGGACCTTGGCCAGGGCCGCGTGTGTCCCCGGGGGGAACGGGCGCTGCGGTTGTGGGCGTGGGATTTGCTGCGGAAGGCACACCTCCATTGTCCGCTACGCCGTCCTGCTCAGCGAATCGGCCCCCAACGGTTCGGCTTTGGGGGTCGGTCCAGGCGACCGGGCGCGGATGGGGCGGGAGACGGCCGGGAACCAAAAAGGAGCGGCAACCCGAGGGTTGCCGCTCCTTTCAAGCCTGCGAAGAAGACTACTTCTTCTTGGCGACTGCAGCCTTCAGCTTGGAGCCGGCGGTCAGCTTGACGCTGTGGCCAGCGGCAATCTGGATGGTCTCGCCAGTCTGCGGGTTGCGGCCGGTGCGAGCTGCACGGTCGGTGCGCTCGACTGCGAGCCAGCCCGGGATGGTGATCTTTTCGCCCGCGGCGACAGAGGTCTCGAAGACCTCGAACAGTGCGTCGAGCACGGAGTTGACTGCTGCCTGGCTGGTGCCGGCCTTGCCTGCGACCTCTGCAACAAGTTCACTACGGTTCTTAGCCATTTATGTCCTCCTGGACGGTCATGATTTTTGGAGCCTGCACACGGCATGCGTACAAACCACTGTTCGAAAACTTACCAGCTTGGCGCCTCAGAGGTGGCAAATTCCGCGTGTTTTCGGCGTTTATTGGGGAAAATCACTGGAATCGACGCCGATCGCGGCCAAATTGCGCCGAGAGCGGACGCCCCTTCGCCGGGGCCGATTCAGGCAGATCCACTGCGGTCCTCGCCGGCGGACTTTCCGCCGTCTGAACAGAGGGCCGGGGCGGCCTCACAGGCGGCCTGGCCCGGTGGTCCGGCAGCTGGTTTTGTGTTGTGGGGGTTAAATGGGCTCTTCCACTTTTGGCGTGGCGGCAGGTGTTCAGCATTCTTGTTGGGCTGCCGTGTACAACAATAGCCGGAGCCTGTAATGGTCATGATTCCGGTATCCGCGGGCGGCTCGTTTGAGGTTCTTGGCGCTGAGGTTCGCCGCTTCGCTGCGCGCGTTCGTGACCCT
>NZ_CAKKMF010000069.1 GCF_918697925.1 Arthrobacter sp. Bi26
GGGTACGGGTCCCGGCTGTGCGGCCCTCCGATGCACCTCCGTCCTGGTCACCGGGGACATGCTGGTCCACCCCCAGCTCTGGCAGCAGGCCCGCGAGGATGCCCGTGCTGCCGGCGCGGCGGGGCTGGACTTCGGGCCGTTGCTGGAGGGCCAGCGGCGTTACATCGAGACGAGCGATGTGGCGATCTGCCATCTGGAAACCCCGGTGGCGGGCCCGGACGGACCGTTCTCCGGGTATCCGTCCTTCAACGTCCCGCCGCAGATCCTAACCGCCGTCCGGGGTGTGGGGTATCAGGCCTGCACGACGGCCAGCAACCACACGGTTGACCGCGGCACCGCTGGCCTCGTCCGCACCTTGGACGCCCTCGACGCCGCCGGGCTCAGGCACACGGGCTCATACCGGACCGAGGCGGAGTCGCAGGAAGTGCTGATCCTGCAGACCCCAGCGGCAAAGATCGCGGTCGTCGATGCCGCGTACGGCCTCAATGGGCTGCGTGCCGAGCAGGCCTGGCAGGTCGACCTGCTCGATCCGGCCGCAATGATTTCCAGGGCGCGCAAGGCCAGGGCTTTGGGAGCCGACATCGTGCTGGGGGTCATGCACGCCGGCGCTGAGTATTCCAGCGTGCCGAACACTCAGCAGCGCGACGTCGCCCATGCGCTCGTGGACAGCGGGCTGTTCAGCATGATCTACGGGCACCACAGCCATTCGGTGCTGCCGATCGAGAAGTACAAGGGAACCTGGATTGTGTACGGGCTCGGCAACGGCATTACCGAGCTCTCGCCGTCGTTCGTGGTCAACAACGAGGGCCTGTTGGTCCGGGTGCAGTTCAGCCAGGACGCCACAGGGGCCTGGGCTGCCTCGGACCTCGCCTGGGCGCCGTCGGTGATGGTCCGCGGACCCTACCGCTGGTGTTCGGTGGCGGCCGACGCCCCGCAGGGCCGGTGTGCCGGCACGGCGGCGGACGCCGCCACGCGCCGGCGCACCACTGCTGTGCTGGAGTCGATGGGCGCCGCGGCGGCGGGCGCCCACGAGCTGATTCTCGCCAAGGAGCCCTAAGCTTGGGCAGCATGGAGATGTTCACTGAACGACGCCGCACGGTCGCGTCGCACGGCGCCGAGCTGGCCGTATTTGAGTACGGCCCGGAGCCCGGACCGGATGTGCCGACGCTGCTGCTGGTGCACGGCTATCCCGACGACCATCAGGTCTACCTGCCGGCCATCCGGGACCTGGCCAGAAGCCACCACGTGGTCGCCTACGACACCCGGAACGCGGGCGCGTCCGCCGTCGTCGGACTCCCCGGAGACTTCACCCTGAAGACCCTCGTGGATGACATGTTCGCCGTGCTGACAGCTATCGGGGCCACGGACGTCCATCTCGTGGGCCATGACTGGGGATCCATCCAGGGCTGGGCGGCCGTCCAGGACCGCAGGGCCGCGGACCTGATCGGCCGGTACACGTCCATTTCGGGCCCGGACCTGCGGCACTTTGCCCGCTGGGTGCGAAGCCGGTATTCGCGTCCCCGGGCGTGGCCGCAGCTGGCCGGCCAACTGGCCCGCAGTTGGTACATTGCCGCGTTCCTCGTCCCGCAGCTGCCAGAGGCCGCCTGGCGCCTGTTCCTCACCAAACGCTACGAGCGGACGGCGAAGCGCGACGTCGGCGATGATCCCATCCGGGGGCTGGCGCTCTACCGCGCCAACTTTTTCCGGGCACGGACCTGGCCCGCAGGCGGCCGCGTGACGATGCCCGTCCTGGTGGTGACGCCGCGGAAGGATTCCTTCCTGTCGCCGGACCTCGTGGACGGACTGGATTCGTGGGTGGACAACCTCACGGTCATCCGGGTGGACAGCGGCCACTGGTGGCCGGCATCCCGGCCGGCGGAGTTTGCCGAACTGCTGCGGGGAAGCTACGTCAGCCGATGATGGCGAGAGCACTGGCGGCTCAGCAAAGTGCCAGGCGCGGGACGTTCCGGAACGGAATGGATTACCTGTGCTGGGGAAGCGGCCCGAAGACGCTCTTGTTTATCCAGGGCGGCCCAGGCAGTGCGGTGCCTCAGGGGATGATGCGCCGGATGTTCCGCCGGCAGTTCCAGCCGTATCTGAACGCGGGATATTCCGTTTGGATCGTGACGCGCCGCAGGAACATGCCGCCCGGGCACACAATTACCGACATGGCCGGCGACTACGCCCACGTGATCTCGGAGGAGTTCGGCGGACACGTTGACGTCGTCGTGGCCGAATCCTTCGGCGGAATGATTGCCCAGTACCTCGCGGCCCTGTACCCCGACGCTTTCGGCCGGATCGTTGTGGTCATCGCGGCGGCCGAGCTCAGCGACTGGGGCAAGGACGTCGACGCGCGGATGGCCGGCGCCCTGGTTAGCGGCGACGCCGGGCGGGCCGGGACAGTGTTCGCCGAGTACCTGTTTCCAGGGACGCGGCTGAGGTGGCTCCGCCGGCTACTGGGGCCCCTCATCGGTGGCCGCCTGCTCGCCGGCTCAGACTACCCGCCGGATGACGTACAGACTGAAGTCCGGGCGGAGCTGAGCTTCAATTCACGGGACGTTCTGCCAAGGATCCGGCCGCCGGTACTGCTCATCTGCGGGGACCACGACAAGTTCTTCCCGAAGGATGTTGCAGCCGAGACCGCCGGACTGATCCCGGACTGCACACTGATTTGGTATGAAGGCCAAGGTCATCTTCGGGTGGCCGCCAGCAGCCGGGTCGCCCGGGACGTGTTGGCGTTCGTCAACGGCAGTTAGCGCAGGTCACGGGTCATGAAGACACTGTTCGGGTCGAGTGCGTAGTCGGCAAACGGCGGACAGTCGACGAACCCGTGCCGGTGGTACAGCCGGCGGGCGGGGGCGAAGAAATCCTGGCTGCCGGTCTCAAGGAACAACCGTTCGTAGCCGCTTTGCCGGGCCTGCTCAAGGAGGTGGGCGAGCAGAAGCGTCGCAATGCCCCGGCCGCGGGCGTGGGCTGCGGTGCGCATTGACTTGATCTCGCCCTGACCGGGTTGCAGCTGCTTGAGAGCGCAGCAGCCGACCAACTCGGAGCCCTGCCGAGCGGTCCAGAACGTGATCGCCGGATCGGAAAGAGCCCCGTGATCCAGCGCGTGCACGCTGTCCGCGGGAGAGGTGGCATACATGTCCGCGAGGTGCCCGCTCAAGAATTCCTGGACATCCGTACGCCCCGGCGTGTCGCGCCCAATCAGGATCCCGCTGCCCTGGGTGCCGGCCATCTGGGTTAGCGGGGACGGCGGGCGGCGTGTTCGCGCGCCAGCACCGCGTAGGAGTCGTCCGGGGTGCCCGGCGTGAAGCTCCCGTATTTGCGTTCGACGGCGGTCCGGATCAGGAAGTCCGCGAGGGCCGGGTTCTTGGGCAGCAGTGAGCCGTGCAGGTAGCTCGCCACGATGTTGCGGTAGCGGGCGCCTTCCTGGCCGTCAGTGCTGTTGTTGCCCGTGCCCTTGGCGGTGGTTCCGAGCGGTTCGACGCCGGGTCCCAGCGTGGTCTGGCCGCTGTGGTTCTCATAGCCAAGGATGCTGCCGAACTCGGGGGAGGAGACGGTGACGTTGCCGATCAGGCGTTCGTCGGTGCCGTGGGTCTCCACGTCCAGGATGCCGATGCCCGGAAGGACCGAGCCGAGCCGGGTCTTGAAGAACTTCCCGAAGAGCTGGTACAGCCCGCAGATCACGAGCATCGGGGTGCCGGCGTCGGCCAGTTGCTTCAGGATGGACTCCCGGGAGAGGAGGTCGTCCTGGATGACGAGCTGTCCGCTGTCCTGTCCGCCGCCACCGACAATCAGGTCCACGTCTGCCGGGAACGGGTCACCGACGTTGTATTCGAGCAGTTCCGGCGTGTAGCCGTGCCAGCGCAGGCGCTGCGCGAGGACCAGGGCGTTGCCCCAGTCGCCGTAGATGTTCATGTCCCGCGGGTAGAGCTGCAGGACCCGGATGGTTCCCTTGCTGGGGGCCGCGGAATCTTCGGGCGGAAGTTCGTGCCCAAAGGAGAGCTCGTGCGGGGTTTCGGGGGACCGGGGGGTCATGAGACCACCTCCACTGTGGTGATTTTGGACAGCTCGCGGCGGATGGCCAGCATGGCCGTGTAGGTGCAGAAGATCCTCTTCGGCTTGCCCTGGCCGCCGCGGATGAACGCTGCCAGTGCCGGCGCGATTTCCGTGTCGACGGCGCCGATGGCGACGTCGTCGTACTGCAGCCGCAGCGCCATGTCGTACGCGCGGGAGCCCGTGAGCTGGTCCACGCCGCCGTCGCGGAGGGTGTCGAATTCGACGTCCCACAGCCAGGACATGTCCCGTCCGTCAGCGTAATTGTCATTGATCGCGATCATCGTGGCGTACCCGGCGGCCGGGAACGATTTCAGGCCGAGCCGGAAACCGCTGGGGTTCTTGACCAGGACCAGTTCCAGCGGCAGGCCATCGACCACAAGGCTCTCGCCGCGGCCGAACGCCGGCGCCACCTTGGACAGCGCCGTGAGCAGGCCGGCCTGGTCGGTACCGGTGCCGCGGGCGCCCGAGACACCGCGGGCCAGGGTCAGTGCGGCGGCGGCATTGAAGATGTTGTAGACGCCGCGCAGCTTCATCGCCGTGGTGACCGTCGCGCCGTCGTACTCGAAATCGGCGTCGTCGGCGCCCACGCGGCGCAGCACGACGTCGGCGGCCGGCCGGGCCGGTGCGGGAGGCACCGGGCTCCCCGGGGCGGCGCGCATGTCGTCGTCGTTGGGGAAGGTGCTCAGCAGGGAATCGTCCAGCCCGAAGTAGAGCACCTCCGGCCCGTCCAGGGTCTGGGCGATCCGGGCCACGCGGGGGTCTTCCCGGTTCAGGACAACGGTCCCGGTGGTCTTGGACGCGATGTGCTGGAGCAGTTCAGCGGTCTTATCGATCTCGCCGAAACGGTCCAGCTGGTCGCGGAGGACATTGAGCAGGAGGCTGTACCGCGGCGGGACCTTGTTGACGAAGTGCACGGCGTGCGCCTCGTCCAGTTCCAGGACCGCGACGTCGGCATCGAGCCGGCCCCGCCAGTCCACCTCGCCCAGGAGCGCCGCGGCCACGCCGCGGGTGAAGTTGCTGCCGGTGCGGTTGGTGAAGACCTTCAGCCCCTGGCTCTCCAGAAGTTCCACCACCATCTTGGTGGTGGTGGTCTTCCCGTTCGTGCCACTGACGACGGCGACCCCCAGTGGCAGCGTGGACAGTGTCCGCCGCATGAAACCGGGGTCGATTTTTTCGACCACAAGCCCGGGAAGGGCCGAGCCTCCGCCCCTGAGCCGGGAGACCCGGCGGACGAGCTTGCCGAGCGGAACGCTGAAGTAAAGCATGCTCTGTAATATATCCCAGCAGCGGCATGGAACCCTGCCGGGCGGCGCCCGGACGGAGGCAGTAGCACTATGCTGAATGGATGACCAACCCCCCTTCTTCGGACCTTTCCCGCGCGGGTACAGGCCTACGGATCGGTGTCCTCGCCCTTCAAGGCGACTTCCGGGAGCACTTGCGTGCAGCGGAAGATATGGGCGCCACCGGCATCGGAGTCCGCCGCCCGGCCGAGCTCGACGGCCTCGACGGCCTGATCATTCCCGGCGGTGAATCCACCACCATCGACAAGCTCGCACGCGCCTTCGATCTCGCGGATCCGTTGCGCAAACTCATCGCCGACGGCCTGCCAGTTTATGGCTCCTGCGCGGGCATGATCCTGCTCGCGGACGAGATCGCAGATCCGGCGACGGACCTTGCCGGGAACCCGCAGCAGACCTTCGGCGGCCTGGATATTACGGTGCGCCGCAATGCTTTCGGCCGGCAGCGCGAGTCCTTCGAGACCGATCTCGAATTCAAGGGACTGGGCTTCAGCGACACCGGCTCCGGTGTGGCTCCCGTCCATGCGGTATTCATCCGCGGCCCATGGGTGGAGCGTATGGGTCCGGGCGTCGAGGTCCTGGCGCAGGTGGAACCCGCGGACCCGGAGCATGCCTCGCATGCCGCTGTCCTGGACGGGACGGCTAGAATTGTTGCAGTGCGTTCCGGCAAGCTGCTGGCCACCTCCTTCCACCCGGAAGTGACGGGGGAGAAGCGCGTGCATGAACTGTTTATTCGAATGATCAGAGGAGAAGCGTAAAGCATGTCAGGCCACTCCAAATGGGCGACGACCAAGCATAAGAAGGCCATCCTTGATAGCCGCCGGGCCAAGTCGTTCGCCAAGCTGATCAAGAACATCGAAGTCGCCGCGCGCATGGGCGGCCCTGACCTGTCCGGCAACCCGAGCCTGGAACTCGCCGTCACCAAGGCGAAGAAGACCTCGGTGCCCGCCGACAATATCGACCGCGCCATCAAGCGCGGCGCCGGGCTCACCGGCGAAGTCGTGGACTACACCGAAATCATGTACGAGTGCCGCGGCCCGCAGGGCTCCGCGCTGCTGATCGAGTGCCTCACGGACAACAAGAACCGCGCCGCCTCCGAGGTCCGGCTCGCCATCTCCCGCAACGGCGGCACGATCGCCGATCCCGGTTCGGTCAGCTACCTCTTCAGCCGCAAGGGCGTCGTCTCGCTGCCGAAGAACGGCCTCAGCGAAGACGACGTCCTGATGGCAGTCCTCGACGCCGGAGCCGAGGAAGTCAAGGACAACGGCGACGGCTTCGAGATCCACTCAGAGCCGACCGACCTCCAGGCCATCCGCGATGCCCTCAAGGAAGCCGGAATCGAGTACGACACCGATGAGGCCGAGTTTGTGCCGTCGATGCAGGTGCCGCTGGACCTCGACGCCGCCAAGAAGTTCATGAAGCTCGTGGACGCCCTGGAAGAACTCGACGACGTCCAGAACGTCTACAGCAACGCCGACCTCAGCGACGAAGTGCAGGCCGCACTGGAAGCCGAGTGACACCCTCACCCAGCCGTGATTTTGAGGCCCGGTCTTGACCCTGCGCGTCCTGGGGGTTGACCCGGGCCTCACCCGTTGCGGGCTCGGCGTCGTCGACGTCGAAAGAAACCGGCGGGCCACCATGGTGGCCTTCGGCGTAGTGGGCACGTCCCCCGAGGAGAGCCTGGACCAGCGGCTGCTTGTCATCGCCACGTCCATCGACGAGTGGCTGGACCAGTACGAACCGCACGTCCTCGCCGTGGAGCGGGTCTTTTCCCAGCTCAACGTCAGCACGGTCATGGGCGTGGCGCAGGCCTCCGGCGTGGTCATTGCCGCCGCCGCGCGCCGCGGCATCTCGGTGGCGCTTCACACTCCGTCCGAGGTCAAGGCCGCCGTGACGGGAAGCGGGACCTCGAACAAGGACGCAGTCACGAAGCTGGTGACCAAGATCCTCCGGCTGGACGCGCCCCCGCGCCCCGCCGACGCCGCCGACGCCCTCGCGCTGGCCATTACCCACGCCTGGCGGGCCGGCAGCGGCGCCGCCGTGGCGACGACGGGCCCGGGCAGCCAGTCCCTCACTCCGGCCCAGCGGGCGTGGGCGGACGCGGAGGCAAAAGCGCGCCGTGCGCGCTGAATGTCCGGCTGTCCCCCCTTGGAACTTGGTAGGGTATTCGTAGATATGTTCGGATAGTCGGGTTACCCGGCTGCAGACCCAGGAGCCCGGCCTTGATCAGTTTTCTTCGCGGAACCGTTGCGCACGTTGGCCTGTCCTCCGCCGTGATCGACCTCAACGGCGCCGGCATGAGCGTCAGCGCCACGCCCCAGACCCTCAGCGGCCTCCGGGTGGGGGAGGAGGGGAAGCTGTTCACGTCCCTGATCGTGCGGGAGGACTCGCTGACCCTGTTCGGCTTCGCCAGCGATGACGAGCGGGAAGTGTTCGATATCCTGCTCAGCGTCAGCGGCGTCGGACCCCGCCTGGCCCTGGCCGTGCTGGCAGTCCACGAGCCGGAAGCCATCCGCGTGGCCGCCCACTCCGGCGACGGCAAGGCCTTCACGAAGGTCCCCGGAATTGGACCGAAGGTGGCCGGCCGGATCGTGCTGGAACTCGCCGGCAAGCTCGTGCCGCACGGCACCGCTGGTGCGCCCGTCGCGGCGGTTTCCGCGGAATCCGTCTGGAAGCCGCAGGTCGTCGCCGCGATGACCAGCCTTGGCTGGTCCGAAAAGGACGCCACCGCCAGCATCGACAAATCCCTGGCCGATTCCCCGGACCTGGCCGCGAACGGCAATGTGGCGGAAATCCTCCGCGCGACGCTGCGCTGGCTGGGGCAGGACGGCGCCCGCGCCGGAAACCGGGTAGGCGCGCGTGGCTGAGCCATCGATTGTCGCCGGGGGAGAAGAGCCGGAGGAGCGCGTCATCGAAGCCGCCCTCCGGCCCAAGAATCTGCACGACTTCGTGGGCCAGCACCGGGTCCGCAAGCAACTGTCCCTCGTCCTGGAAGCCTCGCGCATGCGTGGCCGCAGCGCGGACCACGTGCTGCTCTCCGGCCCTCCAGGGCTGGGCAAGACCACGCTGTCCATGATCATCGCCGCCGAAATGAACGTCCCGCTGCGGATCAGCAGCGGCCCGGCCATCCAGCACGCGGGCGATCTCGCAGCCATCCTGTCCTCGCTCTCTGAAGGCGAGGTCCTGTTCCTGGACGAAATCCACCGCATGTCCCGCCCGGCCGAGGAAATGCTGTACATGGCGATGGAGGATTTCCGCGTCGACATCGTCGTCGGCAAAGGCGCCGGCGCCACGGCCATCCCGCTGGAACTGCCGCCCTTTACGCTGGTCGGCGCCACCACGCGGGCTGGCCTGCTTCCAGGGCCGTTGCGGGACCGGTTCGGTTTCACCGGCCACCTTGAGTTTTACTCAGTGGAAGAGTTGGAACTGGTTCTGCGCCGTTCCGCCGGCTTGCTGGACCTCAAGGTCAACTCGGCCGGATTCAGCGAGATCGCCGGCCGGTCCCGGGGCACGCCGCGCATCGCCAACCGGCTCCTGCGCCGGGTCCGGGACTGGGCACTCGTGCACGGCATCGAGCAAATTGATGCCAGGGCGGCGTCCGCCGCCCTGGATATGTACGAGGTAGACAAACGCGGCCTGGACCGGCTGGACCGCGCCGTTCTCGAAGCCCTCATTACCAAGTTCGGCGGCGGGCCGGTGGGCCTGTCCACCCTCGCGATCGCCGTCGGCGAGGAAACGGAGACCGTGGAAACGGTCGCCGAGCCCTACCTGGTGCGGGAGGGGCTGCTGGGCCGGACGCCACGCGGCCGCATAGCCCTGGCGCCGGCGTGGACGCACTTGGGCTTCGCCGTTCCTGCCGGCGTCTTCGGCCAGGACCCGCTGGAGCTGTTCCGGGCCGATGAGCTGTCCGATGAGCGGGCCGATGAGCTGGGCGGGGGCCCGCAGGGCGAGTCCGGCGGGGTTCTCGGTGACGAAACAGGTCCGCAGCGAATCAGAAACAGCCGCTAGCACCGTACTTTCAGCTTTTCCCTTTAGACTGGTATGACGCTCGGCACGTTCGGGTTTTGTTTCCGTGGGCGGAGAGCAGGTAGCCGCCGGCGGTTTGGGGATGGTCTCTTTGCCAGCTTGCTGTGCAGACCCCTGCCCGCGCCGCCCGGAGCAAACGGACGTTGCTGAAAAACAGCTATGCAAGTAGAGAACGGAACAATCCCTGTGTTCGGACTTATTTCTGCCCAGACCCAGCCGCAGGCCGGCGGCGGCATCGACATCATGACGGTTCTCCTGTTCGTCATGCTCGGACTTTTCGTCTTCATGATGTTCCGCCGCAACAAGAAGACCCAGCAGCAGCAGGCCAAGCTTCAGTCCAAGTTCGAGCCCGGTGTGGAGGTCATGACGAGCTTCGGACTGTTCGGGCGGATCATCAACATCGATGAGGCCGAGAACAAGGTCACGCTCGAGCTCTCCCCGGGCAACACCGCCACCGTGCACCGGCAGGCCGTCACCAAAATTGTGGAGCCGGTTGTTGCGGCCGAGGAGCCGACGGTTGTTCCCGACGACGCGTCCTCGCTGACCACTGAGAAGGTGAACGCTGAGAACACGGACAGCGCCGCCGCTGTCAACGAAGCGCCCATCAATGAAACTCCCGAGGAAACCCTGCGCCGCCTCAATGACGAAGGTAAAAAAGACAGCTAGTCTGCCTACCTGAGCTGTCCCGCGAAGCAACGGTTGCGGGCATCCGTCGGCGGGGGCCCAGAGCCCGCGCCGGCGGATCCGCCGCAAATAATAGAAAGATCGACAATGGCACGAACTGGCCCCAAAAACTCAGCCATCAGGATGCTGGTCTGGCTTGGCGTACTCATCGCCGCCATGACGGCTGTCCTGGCGGGCGGCACGATTGCCGGCCAGGCGGGCTGGGCTCCAAAGCTCGCCCTGGACCTTGAAGGCGGCACCCAGATGATCCTGGCGCCCAAGGTTGAGGGTGGTTCGGGTATTACCGAAGACCAGCTCAACCAGGCCGTGGCGATCATTCGTCAGCGCGTGGACGGCTCGGGCGTAGCGGAAGCGGAAATCAGCACGCAGTCCGGCCGCAACGTGGTCGTCAGCCTCCCGGGAACGCCTGCCAAGGAGACCCGTGCGCTGATCCAGGCCTCCGCCGACATGAACTTCCGCCCGGTTATCCAGACTGGCCCCGGCGCTGCGGTCCCAGAGGCGTCCCGGACCCCGGCCGACCAGCTGCCGAAGCCGACGGCGGAACCCGCCAACAGCAGCGACGAGAACTGGATTACCCCCGAGGTCTACAAGCAGTTTGAGGCACTCGACTGCGACAACCCGTCCCAGGACAAGCAGCAGCGCTCCGACCCGACCAAGCCGCTGGTGACCTGTGAGCCGGCGTCGGCCAATTCGCCGGCGATCAAGTACATCCTCGGTCCGGTTGAGGTGAAGGGCTCGAACATCAAGTCGTCCTCGTTCCAGCTGCAGCGCGGCGCCCAGGGTGCCGTGACCAATGAATGGGCCGTCAACATCCAGTTCGATGACGCGGGCACCACCAAGTTCAAGGAAATCACAGAGCGTCTGTACAAGTTCTATGCCGCCGGCGGCGGCCAGACCGGCTCGGATCCGAAGTCCCAGTTCGCAATCGTCCTGGACGACCAGGTCATCTCCGCCCCGCGCTCTCTCGCCGTCATCACCGACGGCCGGCCGCAGATCACCGGCGGGTTTACCGAGGAGTCGGCCAAGGCCCTCTCGGACCAGCTTCGTTTCGGTGCCCTGCCGATCAGCTTCGAAATCCAGAGCGAACAGCAGATCTCGGCAACCCTCGGCGGGGAGCAGCTCCGCATGGGTATGCTCGCCGGCGTGATCGGCCTCCTGCTGGTGTTTGTCTACTCGCTGTTCCAGTACCGGGCCCTTGGCCTCGTGACCGTGGCTTCCCTCGTGATCGCCGGGGTGCTGACGTTCCTGGCCATCGCCATCCTCGGCTGGACCGAAAACTACCGGCTTTCGCTCGCCGGCGTCGCCGGCCTGATCGTGGCGATCGGCCAGACGGCCGACTCGTTCATCGTCTACTTCGAACGCATCCGCGATGAGCTCCGCGAAGGCCGCGGCCTCGTCTCGGCCGTGGAAAACGGCTGGAAGCGGGCCAAGCGCACCATCCTCGCCTCCAAGGCCGTGAACCTCCTCGCGGCCGTGGTGCTGTTCTTCGTGGCGGTGGGCAACGTCCGCGGCTTCGCGTTCACCCTCGGCCTCACCGCGATCGCCGACCTCATCGTCGTGTTCATGTTCACCCACCCGACCCTGCAGTTGCTGGCCCGGACCAAGTTCTTCGGCGAAGGCCACAGGTTCTCGGGTCTGGACCCGAAGCGCCTGGGAGCCGTCCCGCTGTACCGCGGTGCCGGCAGGATGCGTACCCCGGAGGACAAGCCCGTGGCAGTGGTGCGCGCGAAGAACACCGGCGCCGCCGCCGAGGCAGAACGCCGGATGACCATTGCAGAACGCCGTCTCGCCGAAAAGCAGGATCAGGCACAACAGGCACAGCTCGCCGGTACCTCCAAGAGCGCGTCCAAGGAGGGCAAGTAAATGGTCAACTTCTCAACATTCGGCAATGAGCTGTACACGGGCAAGCGCTCGTACGACTTCGTCGGTTACAGGAAGATCTGGTTCCTGATCGCCGGGATCGCCGTCGCCCTCTCGATCCTGATCCCGATCGCCAAGGGTGGTTTCAACCTCGGCATCGAGTTCCGCGGCGGCTCTGAATTCACGGTCTCCAACGTCAAGACCACCGATGCCTCCCTCGGCGAGAAAGCCGTCCAGGGAGTCGTGACGGGATCCGTGCCTCGCGTGGCTAACGTCGCCGGCACCACTATGCGCATCCAGACGGACAAGCTCACCGACGACGAGACGCTGCAGATCAAGGAAGGCCTCACCAAGGCCTATGGCGTGACGGATAACGAGGTCACGTCAACCTTCGTCGGCCCCACCTGGGGTGCGGACGTCACGAAGCAGGCGCTGATGGGCCTGGCAATCTTTGTGGGTCTGGCCGCCGTCCTGATGGCGCTCTACTTCCGGACCTGGAAGATGTCGCTCTCGGCACTTGTCGGCATGGCCGTCACGATGTTCATGACCGCCGGTGTATACGGCCTCAGTGACTTCGAAGTGACGCCGTCGGCCATCATCGGCTTCCTCACAGTCCTCAGCTATTCGCTGTACGACACCGTGGTGGTGTTCGACAAGATCCGCGAAAACACCTCGGACATGCAGGCGTCCACCCGGCGGACCTTCGCCGAAGAGGTCAACCTCGCCATCAACCAGACCCTGGTCCGGTCCATCAACACCATGGTGGTGGCCATCCTGCCGGTCGGCGCGATCCTCTTCATCGGTGCCGGGCTGCTCGGTGCCGGAACGCTGCGGGACCTGTCCCTGGCACTGTTCGTGGGCATCCTGGTGGGCACCGCCGCGACGATTTTCATCGCGGCTCCGCTGTACGCCGCGCTGCGGCAGGGCGAACCTGAGCTCGTCAAGCAGGCCAAGCGGGTGGAACAGCGGCGCGCCGAAGCGGCCGCCAAGACCACGTCTTCGGCGTCGCCAGCTACGGCCTGAGCCTCCCGCCAGACCCTAAGCACAAGCCCAGCAGACGGGCCGGAGGCGTCAATTTCGACGGCCCCGGCCCGTCGCCGTATCCCGGCCGGTTATCGAAGTATCCTGCCGCGGGAATACACTTGAATAATTAACCGGTCGCGAGAGGTGCTCCATTGGAAGAACGTTCGACGCCGGTGCCGAAGGCACCTGCGGACGAGGGCCTGGGTCAGGGTTCTCAGACTGACCTAGTGGGTCCCGGACGTCCCGATGTTTCCGTGCCGGTTCACAATTCAGGTGCCCGGCCGACGTTTCCTGGCCGGCGCGAGCGCACGAGATCACGCCTTGCCCGGCTGACTGGCCGCGCTGCTCCCGCGTACTCGCCGATCCTGGAGCCGTTGCTGCGCACGGTCCGTGCCAACAACCCCAAAGAGGATTTCGACCTCATCCAGCGCGCCTTTGTGGTTGCCGAGCGCTGCCACCGGGGCCAAAAGCGCAAGAGCGGGGACCCGTACATCACGCACCCGGTCGCGGTGGCCACCATCCTCGCCGAACTTGGCCTCAGCGGCACCACGCTGGCCGCGGCCTTGCTGCACGACACTGTCGAAGACACCTCCTACACGCTGGCAGACCTGAAGGCCGAGTTCGGCCCGGAAGTGGCCATGCTCGTGGACGGCGTCACCAAGCTGGACAAGGTCAGCTTTGGTGAGGCGGCCCAGTCCGAGACCGTGCGCAAGATGGTCGTCGCCATGGCCAAGGACATCCGTGTCCTGATGATCAAACTCGCCGACCGGCTCCACAATGCCCGCACGTGGCGCTTTGTCTCTGCTGAGTCCTCGGCCCGCAAGGCGCGCGAAACCCTGGAAATCTTCGCGCCGCTGGCCCACCGGCTGGGCATGAACACCATCAAGTGGGAGCTGGAGGATCTGTCCTTCGCTGCCCTGTATCCCAAGGTGTACGAGGAAATCGTGCGCATGGTGGGGGACCGGACGCCGGAGCGCGAAAAGAACCTTTCGGTCATCCGTAACCAGATCACCGAAGACCTCCGGGCAGCGAAGATCAAGGCCACGATCACCGGACGGCCAAAGCACTACTACTCGATCTACCAGAAGATGATCGTCCGCGATAAAGACTTTGACGACATCAACGACCTCATGGGCGTCCGTGTCCTGGTCGATTCAGTCCGCGACTGTTATGCGGCCCTGGGCGCGATGCACTCGCGCTGGAACCCCCTGCCCGGGCGGTTCAAGGACTATATCGCGATGCCCAAGTTCAACATGTACCAGTCGTTGCACACCACGGTGATCGGTCCCGGCGGCAAGCCGGTGGAAATCCAGATCCGCACCCATGAAATGCACCGGCGGGCCGAGTACGGCGTCGCCGCGCACTGGAAGTACAAGGACCAGCCGAACAGGACGGCCGCCGGGCCAGGCAGCCCGCGCGACGGCGACATGGGCTGGCTGCGCTCTCTCGTGGACTGGCAGCAGGAAACGTCGGACCCCGGCGAGTTCCTCGACTCCCTGCGCTTTGAAATCAACGCCCGCGAAGTGTTCGTGTTCACCCCCAAGGGCGAGGTCATGGCCCTGCCTGCCGGATCCACGCCCGTGGACTTCGCCTATGCCGTGCACACCGAGGTGGGCCACCGGACCATAGGCGCGCGCGTCAACGGCAAGCTCGTTCCACTCAACAGCGAACTGAACCACGGCGACTGGGTGGAAATCTTCACCTCCAAGGCTGAAGGCGCCGGCCCCAGCCAGGACTGGCAGCACTTCGTCAAGAGCGCCCGGGCCCGTAACAAGATCAGGCAATGGTTCAGCAAGGAACGCCGCGAGGAAGCGATTGACCGCGGCAAGGACCTGCTGACCAAGGCGATGCGGAAGCAAAACCTCCCGCTGCAGCGGCTCATGACCCACGACGCCCTCGCCGCGATCGCGGAGGACTTCAAGTATGTCGACATCTCCGGGCTCTACGCCGGCGTGGGCGACGGCCACACCTCCGCACAGTCCGTCATGGAACGCCTGGTGGAGAGCCTCGGTGGAAACGAGCACCCGGACGACGCCCTCACCGAAGTCTCCATCCCCACCCAGGTCAGCAAGACCCGGTTCTCCGATTCCGGTGTTGTTGTCCGCGGCGTGGACGACGTCTGGGTGAAGCTGGCCCGGTGCTGTACGCCGGTCCCGCCGGACCCGATCCTTGGCTTCGTCACGCGCGGCTCCGGCGTCTCTGTGCACCGGACCGACTGCACGAACGTGAGCGGTCTGATGGGTCAGCCGGACAGGATCGTGGAAGTGGACTGGGCGCCCACGCAGGCCAGCGTGTTCCTCGTGGAGATCCAGGTCGAAGCACTGGACCGCAAATCGCTGCTCTCCGACGTCACCCGCGTGCTCTCGGAAAACCACGTCAACATCCTGGCGGCGAGCGTCCACACGTCCACGGATCGCGTGGCAATCTCGAAGTTTGCGTTCGAAATGGGCGATCCCAAGTACCTCAGCCATGTGCTTAGCGCAGTCCGCCGGATCGACGGCGTCTTCGACGTGTACCGCACCACCGGAAACCGCCGCCGCAGCTGATCCGCCCCCGGCGGTCGGACCCGGGAAGCCGGGCCAGGATACCTGTCCGGCACCCAGCAACGCTAGCCCGCTGCATCGGGCGCCTCCGGCTGTGCCCCGAGGGCGGCGAGCTTCGCCAGCGCCGCCCGTTTGTGCGGGACGCGCGGGCTGGCCTCGACGGCAAGCCTGAGCAGCCGGAGACGCACGCCCAGCTCGGGACGGGCCAGTAGCGCCCTCAGGGCCGGCACGGCCCGTTCCGCCTCCACGTGCAACGCCACGTCCACGGCCGTGCGCAGCGGGCTGGACACCATCAGACCTCCCATGCTGACGACGTCGAACGGCCCCAGCCGAACTTCGTGGAAGGTGCAGCCGCGCACGGACCTCAGGCTGGAAATCCGTCGGTTGGCGTCAACCAGCAGCGCCAGGCGGTCCGGCTCCGCGGCGCAACCATAGATCCAGGCCGCGGTCATCCGCCCCGCCACGACCCGCTGCCGGATCGCCGGCGCCACAGCCAGTGACGCGGCACGGGCGCGCAGCTGCGGACTGGCAGGGGCGCCCGGGGGCAGATAGCCGCGCTGGTACAGCTGCGTCAGCACGCCGTCGGCGGCCATGGCCTGCAGCTCCGGCCAGGAGAACAGTGCGCCGGGGGAGTAGAGCTCGCAGTGCTCCGGCCCCGGCCCGGGAGCGCGCCGGCCCGGAACAGGCATTCCGGGGGCGCACCGGTCCGGAGCAGGCTGCCCGGAACGTGCGGCGGGAGCGCGGGGCATGAGTACCATTCCGCCATCGTTCCCGGTTCCCTGGACATGGAACAGGCCCCGTTCCGGTCATGTGGATAACCGAAACGGGGCCTCGACTGGCTTGCTGGTGTGCCGTGTGCCTAGGAGAGCTCGCTCGCCGAGCGCTCGAGCTGCTCCAGCCAGGCCTGGCGCGCCTCGAGGGCTTCCCGGGCTGCCGTGATCTTGCGCTCGTCGCCCGCCTTCTCCGCCTTGGCCAGGTCTTCCTTGAGACCGGCAATGGCGGCTTCGAGCTGGGTCAGGGCACTGTTGGTGCGCGCCTTCGTCTCCGGGTTGGAGCGCTTCCAGTTTTCGTCCTCGGCGTGGCGGACGGCGTCCTCCACCTTCCGCAGGCCGGCTTCGATACGGCCCATGTCGGCGCGCGGAACCTTGCCGGCTTCTTCCCAGCGGTCACGGATGGACTGCAGCGCCTTCTTGGCCGCCGGTAGGTCCTTGATCGGCAGGAGCTCGTTGGCCTCCACCAGGAGCGCTTCCTTCACCACCAGGTTCGCACCGTATTCCTGGTCGATCTCGTCGTTGGCTGCCTGCCTGTTCGTGAAGAAGACGTCCTGGGCGGCGCGGAAGCGGGCCCACAGAGCGTCGTCGTCCTTGCGGCTGGCGCGCGGGGAGGCTTTCCACTCATCCATGAGGCGGCGGTATTCGCCGGCGGCGAAGCCCCAGTCGGTCGAGGAGGAAAGGGCCTCAGCCTCGGCGATCAGCTTCTCTTTGGCTGCCTTGGCTGCCGAGTTGGTGCTGTCCAGCTGGGAGAAGTACGCGCGGCGGTGCCGGTCAAACACAGTGCGGGCGGCACGGAACCGCTTCCACAGCGCGTCCTCGTTGCTGCGGCCGAGCCGGACCCCGCTCTTCTGGGCGGTCTTCCAGCTCTCGAACAGTTCGTTCATCCGCGCACTGGAGGTCTTCCACTGGATCTGCGCGGGATCGTGGCCGGCGATTTCCTCGGCCTCGGCCACGATGGCCTCGCGGGCGGCAAGCTCAGCGGCGCGGACGGCGTCGTGCTCGGCTTTCTCGGCCTTTTCGAGCTCGCCGATCTGCGTCACCAGTGCGTCCAGCCGTGCCTCGGCCGAGCGGAAGTCGCCCACCATGTTCCGCTCGGCAAGCTGCTCGCGCAGGTGCGTGACGGTCTTCTGCATGTCCGCGGTGGGCGCCTTGGAGCTCACACGCTGTTCCAGCAGGACGATCTGGGCCACGACGTCGTCGAACTTCCGGGCAAAGTAGCCCAGGGCCTCGTCGGCGCTGACTCCCGGGTACTGGCCGACGGGATATTCCGTGCCGTCAACGGTCAGGAAGACATGGCCGTCGCCTTCAACACGGCCCCAGCGGGCTGCTTCGGCCAGTGAGGCTGCGGAGGACACGGCCACCGGCGCGGGGGCCGGTGCGGCCGGGGACGGCTTGGCCTTCGGCCGGGCAGCAAACGCTGCCGGGCTCGGCGCGGGACGCGCGGCCGACGACGGAGCAGCAGTGGCCCCGGTTTCGGCAACAGTCTCGGCTGCCGGCTCAGTAGCAGGCTCGGCTGCCGTCTCCGCCGACGGTGCCTCGGCGGGCTGTGCGGACTCGGTGGGCGCTGCTGGCACCGCGGACTCGGTGGCCGCTGCGTCCTCGCCGGCCTCGGCGTCCTCGCCCGCGGCTGGGGCTGCGGTTGCCGCAGCCTCGCCGGCGGCGTCTACGGCAGCGCCTGCACTCTCGGCTGGGGTTGCCTCGGCTTCGGTTTCGTTGGCAGCTGCTGTTGCCAATGTTTCGTCGGATTTCTGACTGTCTGTCACCGCTAGAAGTCTTTCGCTTGGAGGGAAATACCGGGACCACGGCCTTCAGGGCCGTGGCTGGTCACTTCAGTGAGAACGAGTCTATCGTGACTGGTTCCGCAGGTGCGCCGTCGGTGGCGTTGTCGCCTGGCTTCAGTCCGGCGGCGGCAATCCCGCTCACCACGTCGAGACCCGAGGTCACCTTGCCCACCACCGTATAGCCACCGGCGGCATCCGCCGGGATAACGGTGTCCTTGTACACAATGAAGAACTGGGTGCCGTTGCTGTTGGCGTTCCCGCCGGTCCGGGCCACGGCGATCGTCCCGGCAGGGTACTTGTTGTCCTGCGGGGTGTTTTCCAGCGGGCCCCACATGTAGCTCGGGTCGCTGCTGCCGTCTCCGGCCTTGGAACCGCACTGCAGTACGCCAAAGTTCTCGGCCGTGGTCAGCCGGTGGCAGCTGAGGCCGTTGTAGAAGTTTTGGTCGGCGAGGGATTTGAACACCGCCGCCGCCTGCGGGGCCTTCGTTCCGTCGAGCTCGACGCCGAGCCCGCCACGGTTCAGCTTGAGCTCGCCCGTGAAGGTCTTGCCCGCGGCCGTTTCCGGCTTGGGGATGTTCTCGGCATTCGTGGGGGCAGCTGTCGGCGTGGCGGACGCTGACGGGCTCTGGAGCCCCTCCTGCACGGCCGCGAACTCCTCCTCGGTCGGGTTGGACGCGAAGACTGTGAGCTGCAGGACCAGGGCCAGGCCGATCGCCGCTGTGCCGACGCTGATGGCCAGGACGTTGTCGCGCTTGCGGCGCTTGTCCTGGTCCTTGCGCAGGCCTCGCCTGGCCTCCATCTGCTGAACGCGCCGCTTCGCCTCGCGTGCGCTGCGTGAACTGGCCGCCAATGGTCCTCCTGGTTGTATGGCCGCTTCCGTTACGGGCCGTAGGCGCCGTCGCGGCAGCGGCAGCAAGCTGCCGGCAGTCCCGCCGGGGCCGGCTCCGTTGGAAGAAGCGGGCGCCGAACGCATAAACTGACTGCCGCACACAGTTTATGCACGACTGGCCGGTCTGCCGCTTATCTTCGTTACGTTTCGACAGATGAATGCCGCGTGGGACCCGCGCCCGAAGATGCTGCAGTAGCAACGAGATACCGCAGTGGTAACCAGAGGAGAAAATTTCACCATGGCACGCACAGCCTCCCTGTCAGGATTCCCCGAGTGGCTTCCCGAGGAGCGGCTGGTGGAACTCCATGTGCTGGACACGCTGCGCCGGACGTTCGAGCTCCATGGTTTCTCCTCGATCGAGACCCGCGCCGTGGAAACGGTGGGCCAGTTGCTGCGCAAGGGCGAAATCGACAAAGAGGTCTACGGCCTCAGCCGGCTCCAGGACGATGAGGACTCCGCGGCCAAGTTCGACCCGCATGCCCTTGCCCTGCACTTCGACCTCACCGTGCCTTTCGCCCGGTACGTCGTGGAAAACGCCGGCTACCTGGCCTTCCCGTTCCGCCGCTACCAGATCCAGAAAGTCTGGCGCGGGGAACGTCCCCAAGAGGGACGGGCCCGCGAGTTCACCCAGGCGGACATCGATGTTGTCGGCGACGGCGAACTGCCGTTCCGCTACGACGTTGAAATCGCGCTCGTGATCGCCGAGGCGCTCAACGCGCTGCCCATCCCCGATTTCCTGCTGCGGATCAACAACCGCAAACTGGCCGAAGGCTTCTACACCGGGATCGGGCTCACGGACACCGCGGGCGTTCTGCGCAGCATCGACAAACTCGAAAAGGTCGGGCCCGCGAAGGTGGCCGAGCTGCTCAAGGAGGAACTCGGCGCCACTGACGATCAGGCGCAGGCCGCCCTGAAACTCGCCGGTATCCGTACCCAGGACACGTCCTTCGTGGCGCAAGTCCGGGCGCTGGGTGTCACCAATGAGCTGCTGGAAGAAGGCCTGAACGAGCTCGAGCAGGTCATCGCGGCCGCCGTCCTGCACGCCCCGGGACGAGTCGTTGCCGATCTCAGCATCGCCCGCGGCCTGGACTACTACACGGGCACCGTGGTGGAAACCGTCCTAGTGGGACACGAGCAGCTGGGCTCGATCTGCTCCGGCGGCCGCTACGACGCACTGGCCAGCAAGGGCAACCGCAAATTCCCCGGCGTCGGCCTCTCGATCGGCGTGACCCGCCTGGTGTCACGGATCCTGAGCCAGGACCTCGCCAAGGCCTCGCGCTCCGTGCCGACCGCCGTGCTGGTGACGCTCAACAACGACGAGAGCTGGGGCGCGGCGCAGGATGTCGCGGCAAAGCTGCGCAGCCGGGGCATCGCCACTGAGGTCGCCGCGAAGGCCGAGAAGTTCGGCAAGCAGATCAAGTTCGCCGACCGCCGCGGCATCCCGTTTGTCTGGTTCACCGACGACGACGGCAAGCACCAGGTCAAGGACATCCGCACCGGCGAGCAGTACGACGCCGACCCGGACGCGTGGACGCCCTCCGAGGAGGACCTGCACGTGCGCGTAACCGCCGCGCGCTAGTTCCTCCGGGCCTGGTTCTAAGGGCCAGTCCTGGCGGGGCCTACTTTTTGCTGGGAGCCCGGCGCACCCGCACGACGAGGAACCGCCCGGCCACCCCGGCGGCCAGCACCGCGGCCATGAACAGCATGGAGGCCGGCGGCAGGGTGACGGCCAGGACCACGCAGCCGAGGAACCCCAACACATTGAGCCAGCGCGGCGCATGCCAGGGGCGGCCGGCCAGCGTGAATGCGGCGGCGTTGGTCACGGCGTAATAGATCAGTACGCCGAAGCTGGAAAATCCGACCACGGTCATGACGTTGGTGCTCAGCAGCAGGATGACGACGGCGGCGGCGACGGCCAGTTCCGCAACGAACGGGACGGTGTGGGCGCGGCCCACCCTGGCCAGCGGGGCGGGCAGGTCCCGTTCCCGCGCCATCGCCAGCGTGGTCCGGCCAACCCCGGTGATCAGGGCCAGCAACGCGCCAAGGCAAGCGGCCGCCGCTCCGGCCTGGACGAAGGGGACGCCGCCGCTGAAGCGGGAGGCCGCCACCGCGTCCAGCAGCGGCGCCGTCGAACCCGCCAGCTGCTGCGGCGGCAGGTGCCACTGCAGCAGCGCGGCCAGGCCAAGGTAAATCACGAAGGCCGCGGCCAGCGCGGCCAGGATGGCCCGCGGGATGGTACGGGCGGGGTCTTTGACCTCCTCGCCCAGGGTGGCGATCCGCGCATAGCCCGCGAAGGCGAAGAACATCAGGCCCGCCGCGGGAAGGACGCCCCAGCCGCCGGAGGGCGCCGCAAGGTAGGCCGGCGCCGCCGACACCGCGGGGGCGCCATCCGGGTGCGGGCCCAGCAGCGACGCCACGGCGACAAAGACAAGCGTGGCCAGCACCACGGCCAGCAGGACCCGGGTCAGCATTGCGGTCCGCGTGATGCCGAGCAAATTAACGCCCGTGAGGACCACGACGCCGGCGACAGCCAGCGGCGTGGCGTAGGCCGGCGCCACGTAGTGCCCGAACGTCAGCGCCATCGCCGCGCAGGACGCAGTCTTGCCCGTCACGAAGCCCCAGCCCGCAATGAAGCCGGGCCACTCGCCGAGCTGCCGGCGTCCGTACACATACGTGCCCCCGCTGGCGGGGTATCTGGCCGCCAGCTGCGCCGACGCGACCGCGTTGCAGTAGGCGATGGCGCCGGCCACGGCCACGGCGAGAGTCAGCAGCGGCCCGGCCAGGGCGGCGGCGGGGGAGAACACGACGAACACGCCGGCGCCGAGCATGGAACCCAGGCCGATTGCCGTGGAATCAAACACGCCTAGCCGGCGCTGCAGCTGCCGGTGGGGCCGCTGCGGGCCGGGGCGGTCACCGGGCACATCACCGGGCTGGGTTCCGTTGTGCCGGGTTGCCATGGCGGGAGGGACCTTTCCAACGGGTAAACTCGAACGGGATCGTTCCTGAAGCGATCCTATTGAACTTCATTTACTGAATATCGATTTCTTGAACGTCACTTTTGATTTTCCGCTGAAAGGAATGCTGTGCTGCGCACACATGACCTCGGATCGCTTCGCTCCGAGCACATTGGACAAACCGTAACCCTCGCCGGCTGGGTCGGCCGGCGTCGTGACCACGGTGGTGTCGCATTCGTTGACCTGCGCGACGCGTCCGGCGTCGCCCAAGTGGTGGTCCGCGAAGAAGAGGTCTTCCACGGCCTGCGCAACGAGTACGTGCTGCAGATTGTCGGCACGGTTTCCCAGCGCCCTGAGGGCAACGAGAACCCGGCGCTTCCCACCGGTGAGATCGAGGTCATGGCCGAGAAGGTCACCATCCTCAACACCTCCGATCCGCTGCCGTTCCAGATCGATGAGCACGTTGAGGTAGGCGAGGAAGCGCGCCTGAAGCACCGCTACCTGGACCTGCGCCGCCCCGGCCCCGCCCGCAACCTGCGCCTGCGCTCGGAAGCCAACCGCGTGGCCCGCGAGCTGCTCCACCAGGACGGCTACGTGGAGATCGAAACCCCCACGCTGACCCGTTCGACGCCGGAAGGCGCCCGCGACTTTGTGGTTCCCGCACGCCTCGCGCCGGGTTCCTGGTACGCGCTGCCGCAGTCCCCGCAGCTGTTCAAGCAGCTCCTGCAGGTGGGCGGCTTCGAAAAGTACTACCAGATCGCCCGCTGCTACCGCGATGAAGACTTCCGCGCGGACCGCCAGCCGGAATTCACGCAGCTGGACATCGAGGCCAGCTTCGTGGATCAGGACGACATCATCCGCCTGGGCGAGAACATCGTCAAAGCCCTGTGGAAGCTGATCGACGTCGAGATCCCGACGCCGATCCAGCGCATCACCTACCACGACGCCATGGCCCGCTACGGCTCGGACAAGCCGGACCTGCGCTTCGGCCAGGAGCTCACCGAGCTGACCGAATTCTTCAAGGACACCAATTTCGGTGTCTTCAAGGCGCCCTATGTCGGTGCCGTCGTCATGCCCGGCGGCGCCTCCCAGGCCCGCCGGGCCCTCGACGCCTGGCAGGAATGGGCCAAGCAGCGCGGCGCCAAGGGCCTGGCGTACGTCCTGTACAAGGAAGACGGCGAGCTCGCCGGTCCCGTCGCCAAGAACCTCACGGACACCGAGCGTGCGGGCCTCGCCGACGCCGTCGGCGCCAAGCCCGGTGACTGCATCTTCTTCGCAGCCGGCGAGAAGAGCCCGTCCCGGGCACTCCTCGGCGCTGCCCGCGTGGAGATCGGCCACCGTACCGGCCTCATCAATCCCGCTGACTGGGCCTTCTGCTGGGTCGTGGACGCGCCGATGTTCGAGCCGGCGGCCGCCGCGGTCGCCTCCGGCGACGTCGCCGTTGGCGCCGGCCAGTGGACGGCCGTGCACCACGCGTTCACCTCGCCCAAGCCCGAGTTCATGGGCTCCTTCGACACGGATCCCGAGTCGGCGCTGTCCTACGCCTACGACATCGTCTGCAACGGCAACGAAATCGGCGGCGGCTCGATCCGTATCCACGAGCGCGACGTCCAGGAACGCGTTTTCGAGCTCATGGGCCTGGACAAGGCCGACGCGCAGACCAAGTTCGGCTTCCTGCTGGAGGGCTTCAAGTTCGGCGCCCCTCCGCACGGCGGCATCGCGTTCGGCTGGGACCGGGTGGTTGCTCTGCTGGCCGGCGTGGAGTCCATCCGCGACGTCATCGCGTTCCCGAAATCCGGCGGCGGCTTCGACCCCCTGACCCAGGCTCCCGCTCCCATCACGGCGCAGCAGCGCAAGGAAGCCGGCGTCGACTTCAAACCAGAGGCCAAGAAGAAGCCCGAGGACGGCAAGAACTAAGCCGGAAGCATCAACATGATCAGCAGGGGCTCCCCGGGCAACCGGAGAGCCCCTGCTGTTGTCATAATCGGCCGCGTTTGTACCGGATGGAGAGGACCCCGGTGGACCTGAGTCCGCACCGTGAAGCGAGCCCCGAGTCGGGCGCGGAAACCAATTCCGAAGCCATCGCGGCAGCCAACACTGAAGCCATCCCGGGGCTGGAGGCGCTGATGGATGCGGCGTGGCCGGCCGCCGAACGGGAGGAGTCCGGCGGCTGGGTGCTGCGGGCGGCCTCCGGGGTGACGCAACGGGCGAACTCGGTCTGGGTGCGGGACCCCGGCGATGACGACCCGCACCGGCAACTGGCCGCACTCCGGGCGGCGCGGCTTTGGTACCGGAACCGCCGGCTTCCGCTGATCTTCCAGATCTTTGACGGCCCGCGCCAATCGGCTTTGCAGTCGGTGCTCGATGCCGAAGGATTCACCCGGCAGTCCGAAACCCTGGTCCTGGTCCGCGGACCCGGCCCGCAGCCCGGCCCGCAGCCCGGCACGGGTTCCGGCGACCCCGACCCCGCCGTGGAAATCTCGGCGGAGCCGTCGGCGGATTGGCTGGACCTGTGGTGGAGCGTTGACGGCCGCGGGGGAGCGGCCGAGCTCGACGTGGCCCGCCGCATCCTGGCGGGGTGCCCCGCCCTGTACGCCCTCGTGCGGGACGACTCCGGCGCGCCCGCCGCCGTCGCGCGGCTCGCTTTGCCTGGCACAGGGCGCACTGGGCCCGCGTGGGGTGGACTGTACTGCATGGCTACGCGTCCGGATGTGCGGCGGCTGGGCTATGGCGGCCGGATTGTCCGGGCGCTTTTGCGTGAGGGCGGGGCCCGCGGCGTGGCCGGGTACTGGCTTTTGGTGATGGCATCGAACGCAGGTGCCCGGAGTCTGTACACCCACGCCGGCTTCCGCGAAGCCGGCCGGTACCTCTACCGGCAGGAACGGCCGAAGCGGCACCTGACCGGCTGCTGAAACGGCGTCTGCGGCACCCGAGCGAATCGGGCGCCGCAGACGCCGTCGGGCCTCTAGGAGCAGTAGGCGCAGTACGGGGGCTCTACATGTCTTCAGTTTCGTAGTGCAGGCCGAGCCACGGCGAGGCAGTCAGTTGACCATTGGAGGGCCGAGGTGCGGCCGGCGGTACCTCGCCGCGTGCAGTCGGGGCCACCCATGGCATGGGCCTTTGTGTGTTGGATCCCTGCAGTCCCAGGGTCCGGGGCCCGGTCAAGTGAAATGGCCAGTGGTGCGGGAATGCGCTGTGGGGACTGGTTCTGGACATGTTGGTCTCCTCGGGCTCGGGGCGGTTCAGGGAAGCCGCATGGCCGGCAGAGCCTGCTGCCCGGCGAGATTTTCCTCGGCAAGCAGTTCCCGGCGCCGCGCGGTTCCGGCCAGGTAGGGGCC
The DNA here is from genome assembly GCF_918697925.1 of Arthrobacter sp. Bi26. Classification (GTDB taxonomy): domain Bacteria; phylum Actinomycetota; class Actinomycetes; order Actinomycetales; family Micrococcaceae; genus Arthrobacter. The sequence goes on from NZ_CAKKMF010000069.1 coordinate 25,229, forward strand.
GCCCAGATCCTGGATGGGGGTCTTGTACGTCTCGCGGGAGAAGTACACCGAGACGGCGGCGATCAGCATGCAGACCGTGCCGAAGACGGCCACGGGAACCCAGCCGGCGATGCCCGGGGCCAGGAGCATGCCAGCGATCATCGGGGCGAAGCCGGCCAGGACCAGGCCCAGCTGATTGCCCATCGCCATGCCCGTGTAGCGCACCGGGGCGGCGAACTGCTCGGCGAAGAACGACGGCCATATGCCGTTGAAGCCGGAGTAGAGCACCGTCATGTTCAGGAGTGCGGCCAGGAAGACCAGCACAATGTTGCCCGAGGACAGGGCCAGGAAGTACAGGAAGATCGTGAGCGAGCAGCCGATCGCGGCGGTCAGCAGCACCGGGCGCCGGCCGATCCGGTCCGAGAGCTTCGCGGCCAGCGGCATGGCGAACATCGACAAGCCGATGGCCACGGCGTTGACGGTCAGGATGGAGGCCCGGTCAAAACCGGCCGTGGAGGTGGCGTACGCCAGTCCGAAGACCGTGAAGATGGTCTGCATGACGGACATGATCGACATTCCCATCACACGCAGGACATCGGCGCCCTGGAACTTGAGGACGTCCTTGACCGGCATCGGGGCGACCTGCCGGTGCTCCTGGGCCTCCTCGAAGACCGGAGTTTCGTCCAGGTGGGTCCGCACCCAGTAGGCGATGGCCAGGACCACGATCGAGAGCCAGAACGGGACCCGCCAGCCCCAGCTCATCATCGCGTCCTGCGGCATGGACGTGACGGGAATGAAGACGAGCGTGGCCAGGACCATGCCGGAGGCGTAGCCGGTCATTACGAAGCTGGTGAAGAAGCCGCGTTTGCCGTCCGGGGAGTGCTCAAGCGTGAGCGTGGATGCGCCCGCCGACTCGGCCCCCGCGGAGAAGCCCTGGGCCAGCCGGCCGGCCACGAGCAGGATCGGGGCCCAGACGCCGACCTGTTCATAGGTCGGCAGGAAACCGATACCGAGCGAGGCCAGACCCATGATGCCCAGGGTGAGCAGCAGGATCTTCTTGCGCCCCAGCTTGTCGCCGAAGTGGCCCATGACCAGACCGCCCACCGGCCGCGCCACGTAGGCGACGCCGAAGGTGGCGAAGGCGCCGATCAGGCCGATGGCAGGGTCGGCGGAGGGGAAGAACAGGTGCGGGAAAACCAGGGCGGCGGCTGTCCCGTAGATGAAGAAGTCGTAGTACTCCAGGGTGCTGCCCAGGAACGATGCCAGGGCTGCCTTCCGCGGAGTCTTGCGCGCGGCCGGGGGTGGGGTGGCAG
>NZ_CAKKMF010000070.1 GCF_918697925.1 Arthrobacter sp. Bi26
TCCCGGTCACCCCGTCCTCGGTGGTGATCCGCAGGGTCACGAAATTCCGGGAGGGGCTGGTCACGAAGACTTCAGCGGCAATGATTTTCACAACAGGTCCTTTTCTGGTCTAACGGGGGTGTCTTAGTTGCGGGGCGCCAGCGGCGCGGTCTCCGCGGAAGCGGCGTCGGCGGGAACAGCGGCAGCCGCGGCGGCATCGTCGGAAGCTCCGGCGCTATCGGAAGGTCCGGTGCGGCGGGCCCGGATTTCGGTGAGGATCCGGGCGTGCATGGCATCGGTAAGCGTGTATTTGGCCATCACGAGCACGGCCAGGATGGTCATGACGGCCGGCAGGGCGCCGGCGGCGAGCTGGATGCCGAAGACGGCGTCGGGCGTCTGGACGGCGCCGGACTTGTAGCCGCCCAGGGCCAGGGCGTAGGCCGCGAGCGCACCGCCGACTGCCTGGCCGGTTTTGCGGGTGAAGGAGAACAGGGCGTAGGTGATGCCTTCGGTGCGGACGCCGGTCTTCCATTCGCCGTATTCGACGGTGTCGGCTTCCAGTGCCCAGACCACGATGTTGACCGCGAGGACGCCCACGAGGCTGATCACCAGGCCGGTGAATCCGAGCCAGACCTGGCTTGCCGGGGTGAAGAAGACGATGGCGCCGCCAATGACCGTGAGCAGCGACGAGAAGATGTAGACGCGCTTCTTGCCGAGGCTCCGGACCAGCTTGGGCATGAAGCCCGCCAGCACGAAGGTCAGGACGAGCTGGGTGATGGACAGCACGGGGTACAGATCCAGCCGTCCCAGGACATCGCGGAGATAGTACAGCTGGACCGAGGTGAGGGCCAGGTAGCCGGTCAGGAAGAAGAAGGAGCTCAGGCACAGCATCAGCAGCGGCCGGTTGCCCTTGAGCGTGTCCATGCTCTGCTTGAACGTGACGTTCGGGACGGTACGGTGGACCCGTTCCTTGGCGGTCAGGAAGGTGAAGAGGTACAGAGCCGCCCCGATGACGACGAACACCAGGGTGATGCTGGTGAAGGTGGCCTGCAGGTTGGCGCCCGGCTTGATCAGCGGGGCTACGAAGATGCCAAGGGCGGAGCCGACCAGCATCCCGCCGATCATCCGGGCGGAGCCGAGTTTGGCGCGTTCGGCCGGGTCCTGGGTCATGGCGCCGGCGAGGGAGCCGTAGGGGATGTTGACCAGGCTGTAGGCCAGGCCCAGGGCGGCGTAGGTGACGTAGGCGTAGAGCAGGGTGCCGGACTCGCCGAGCGCAGGGACAGAGAAGGTTGCCACGCTCAGCAGCAGCAGCGGGATGGAGCCGAACATGATGAACGGGCGGAACTTGCCGAACCGCTTGCTGTAGGTCCGGTCCACCACGCGTCCGGCGAAGACGTCGGCGAAGGCATCAAAGATCCGCACCACCAGCAACAGTGTGCCGGCGGCCGCGGCGGAGATCCCGGCCACGTCCGTGTAGTACACCAGCAGGAACATCGTGGCGGTGGTGAAGGCGAGATTGTTGGCGGCATCGCCGGCGCCATAGCCGATGATGCTGAGCTTGTTCAGCTTTTTCATGAATGGGCTCCTTTACCCGTTGCCGGACCTCGGGCCCGGCGAAAAATGTGCGTTAAGGCCTACGCCTCAGAAGTGATGTTCTTGGTGCCGGCCAGTGCCGTCCACCGTCGGCGCAGGGCATAGGCGGCGGGTTTGGGCCGCCTGTCCCGGGTGAAGACGCCCTTCTTGTTGCCGTCCACGCGCATGATGCCGTTGGAGGTCTGGAAGTCCGCGAAGTTCCAGACCTGCTCACCGACCATGGCGTCGACCCGGTCAAAGACCCGGTGGTACATGGCCAGGAACGCTGCCTGGTATTCCTCGCTCCAGGGCTGTTCATAGATGGAGTGGAAGCCGGGCATGGTGTCCGGTCCGTACTCGGTCATGATCATGGGCTTGCCGTACTTGGCTTCCCACTCGCGCAGCTCCTTCTCGAGGTGCTGTTCAGCGGTTTCGAGGTCGCCGTTATCGATGTACCAGCCGTAGTAGCGGTTGAGCATGATCACGTCGAACAGGTCCCCGAGCAGTTCCTTGTCCGGGGTGTCGAACAGGACGTTGACGTAGCCGACGGGCCGGGTGGGGTCCAGGCTGCGGGTCAGCTCCACGAGGGGTGCGAAGTACTCGCGGGCGCCTTCCTCGGAGCCGTTGGGTTCGTTGGCGATCGACCAGATCACGACGGAGGGGTGGTTCTTGTCGCGGGCGACGAGTTCGGAAATCGCCTGCCGGTGGTTGGCGGCGGTGTTGGCGTCCACTCCGCCCTCTTCGTAGGTCTTTTTCGCGATGCCGCCGAAGACGGCGCCGAAGCCCAGGTGCAGCCCGACGGCGGCGGTTTCGTCGATCACCACGATTCCGTGCCGGTCCGCGAACTCCATGACTTCCTCGGCGTAGGGGTAGTGCGAGGTCCGGAACGAGTTCGCGCCCACCCAGTCCAGGAGCTGGAAGTCGTTGACCATCTGGGCGTTGCTGTGGCCCTTGCCGATGGCCACGTGGTCCTCGTGCATGCCGAAACCGGTGAAGTAGAACGGTTCGCCGTTGATGAGGAATTCCTTGCCGCGGACTTCCACGGTGCGGACACCGACCGGCAGGGTGTAGCTGTCCAGCAGCCGGCCGGCGTCGCGGATTTCCGCCGTGAGGCTGTACAGGTAGGCGGCGCCTGGCTTCCACAGCACGACGTCGGCGATCGTCAGGGTGCCGCGGGCGCCGTCGGCGCGGGCGACCTCGACGCCGTCGGCGTCACGGACGGAAACGGTGACCGTTTCGCTGCCGGTGCCGCCGGCAGTGGCAATCGTGTAGTCGACGCTGCCGGTGGTGCCTTCGAAGCCGGTGGCGACGGTGATGTCATCGACCGTGACCGCGGGGGTGCTGAACAGCCAGAGGCTGCGGTGCAGGCCGGCGTAGTTGTAGAAATCGTGGAGGTAGCTCTGCTGGCGGCGGCCGTCCTCGGTGACGGTGATGGTGCCGGGCGGGATGGTGGCCTGCGTGAGCTCGTTGTTGACGGACACCGTCAGGCGGAAAAGCTGCCCGGGCGTGACGTGCTCGGTGATGTCCGCACTGAAGGGCATGTAGCCGCCGGTGTGCTGGGCCACGAGGGTGTCATCGACCCACACCATGCCCTCGTGCGTGGCGGAGTCGAGGCGGACGTGGATGCGTTCGCCTGCCCAGCCGCGCGGGACGCGGACTTCGCGCTGGTACCAGACGTAGCCAACGTGGTCCCTGATGGCCTTGTCCGGGAAGACGTCGTTGTAGCTGGCCGGGACGCCCATTTCCAGTCCGGTTTCCAGAGGCGCCTTGAACCATTCGTCCCGGTGGCCGGCACGGTCAAAGTCCACCTTGAAGCGGTACAGGCCGTCGAGGTTGACGATCTCGCGGGTTTCGCTGGCCTGGGGCTTGAGCATTTGGGAGGTCCTATCGCGTCTTTGCGGGCAGTGCCGGGGGGAGGATTTTGAGGGCCGGCGCTGGGGGCCGGTTTTTGCTCTTGCTGTAATCCTAATCACTTGGCAATCAAATGGCAATCGGTTGCCATAATTTTTGTTGAAAGTTTGGCGAAACACTGCTGCCCGGCTCCAGATGGTCCGGGGGCCGGGCAGCAGTGCTTGCGCGCAAGGCGTTACGGGGAGAGCGTCTGCTCCCCGAACGTTCCGCTCAAGCTTTCCATCAGATCCACGACGGAACGCTCTTCTGCGAGGGCCGGATCCACCAGGGCCAGCAAGGCGCGGATCCGCTCGGCGCCGGCGAGCCGGTTGGCTGCGGCGACCTCGTCGGCCAGCGGGTCCTGGAACGCGGCGGAGGCGGCGCTGTAGTCCATCCAGGCAGCAATCATGAGAGCGGCGGCGGCGCCGGATCTGCCCGCGGCACGCTCGGCCTGCAGCACGGGAACGGCCCGCATCCTCAGCTTTGTACTGCCGTCCATCGCGATCTGTGCGAGGTGGTGGGCAATCCGGGCGTTGCCGAATCGCTGCAGCAGGGCGGCGCGGTAGGCCGGGATCTGAAGATCCGCGGCGTGGCCCTCCGGCCCGGCCAGGTTCGCCTCCGCCTCGTCCCAGAACTTCTCGACGGCCTGCAGGCACAGCGGGTCCGCCAGGGCCTGCGCCACGGTGGTGTGGCCGCGAAGCTGGCCGGCGTAGGCCAGCAGGGAGTGCGCGCCGTTCAGGAGCCACAGTTTGCGGTTCTCGTACGGCTCGATCTCTGCCACGAACACGGCACCGGCGTCTTCCCAGCGCGGCCGCCCGGCGGGGAAGTCCCCGCTGAGCACCCAGTTGGAGAAGGGCTCGGCCACTACGGGCGAGTTGTCGCGGTAGCCGCAAGCGGCCTGGACGGCGGCAATGTCCGCGGCCGTAGTGCGCGGGGTGATGCGGTCAACCGAGGTGCTGACGAAGCTGACGTTGGCGTCGATCCATCCGGCCAGCCCGGCGTCCCATGCCCCGGCCATGCCTGCCACGGCGTTGTGCGCCACGATGCCGTTGCTGGAGAGGTTGTCGCAGCAGACGACGGCGAGCGGTCCCGCCCCGGCAGCCCGGCGGGCAGCGAGGGCGAAGACCAGCCGGCCCAGCGGCGTCGTCGGGCTTGCGATGCCGGAAGCCAGCAGCGCAAGGTCCGCGGCGACGTCGGGCGCAGCTCGGTCAAGCTGCCCGTCTGCCCGGAGCCGGTAGGCCGCTTCGGTGATGGTCAGAGTGATCACCGCGGTGGCCGGAGCGGCAACCAGCTCCGCCAGCCGCTGCACATCCGCCCCGTCCACGGCTTCGACGATGCTGCTGACCACGGCGAAGGAGTCGCCGTCGTCGGCCCGGTTCACTACCGTGTAGAGCCCGTCCTGTTCAGCCAGTGCCAGCGCCGCGTCGGGGCGGCGGCCGGTGAAGGCCGCGATGCCCCAGTCCGCGGCGTCGGACGCCTGGTGCGTATACCAAGCCTGGTGCGAGCGGTGGAAGGCGCCCAGCCCCAGGTGAATGATCCGCACGGGCGCCTTGGCGGACGGCCGCAGGCGGCGGTTCAGCGGGGGCAGTTCGACGGCGGGTGCCACCTCGGAATGCTGGTCGACGCTCACAGCTTGAACACCCGTCGGGGCGAGCCGTCCACGATGTCGACGATCAGTTCATGGGCGCGGTCCTCGCTGACGCGGTGTTCCGCGACGAGCCTGGCCAGGAATGAGGCCTCGATCCGGCGGGAGGCGTCGTGGCGCGCGGGGATGGAGCAGAAGGCGCGGGTGTCGTCGATGAAGCCGGACGAGCGGGAGAATCCTGCGGTTTCGGTCACGGCGGAGCGGAAGCGCAGCATGGCGTCCGGTGCGTCCAGGAACCACCACGGGGCGCCGAGGTAGACGGACGGATAGAAGCCGGCCAGCGGCGCGAGTTCGCGGGAGAACACGGTCTCGTCCATGGTGAAGAGCACCAGATGGAAGTCCTTGGCGGTGCCGAAGTCCTGCAGCAGCGGGCGGATGGCCTCGGTGTAGTTCACGGCAAACGGGATGTCGTGGCCGGTGTCGGCGCCGAAGGCGTTGAACGTGGGTTCGTGGTGGTTGCGGAACGAGCCCGGGTGGATGGTCATGACCAGCCCGTCCTCCACGGACATCCGTGCCATCTGGTACATCATGTGGGCTTCGAAGTCTTCGCGGTCCTGCGCCGTGGCCTGGCCCGAGCGGGCGCGGTCGAACAGCCTGGCCGCGTCGGCGGCGTCGAGCTTGAGCGTTGCGGGGGTACGGACGCCGTGGTCGGCCGAGACTGCGCCGTGGTCCACGAAGTAACGACGCCGGTTCTCCAGGGCGGTGATGTAGCCGGCGTAGCCGGTGGCGCCGTCGCCCGCTGCTGCGATGAGCCGGTCCACGTTCGCGCTCCACGTGGGGTGCGCGATGTTCAGGTAGGCGTCCGGGCGGAAGGTGGGCAGGACGCGGCCGTGGAACGTGGGATCCTCGGCGATCGCCTGGTGGCTGGCGAGGCTGTCCAGGGGGTCGTCCGTGGTGGCCAGCACCTCGATGTTGAAGTCCTTGAAGAGCTGGCGGGGCCGGAAGCCGGGTTCCTGCAGCTTGGCGGAGATCGCATCGTAGCTGGCGTCGGCGGTCTCGGCGCTGATCTCCTGCCGGAGGCCGAAAACGCTGTCGAACTGGGTGCGGAGCCAGTAGCCGGAGGCCGTCCCCTCGAACAGCGGCCAGGCTTTGCAGAACTCGCGCCAGACCGTGCGGGAGTCCGCATCGGCGGTGGCCGAGCCCCGCAGCCGGTCCAGCGGAACGCCGCTGGCGTGGATCAGCCGGGTGACGTAGTGGTCCGGGCTGACCAGCAGCGCTGCCGGGTCCGGGAACGGGCTGTTGTGCTCGATGACTGCGGCGTCAACGTGCCCGTGCGGGGAAATGATGGGGAGGTCCTGGACGCGCTGCAGGAGGTCCCGCGCAATGCTGCGCGTTCCGGGATCCGCGGGCAGGAGCCGGTCTGGGTTGGCGGCAATCGACTGTGACATAAATCAATGGTCCGACCTGCTTCAGGTATTTGTCAACCGGTTGCCATTAATTGCCATCAAGTTGCGGGGGCTTCGCCGGCAAGGCTACCCCGCGGGCAGCAGCCGTCCGCTCGAGCCCCGCAGCACCAGCTCCGTCTCGACGCGCAGGGTGGCGGCAGTCTCCCCCGTGCCTCGCGGGAGATCGCCGTGCAGGAGATCAAGCAGCAGCGTGGCAGCACCCGAGCCGCACTCCCCCAGCGGCGAGCGCACGGTGGTGAGCGGAGGTGTGGTGAAATCCGCCCCGAAGATGTCGTCGAAGCCCACGATGCTGATCTGGTCCGGGATCACCATGCCGGCGGCCTGGAGTTCCTGCATGAGCCCGATGGCCAGGAGGTCGTTGTAGGTCAGCACCGCCGTGGCACCGCTGGCCCGCACGTCGCGCGCCACCTGGCGGCCGCCGTCGACGGTGGGCTTGGTGGATTCCAGCCGCACGGCCTCGAGCCGGGACCATTCGCAGGCCGCCTGCACGCCTTCCCAGCGGCGCGCGGACATCCAGGACTGCGGCGGACCGGCGACAAAGGCAACCTTGTGGTGCCCGTTCCCGGCCAGGCTGCGGACCGCCTCGCTGATGCCCTTGTTCACGTCGGGAACCACGCACGGCACGCCGTCGACCTCGCGGTTGATGACCACCACGGGCTTGTCGCGGGCGATCGTGCGGATGTCGTCGTCGTCCATGCGGGGGCTGGCCAGGATGAGGCCGTCCACAGTAGCCATCATCCGGCGGGCTGCCGTAAGCTCAGTGACACCGGACTCGGCGGACTCGGCCAGAACCATGGTGTAGTCCCGCAGTGTGGCCGTCGTTTCCGCCCCGCGGATGATGTCGAAAAATGTGGGGTTGGTGATGTCCGCGACGATCAGGCCGAAGGTATTGGTACGGCCGGTAGGCAGCGCACGGGCGAACGGATTGACCTGGTAGTTCAGCTCGGCGGCGGCATCCTCGATGAGTTTCTGCGTCTTGGCGCTGACGCGGCCTGGCTTGCTGAGCGCACGTGAGACGGTGGATGGGTTGACGCCGGCAACCTTGGCGATGTCGTAGATGGTGGCGTTGGACTTTCCGGACCGGGAGTGCTTCTTGGCCGGGCCTGTTGTTGCGGCAGCGTCCGGCGTCTTGGGTTCAGTCACTGCCCCATCCTAACGAGGAAACAACCCAACTAGCTCGCAGCGGGGGCCGTTTTGAGCGCTCAAAACGGCCCCATCTGCGACTCAGTTGGGTGGGCTAGGGGCGCTCGGGGAACTTGCCTTCGTCTGCGATGCGTTTGTTCAGCTCGGCGAGGAACTCGTCCTCGTCGAAGTCCAGCCCCACCTCCGTGCCCCGCCAGCTGGAGAGGTGGATGGCGTTGGCCAGGCGGACACCCTTGATGCCGTCCGAACCCGGGGCCAGCAGCGGTGTGCCGTCCAGGATGTTGGCGGCGAAGTTCGCCAGGACACCGGAGTGCTGCGCCCCCCAGGCGGACTCGAACTCGATGACCTCGGTGGTGTAGTACTCCTCGGGATTCAGCTCGCCCATGAAGAGCTTGCGGACATCGTCCAGGCCCATGCCGTCGCTGAGTTCACGCTCGGGCTTCGTCAGGCGGGTAACGGTGGCGGTCTTGCTGTTTTCGACCACGATCTTGCCCTGGTCGCCCAGGATCTCGAAGCGGTCGGTCCCCACGAGGTCGTGCGTCGCGGTGACGAAGACGCCCGTGGCGCCGTTGCCGTAGTCCACCACGGCGGTGACTTCGTCTTCCACGGCGATGTCGCGGCGGAAGCCGTAGGCAACCTTGGAGTAGACGGACTTCGGTACGCCGCAGATCCACTGCCACAGGTCCAGCTGGTGCGGTGCCTGGTTGACCAGCACGCCGCCGCCCTCGCCGCCCCAGGTGGCGCGCCATTCGCTGGAGTTGTAGTAACCCTGCGGGCGCCACCAGTTGGTGATGATCCAGTTGGTGCGGCGGATGCTGCCGATCTCGCCGTTGTCGACGATCTCCTTGAGCTTCTGGTAGAGCGGGTTGTTGCGCTGGTTGAACATGATGGCGAAGGACAGCTCGGGCTTGCTGGCAGCGAACTCGTTGAGCTCCTGGACCTGCTTGGTGTACACGCCGGCCGGCTTCTCCACGAGGGCGTGGATGTTGCGCTTGAGGGTCTCGATGCCCATCTCCGGGTGCAGGAAGTGCGGCACGCAGGTGACGACGGCGTCGACGTCGCCGCTTTCCAGCATGGCGATGTAGTCCTCGTAGAAGGGTGCGTCGGGGTACCGGGAGGCGGCCAGTTCCTGCTTCGCGGGGTCGGTGTCGCAGATGGCGCCGATCACCATGTTCGGGACCAGCCCGTCGGTGATGAACTGGGCATAGGCGCCGCCCTGCTGGCCCAGGCCGATGATGCCAAGGCGTACTTTCTTACTCATGTGGTGATTCTCCCTGTCTAGAAAAGGTTCGAGTGGCCCATGGCCACGAGGTTGGTGTAGGAGGTCTGCAGCGCGTCCCACACCGTGCGCCCGTAAAGTTCGTCCTGCTCCACGAGCAGGTACCGGGCGCCGGCGGCCTGGGCGGCGGGGATGATGGCGGGGAAGTCCAGGTTGCCTTCGCCCACCTCGGCGAACTGGACCACGTCCTTGAACTCGGTCATGAAGCCCTTGAAGTCCCCGGTTTCCAGCAGCCCGAAGGCGCTCTCGGGGAGCTGGCCGATCCGGTAGTCCTTCAGGTGAACCATGGCAGTGCTGCCGGCGTACTTTTCCAGGGTACGGACGGGGTCGAGGCCACCGCGCTGTACCCAGTGGACATCGATTTCCATGCCCATGGCCGGGGAGTTCTCGGCAATGATGTCCAGCATGTACTTGCCGTCAAACTTCGCGAACTCGATGTGGTGGTTGTGGTAGTACAGGCCCAGGCCCTGCTCCTGTAGGCGTTCGGCATATTCGTTGGCCTGTTTGGCGAAGTCAATGACCGCGCCGATCGACTTCATCGCCGGGAACGGCAGCATGCCGATCCGCAGCAGCGTCGTGTCCAGGCGCTTCGCGTCCTCCACGATCTTGTCGAAGTGGTCCTTCAGCGAATCTCCGGGGCGGCCCTTGGGGGTCTCCATGGCCACGGACAAAGCTGCAATGTCCATGCCCAGTTCGCTGCGGGAACGGTCCAGTTCGGCGACGTTCTCCGGGGTCATCGGGATCTGGGAGATCTCGACGGCGTTGTAACCGATCGCACTGACCTTGCGGAGCGTCTCGAACGCCCCCACTTCGGCGAAGCTGTCTCGCAGCATCATCGCTTGTACGCCAATTTTGGCCACTGTATTCCTCCGTGGTGTTCCGGACCCGCAAGGGCCCTCGTTGCCGGTTGGGTGCTGCCGCCAGATTCTGGCGACGACGCCGGCCTGTTCTATCTGACGCCGCAGGTGTCCTCAGGCGAGGACGCCCGCTTGTTCGTGCTGCATCCGCTGCGATTCGAGCAGCCGATGCCGGTCCGCCCGGCGCTGTTCCTGCCGGTCCGGATCGGGTACTGGGGACGCCAGCAGGAGCCGCTGCGTGTAGGGGTGTTCAGGGTCGCGGGTAACGATATCGGCCGGGCCTTGCTCGACGATCTCCCCGTGGTACATCACAGCGACGCGGTGGCTGATGTGCCTGACGACGTCGAGGTCGTGGGAGACGAAGAGGTAGGAAACGCCGGTGTCCTTCTGGATCTGCAGGAACAGGTCCAGTACGCGGGCCTGGGTGGAAAGGTCCAACGCGCTGACCGGCTCGTCGCAGACGATCAGCTTGGGCGAGAGGGCAAGGGCGCGGGCGATCGCCACGCGCTGGCGCTGCCCGCCACTGAATTCGCGCGGCAACCGGTTGATGGCGTCAGAGGGCAGGCCCACCTGGTCCAGCAGTTCCTTCACACGCTTTTTGGCCGCCGCGGCTTCCATGCCCTGCACGCCCAGTGGCTCGGCGAGGATGTCACCGATCTCCAGTGCGGGGTTCAGCGAGGTGTACGGATCCTGGAAAACCACCTGCAGGTCCCGGCTCAGGACCCGCCGGTCCTTGCGGGTGGCGTGACTGATGTCCTTGCCGTCGAAGCTGATCTTCCCGCCGGTCACCGGTGCCAGCCCCAGGATGGCGCGGCCCAGGGTGGTCTTGCCGGAACCGGACTCCCCCACCAGGCCGAGGGTTTCGCCGCGGCCGATGGTGATGTTGATGTCCGTCAGGGCTCGGAAGGGCTTTGCCCGGAACTTCTTGCTGGGGTACTCCACCACCAGCTGGTCCACGGTGAGCAGCGGCGCGCTTTTGGTGGTGCTCATGCGACTGGCTCCTTTTGCAAGGGGGATACGAGCGTGGACATGGGTTCCTTGCCTTCAAGCATCGACGCCAAAAGTGTCTGTGTGTAGGGTTCTTGCGGATTGCGGAGGATGTCGCGGACGGGTCCTTCCTCCACGAGCCGGCCGTTCTGCATGACGGCCACACGGTCGCAGAGGTCCGCCACCACCCCGAAGTTGTGGGTCACCAGGATGACGCCGATGTTCAGGCGCTGCTGGAGCTCCCGCAGCAGGTCCAGCACGTCCGCCTGCACGGTGACGTCCAAGGCCGTGGTGGGCTCGTCGGCGATCACCAGGGCCGGCTCGCAGCTGATGGCTCCGGCGATCAGCACCCGCTGGGCCATGCCGCCGGAGACTTCGTGCGGGTAGGCGTTGAAGGTCCGTTCCGGGTTGACGATTCCGACGTCGGTGAGCAGTTTCAGCGCCCGTTTCCTGGCCTCGGCCTTGGATATTCCGAGGACACGCACCATGGGTGTGACCAGCTGGTAGCCGATGGTGAAGGCGGGATCCAGGTTGCTCATGGGCTCCTGCGGAATGTAGGAAATCCGCTTGCCGCGCAGTTTGGACAGGCGCTCCTGGCTGACGCGTTCCTCGCCCGGGGCCACGGTGTAGCTGCCGTCGAACTGGATGGAGCCGGCCACCACACGGGCGTTATCCGGCAGCAGCCCAAGGATGGAGAAGGCGGTCTGGGACTTGCCCGAGCCGGATTCGCCTACGATGCCCAGGATCTCGCCGCGGTCCACGTGGAAGGAGACGTCGTCAACAACCTTCTTGATGGAACCGTCCGCCTGGGGATAGCCGACGCCGAGATTGGTCACCTTCACGAGGTGGTGCTCCGTTCCGGGGTCGACGGCGGGCACGGACTTCCGTGACGGGCGCACGGCGGCGGGCGCCGCCGTCGGGCGCCGGCCGGTGACCGGGTCGGTGCCCGGGGTCCTGGTGCGGCGATGCTTGATCTTTTCGCCGTCTTCGAGGGCGTCGCGGATGGCGTTGCCCAGCAGGACCAGGCCGCCGATGGTCAGCGCCATGGCAAACGCAGGCCAGAAAAGCAGCGTCGGCGTGAGGTAGACGTTCTTGAATCCCTCGCTGAGCATCACACCCCAGGTTGCCTTGGCCGGATCCCCCAGTCCAAGGAACTCGAGCCCGGACTGGATCGCAATGGCCACACCGGCAATCGCCGCCGTCTGGATAATGATCGGGGCCCGCACTACGGAAAAGATGTGGCGGGTGATGATCCTCAGGTCTGAGAGCCCGGACACCCGGGCTGCATCCACGTAGAGCTCGTTGCGGACCGACTGCACCGCTGACCGCGTCAGGCGGAAGTAGGACGGGCTGATCAGGACGCCGAACGCGATCATGGCAATCCACACCGAGGGGCCGAAGGCCGCGCGGATGGTCAGCAGCACAATCAGGCCCGGAAGGCTCATGAGGATGCTGACAATCCAGTTGGAAACGGCCTCGAATTTGCCGGCGTAGTAGCCCGCGATCAGGCCGGCGGGAAGACCGATCCCGATGGCGACGGCGGCGCAAAGCAGCGCGGAGAGGAGCGTTAGCTGCGCGCCGAACAGCAGCCGGCTCCAGACGTCGCGCCCGGAGCTGTCCGTACCCAGGAGGTTTACAGAGTCGGGGCTGGCCAGGGTTTTGGAGATGTTGGCGAAATTCTCGTCGAACGGGGCCAGAACATCCGCGAACAAAGCCAGCAGTGCCATCCCCAGCAGGATGACGAGGGCGATGATGCCGAGAGGATTCTTGAAGAGCCGTTTGAGAACCGTGGAACGGACTACGGTGCCGGTCTGGCCGGTCGCGCCGGGAACGGGCGTCAGGGCTGTGGTTTCGACGGACTCGGTCACGAGGCACGCACCTTCGGGTTGAGCCAGCCGTTGAGGAGGTCAACGATGAGGTTGACCAAAATAACAACGGCGACGGTGTACATGACGACGCCCATCACCACTGGCTGATCGCTCTGGCCGGTGGCAGCAACGGCGAGCGGGCCCATGCCGGGAAGGGCAAAGATCTGCTCGATGATGACCACTCCGCCCAGCATGCCGATCAGTTGCAGGCTGAGCACAGTGAGTCCGGCTGGAGCAGCGCTGCGCAGGACATGCCTGAACAGGACCTCGCGCTCACCTATCCCGCGGCTGCGCAAGGTGCGAACGTAATCGCGTTCGAGCTGCTTGATGACGGCACTGCGGATCTGTTGCGCACCGCCGGTGACTCCGTTTATCAGCAGGGCGATCACCGGAAGCGTCAGGGACAGCACCCAAGCGGACGCAGGTTCGCCCGGGGAAATGGTGCTGGTGGCGGGGAATATGCCCAGCTGGATGGCGAGGATGGTCACCAGGATGATGCCGATGACGAAGCCTGGAATGGAGTCGCCGACAATGGCGCCGATCTGAACCACCCGGTCCACCCAGCCGCGCTTCACCGCGGCGGCAACGCCGATCAGGGTAGCGATGATGGCGATGAGGATCATGGCCGCGAACACCATTGTCATGGTGACGGGGATGCGGGTAGCGAGAGAGCTGGCCACTGGTTCAGAAGTGAACCAGGATGTGCCCAGGTTTCCGCCCAGGGCGTCCGTGAGCCAGCTGAAGTAGCGCGCGGCGATGGGCTGATCCAGCCCCAGCTCCGCTTCCTTTACGGCCAGTTGCTCCGGTGTTGCCTGGTCTCCCAGGATGTTCCGGGCAATGCTGCCGCTCGATATGTAAAGCAGGAAAAAAGTAAGGACCGAGACGGCGAACAGGACCACTAGGCCGCTGCCGAGGCGTTTGAGGATGAATCTGGTCATTGCTGGCTCCATTGAACTGGCATGGTGTGGCTGCTGGATCCGGCAGCCCGCCGCTTGTGGTGGTCGGGCTGCCGGACCTGCGCCGGTTTTAAGTGGTTACCTGGCCCGTACTACTTGGCGGGTGAGTAGTTGTAGATCGAGGGAACGGCCATCTGGATCTGCGGCGTGACGTCGATCTTGGCGTTGTGGTAGTACATCTGGTTCACACGGAACAGCGGTGCGAACCATGCCTGCTCCACCACGTACTTGTTGACTTCCTGGGCCAGCTTGCCAGCATCCTTGCCGCCGTTCTGGACGGCATCGATCTTGGCCTGGAGTTCGGGTGTGGTGGTCTTGAAGGGGTTGTAGAGCGCCTTGGTGGAGATGATCTGGTTGATGGCCACCCACGGCTCACCCTGGAAGAGTGAGAAGTACATGCTGGTGAACTTCTGGGCTGCGACATCGGTGGTGTAGGTGTTCGTGATGGCGGAGCCCACTTCGAGGGTGACCCCGACGTCAGCCAACTGCTGCTTGATCACTGCCAGCTGCGTTTCAAACCCGGGTACGCTCGGGACCTGGAGTACCAGTCCGGCCTCGTAGCCTGCTTCTTTCAACAGTGCTTTGGCCTTGGCCGGATCGTACGGGTACTTGTTTTCGAGCTCCTCAACCCAGGCGCCGCTGGCCTTGCCGAAGGGCTGGGACGTCGGGGTGCCTTGACCCAGCATGACCTGGTCCAGGATCGTCTTGCGGTCAAACGCGTAGTTGATGGCCTGGCGGACGCGGACGTCCTTCAGTCCGGGGTTCTTGGCGCCGTCGCGGTCGAATAGAGTCAGGCCCTGCCAGTCCACCTCGGTCGCTGCCAGTTTCATCTTTGCGCCCTCTGCCTGCTTGCCGGTCTTGGGATCCAGCAGCGTGGCGTCCACCTGTCCGGAAACCAGGGCATTGGTCCTGGCAGTCAGGTCAACGAGGATCTTGAAGGTGACCTTCTCGAACTTCTGAACGTCCTTATTCCAGTAATCCTTGCGGGCAGTGAACACCGACTGCGAGTCTTTGACGGTGGCGGCTTTGTCCATGACATACGGGCCGCTGCCCACGGGCTCGGTCTTGATGCCTTCAGTGCCCAGCGCCTTGGGGCTGCCCATCAGGCCCGCGGCCTGGCTGAGGTAGAACTCCAGCGAGGGATCGGGCGCCGTCAGGTCGAGCTCGATGGTGTCAGCATCCACCACTCTGACCCCTGAGACCGCGGTGAGCTGGGCCATCTGCGGGCCATTCGCCTTCTTGAAGTGATCCAGGTTCGCCTTGGCCGCGTCGGCGTCGAACTTGGCCCCGTCGCTGAAGGTCACGTCAGTCCGGAGATCAACGGTGAGCTTGGTGTTGGCGTCGTTGTACTTCCACGCCGTGGCCAGCATGGGGCTGAGCTTGCCGTCCGGTTCCCGCAGCAGCAAGGAATCGTATGCTGCCTGGTACGGCTGCAGGAAGTGTCCTACGTGCGCCTGGGCCGGGTCCCAGGAACGGATTTCCTGTACTGCACCCAATGTCAGCGTGGTTGTTTTGGCGCCGGCAGCGTTGTTGGCGCCCGAGGCGCCGCCGCCACAGGCGGTGAGCGCGAGGGACGCGCTGAGGATGAGGGCAGCAGCTGCTGCCTTGAGACCGAACTTCATTGTTGGCTCCTTTGGATCGCTTGACGAGGTCCGTTTCACGGGACGTTTGCGGCGGCTCTGTGGCCTGGGCCACAGAGCCGCTTGTGGGTTCAGCGTACGTTGGGTTGCCACATCTGGCAACCGGTTGTCATCACCTTTTTGAATTATTGCGGAACGGGGGTGGTTGGGCCGCACGACGGCGCGCCGGAAGCGCGCACGCACTGATGCGGGGGCGCCCCGGCGGGCACAGTTGGGCAGCCGCGTAGTTGGGGCAGTGGTGTAGCTGGGCAGCCGCGTGGCGCACAAGAAGTCCGCACGCGGGCTGGGAACGCCGCGGGGAGGCGTCCGGTTAGGACACCTTTTCCTCAGAGCCGGGATAGGACTGCCGGTAAAGTTCCTTCACGATCCGCAGCGACTTCGCCCCCTCGGCGGCGTCAATCCAGAACGGGCCCGGCTGCGCCAGTCCGGCATAGAAATCTGCGATCAGCAGGGCATGCGAAACACCCCAGTAGGAACGCCCGCCCGAGCCGACGGCGCGCTCACGCACCACCTCCCTGCGCCCGTCGTCGTAAGTGACCGTAAGGTCCCCGCGCAGGCTCAGCATTGCCGTCTCGGTACTGATGTCCAAGGTGACCGGTGCGTTGAGGGTGTTGGCGAGGGTGGCGTAGAAGACGCTGCGCGCGCCGTTGCTGTGGAGCGCGGCAAACTCCGCCGTGTCCTCTACCTCGATGGCTTCTGCGAGCGCATGGGTCGAGGCGCTGCCGGCGAGCGCGACGACGTCGCCCACCAGCCACTGCAGCAGGTCAACGGTGTGGATGGCCTGGTTCATCATCAGGCCCCCGCCGCCCTCGCTCCAGCTTCCGCGCCAGGGCCGGCTGAGGTAGTAATCAGGTTGCCGGTGCCACATGACCGTGGCCGAGGCTCCCAGCACCTTGCCCAGTTCGCCGGAGTCCAGCAGCCGGCGCATTGCCTGCACCGGGGCGTTGTAGCGGTTTTGGAAACACAGCCCAATTTTCGCCGTGCTTTCAGCAGCAGCGGCCAGCAGCCTTTCACCCTCGGCCAAGGTGTGCGCCAGGGGCTTTTCCAGCACCACGTGGACGCCGCGGCGCAGACATTCGATGGCGATCGCTGCATGCTCGTGATGCGGGGTGGTGATGTGCACGACGTCCGGGTCGGCCGCCTCGAGCATGTCGCGGTAGTCCTCGAAGCCGGGGACCCCGTGAGCCTCCTGCGCCGCGGCGCGGCGCGCCGGATCCGTGTCACAGACCGCCACCAATTCGGCGTCGGCCATTCCTGCAAGTGCTTCAAAGTGAACGATCGACACGTCGCCGCAGCCGATGATTGCCGCCTTTGGCATCCGGAGCTCCCTACTTCTTTAGTGGTGGCTTCTTCAGTGGTGGTGCATTCCTGCTATACGGGTTCGATTAGACGAGTTGGATCTGGTTCTTGGCGGCCAGCGCGGCGAAGGCGCGCGCCGCGGTGCCAAAGGCCACCGGGCCCGAGAAGCCACCCAGTTCGTGGGCGCTGGCCAGATGGGGTTCCAGCGAGGCGAAGCCGGCGTACCCGTCCGCCTTGAGGGCGGCGATGGTGGCGTCGAGCTCGCCATCGCCCTCGCCGGAGGGCACCACTTCCCCGGTGGCGGCGAGCGCGTCCTTGACCTGGAAGTACTCCAGGTAGGGGCGCAGCATGGCGTAGCCCTCGGTGTAGGGCTTGACGCCCACCTGGACGAAGTTGGCGTTGTCCCACGCGATCCGGAGTGCGGTTGAGTTTACGGACTCCATGATGTCCAGCACGCGCTGCGGCGTATCGCCGTAGATGCCCTTTTCATTCTCATGCAGGAGCACGACTCCGGATTCCGCGGCGAGCGCCGCGAGGGCGCCCATGCGGACCAGGACGTCCTCGCGGATATCTTCAGCGCTGCGGCCCTCGGCCCGGTAGAAGGAGAAGATGCGAACGTACTTTGTCTCCAGCCCCTTGGCCACCGAAATGATCTGGCGGAGCCGATCCAGTTCATGCTCCACCGGCAGGCTCACGTCCACCTTGCCGATGGGGCTGGCCACAGCCGAGACCTTGAGGCCCTTCTCATCGAAGATTTCCTTCAGCCGGGCAACCTGTTCGGGCTCAAGCTCGGAGACATTGGTGCCCCAGGCGCTGCGCACCTCGATGTGGCTTGCGCCCAGTGCCAGCAGCACGGCCGCCTGAACTGCCGGGTCCGGATCTATTTCGTCGCCGAAGCCTGAAAGCGACCAGACTGCGGTTGATGTGTTGCTCACGCGGATCTCCTGGGTTTCGCGGCCGCCGCGGGCAGCTTCCGGCTCCAGCGCGGTGACGCAGTTCACAAATGGTGTACACCCAGTTTAGTCAGTGCCGCAATCAAATGACAACCGATTGCCAAATGTTGGGAATCTGTGACATTCTTTGCTGACCGGTTCTGTGGCGGCAGTCACAGGGCCGCCCTTCCGACCCGGCCGTACGGCCCGGCCACCACGTTCAGAGAGGAGCGCCGTGGCGACGACGCAACCAGCAGCAGTGGACCGTCCGGCCACCATCCATGACATTGCCGCTCTCTGCGGCGTGGCGGCCTCCACCGTTTCCCGGGCGCTCTCCACCCCGGACCGCGTCAACATCAGGACGCGGCAGCGGATCGAGGCGGCCGCGGCCCAGCTGCACTACACCCCCAACAGCCAGGCGAAGGCGCTGAGTTCCGGCCGCACGGGCGCAGTGGGAGTCCTGGTTCCGGATATCACCAACCCGTTCTACTTCGACCTCATCAGGGGCACACAGCTCCAGCTCAAGGCGGCCGGGTACACCCAACTGCTGGTGGATACGGAGGAATCCGACGAGGTGGAGGCCAGCACCGTGGAGCAGTTGCGCAAGAGCGCTGACGGCATCATCGTTGCCGCATCCCGGCTCAGCGACGAAGCCCTGCTGGACGCGGCGGCGAAGATGCCCCTGGTCACCATCAACCGTGACGTGCCCGGCGTTCCCGCGGTCCTGATCGACACACCGGCCGCCACCAGCCAGGCGCTGGACCACTTGATCTCGCTGGGACACACCCGCGTGGCCTATGTGGCTGGCCCGCCGACGTCGCAGTCCAGCGAACGGCGGTGGACTGCGCTGTCCGAGGCAGCCGAGGAGCGCGGCGTGGAGGTGCGCCGGCTGGGTCCCTTCGC
The DNA here is from genome assembly GCF_918697925.1 of Arthrobacter sp. Bi26. Lineage (GTDB taxonomy): Bacteria > Actinomycetota > Actinomycetes > Actinomycetales > Micrococcaceae > Arthrobacter. Next base: position 18,357 of record NZ_CAKKMF010000070.1, read on the forward strand.
CCCCAAGACGCAGTCTGGCGCAGCAGCCGCGGACGCCGCCGTACACAGTGGAGTCACCGCCTGCATTGCGTTCAACGACCTCATCGCGATCGGCATGCTCCAGCGCCTTCGCGAACGCGGCATCCGCGTCCCCGAGGACATGAGCATTGTGGGCTGCGACGACATCTTTGGCGCCGACTTCTGCAACCCGCCGCTGTCCACCATGGCCTCCCCAATCGAACAGGCCGGCCGCGTGGCGGTCTCCATGCTGCTGGCCCAGCTGAACCCGCTCGCCGGCGGCGGCACCCGAAGCCGGTCCGTGATGCCCACCCACCTCACGGTCCGCGGCTCCACCGGACCGGCGCGGCAGGCGTCGTGATGGCGTACGCGGTTTCCGCTGCGCAACCTGGCGGGCGCGGCGCAAAATACCCTGCGCTACGGGTATCTCCGCAGCGCCAGTGGTGGTGCGCAGCGCAGGGTATGGTGCGCAGCGCCAACGGTTTTGCGCAGCGCAGGGTATGGTGCGCAGCGCCAGTGGTGGTGCGCAGCGCCCAGCTGACAGTCACAGTTGAGCGTTGTTGACAGCGCTGGCTAGGCTGAGGGTCATGCGTGAACTCCAGGCGAAGATCATCGAAGAAATGGGCGTGCAGCCCCGGATCGACCCTGCCGGGGAGGTGCGCAAACGCGTGGCGTTCCTCAAGGAATACCTGACGGCCACCCACACCAAGGGCTTCGTCCTGGGCATCTCGGGCGGCCTGGACTCCTCCCTGGCCGGCCGGCTGGCCCAGCTGGCGGTTGAGGAACTCGAGGCCGAGGGCACCGAGGCGAATTTCGTGGCCGTCCGGCTCCCCTACGGCGTCCAGCACGACGAGGACGACGCCCAGGCTGCCCTGGACTTCGTGCGCGCCAAGACCGAATGGATGTTCAACATCTCGGCCGCGGTGGACGGCTTCGAGGACGAATTCCAGAAGACGGTGGGCACGGAGATTTCCGATTTCCACAAGGGCAACACCAAGGCCCGGACCCGGATGATTGCCCAGTACGCCTTGGCCGGTGAGCACAACTATCTGGTGATCGGCACGGACCACGGCGCCGAATCCGTCACCGGGTTCTTCACCAAGTTTGGCGACGGCGGCGCGGACATCCTGCCGCTGTTCGGCCTCAACAAGCGCCAGAACCGCGCGCTGCTGGCCGAACTCGGGGCGCCGGCCCGGATCTGGGAAAAGATCCCGACGGCGGACCTCCTGGACGGCAAGCCCGGCCGCACCGACGAGGACGAGCTCGGCCTGGGCTACGACACGATCGATGACTACCTCGAGGGCCGCGACGTACCGGATGCCGCGGCCGAACGGATCGAGGCAATGTATCTGCGGACCCGCCACAAGCGCACGGTCCCGGTGACGATTTTCGATACGTGGTGGAAATAGCCTGAGCCCCGCTGAGGTTCCAGTTACGGGATCAGCACGAGCTTGCCCCGGACATGGCCTGCGCGGCTGATGCCCAGCGCCCGGGCCGCATCGGTGAGGGGAATCCGCTCCTGGATGCTGAAGCGGAGCTTTCCATCGGCGGACAGCCGGGCCGTCTCCGCTACCCGTCCGTCCAGCAGCCTGACCGGCGCAATTCCGGCAGCGTTGGCCTCTTTGCCAGGCACAGTGGTCACCGCGGCGCCGTGGCCGCCGAGCAACTGGACCGTCGCTGTAGTAGTCTCCTCGCCGCCATAGGTGTCCACGACGGCGGTGATGGTGCCCAGGGAGCGGACGCGTTCCACGAGCCCTTCGCCATAGGCCACGGGCTCGGCGCCGAGGCCGCGCAAATAGTCATGATTCTGCTCTGACGCGGTGCCAATGACCCGGGCGCCGAGGTGCCGCGCGATCTGGACTGCCGCCGAGCCGACCCCGCCTGCTGCGCCGTGGATGAGGACCGTGTCCCCCACGCCAATGCCAAGCTGGACCAGCGCCGAATACGCTGCGCCGCCGGCTATCGCGACGCACGCCGCCTGCTCAAAATCGATGCCCGCGGGCTTTGGCGTCAGCTGGCTGGCCGGAAGATTTGCCACGGCGCGGTAGCCTCCGGAAATGCCATTCCAGATGACCTCGTCGCCCACCTCGAACCCGGTCACGCCGGGGCCGACGGCGGTCACCGTTCCTGCCGCCTCACAGCCGGGAACTGCGGGGAAGTCCAGGGGAAGGTACCGATCCAGGTAGCCGGCAACGACTTTCCAGTCCACCGGATTGACAGCGGCGGCGCGGATTCCCACCTGGACCTCGCTCTCCCCCGGAGCCGGCAGTTCCTCCTCGCCCACAGTGACGAGGTCCGGGCTGCCATAGTGATCGAAAGAGATCTTGATGTTTTTCATGAGGCTGCGCTCCTTCGGCTCGACGCGATGGTGAGCTGTGCTGCCAGCTTCTGGCACAACCGGCGCCTGCGCAAGAGCCTCGAGACCAGGTGAACCGTCCGAGTTACCCTGAGCCGAACCGGGGCACTTTGAACCCTGGCTGGACCGTTTCGGCCTCAATTGCCGACGTGTCCGCGTCAAAGTGCCCCACGATGGCCGGGCGGCGATCGAGCGGCGGGCAGCGCCGTCGAGATTCAGGCCCTTGGCGAGGGTCAGGCGCCTGGCTAGCCCTGCAGCAGCGTCGAGATGCGGTGGGCCTCGTCCATGAGCAGCCGCCCCAGCTGCGGGCGCCTGTCTTCCCGGAAGCGTGGCTCGATGCCGGTGAGGGACAGTGCCCAGGCGGGGCGGCCCCGCTGGTTGAAGACCGCCGCGCCCATCCCCCAGCTGCCTTCCAGGACCAGCCCCGGGTTGACCGAATAACCGGCCTGCCGCGTCGCCTCCAGATTCTGCCTGACACGGGCTTCGGTGTGCGCAGCCGCAAAACTGCCGGCGTGCGCTGCCCAGTCCGCGAGCAGTTCCTCCTGCTCTTCTGGCGGCAGGAAAGCCATGATGGCGGTGCCGGCGGAGGCAACCCCGAGCGGAAACCGCACGCCTTCATGCAGCACGAAGGAACGGACCGGGAAGCTGCCTTCCTCCCGGAGCAGGCACACCGTTTCGTTGCCGCGGCGGATGGAGAAGAACGCACTCTCGCCGGTCTCTTCGGCCAGGCGCCGGAGGCTCGGCCTCGCAATGTCCTCCAGGGGGAAACGCGCCGAGGCCACGGACCCCAGCAGCAGGATCTCCGGGCCCAGGACCCAGTTGCCGCTGCCCGGATCCTGGTCCAGCAGGCCCTCGGCCGCCAGGGAGCTGAGCAGACGGTGCACCGTGGGGCGCGTCAGCCCCGAGTCGCGCACCAGCTCCACCAGCGGGGAGCCTTCCGGCTTCTGGCCCACGATCCTCAGCAGGGCCGCGACCCGGCTCACCACCTGGGCGCCCTGCACGGGGACGGAGTTCATCATTTTCCTCGCGATTCCTCGGAATAGATCCACATTGTGGACACCGATTAGCCTACCGTCCACACTGTAAAAATGCACCAGTCCAAGCGGAAATTCGGCGTTGACAGTGCTTCACGCCACACCATAGGCTCCTTCTTCAGAAGAATAGTCCACAAAGTGGATCACGGCGGCGGGCTCCAGGCCCCGCCCGCCGGTGGCTCAAAAGCTCAATGAGGAGATGCAATGTCAAAGGTGAAATCCGGGGCAGCAGCCGCCCTGCAGGACGTGTTGCGGGACGGCATGACGCTCGCCGTCGGCGGTTTCGGCCTCAGCGGGATCCCCGCTGACCTGATCGAGGCAGTGCGGGACTCCGGGGTGAGGAACCTGACGGTGGTCTCCAACAACATGGGCGTGGACGGCAAGGGCCTCGGCATACTGATCGAAGGCGGCCAGGTCCGCAAAGTCATCGCGTCCTACGTCGGGGAAAACAAGCTCTTCGCCGAGCAGTACCTCGCCGGCCAACTGGAGGTGGAGTTCACCCCGCAGGGCACCCTAGCCGAGCGGCTGCGTGCCGGTGGCGCCGGCATCCCGGCCTTCTACACGAAGACCGGTGTTGGCACCCTGGTCGCCGAAGGCAAGCCGCTGGCGGAGTTCGACGGCGAGACTTTCGTCCTGGAACGCGCCATCAAGGCCGACGTCTCGCTGGTCCACGCCCACACCACCGACACCGACGGCAACCTGATCTACCGCTACACCGCCCAGAACTTCAATCCGGTGGTGGCTACGGCCGGCGCAGTGACGGTCGCCGAAGCCGAAGTGATCGTCGAGCCCGGCCAGCTGGACCCGAACCACATCATCACCCCCGGCGTCTTCGTCCAGCGCCTGGTCCAGGCCAGCGGCCGCGTCAAGGACATCGAACAGCGCACCGTCCGCCCCCGCCGCGATGCGGAAGCAGAAGCGGCGCAAGCGGCATCCGCCGTCACCGTCTAATCCGGCCTGCGCGCCGCCCACCCACACCTTTTCAGGAGAATCACCATGGCTTGGACCCGAGATGAAATGGCCGCCATCGCGGCCGAAGAACTGAACGACGGCGACTACGTCAACCTTGGCATCGGCATCCCCACGCTGGTGGCCAACAACCTGCCCGACGGCGTCCGCGTTGTCCTGCAGAGCGAGAACGGGCTGCTCGGCATGGGCCCGTTCCCCTACGAGGGCGAGGAAGACGCCGACCTCATCAACGCCGGCAAGCAGACCGTGACCGTTCTGCCTGGCGGCAGCATCTTCGACTCCGCGACGTCCTTCGGCATGATCCGCGGCGGCCACGTCAAGGTCGCGATCCTCGGCGCCATGCAGGTCTCCGGCGCCGGCGACCTCGCCAACTGGACCATCCCCGGCAAGATGGTCAAGGGCATGGGAGGCGCCATGGACCTCGTGGCCGGCACCCCGCGCGTCGTGGTCCTGACGGAGCACAACGCCAAGGACGGCACCGCCAAGATAGTCAGGGAATGCACGCTGCCGCTCACCGGGCTCAGCTGCGTGGACCGCATCATCAGCGACCTCGCGGTCTTCGACCTGGTGAAGGACGAACAGGAAACAGGCGCCGGCCGGCAGCTGACGCTGACCCGGCTGGCCCCCGGCGTCACCGTGGAGGAGATCCGCGCAAAGACCGAGGCAGAGTTCGGCGTCGGCCCGGAGCTCGAAGGAACCCTTGAGATCGAAGAAACAGTGGAGGTGGCAGGCGCATGAGCCTGAAAGACCAGTTCGGCAAGGATGTCCTGCTCATCGGCTGGGGCCACAGCCGCTTCGGCAAGCTGACCGACGACACCCTCGAGTCCCTGATCGTGCAGGTCGCCACCGAGGCGATCGGCAACGCCAGGATCGAGGCCGGCCAGATCGATGAGATCTACCTCGGCCAGTTCAACTCCGGCATGATGCCGCTGGCCTTCCCGTCCTCGCTCGCGTTACAGGTCTCGGACCAGCTGGCCAACGTGCCCTCCACGCGGGTCGAGAACGCCTGCGCCTCCGGCTCGGCCGCGTTCCAGCAGGGCACCAAGTCCCTGCTGGCCGGCACCGCGAAGACCGTCCTGGTGATCGGTGCCGAAAAGATGACGCAGGCCGGGGCCGACGTCGTGGGCGCGGCCCTGCTCGGTGCGGACTACGACATGGCCGGCAAGGCCTCCACCACTGGGTTCACGGGGCTCTTCGCCGAGGTCGCGAAGCACTACGGGAAGCGCTACGGCTCTGGCAGCCTCGGCGACGTCCTTGGCACCATCGCGGCGAAGAACCACCGCAACGGCGTCGACAACCCCTACGCCCAGCTCCGCAAGGACCTCGGCGAGGAGTTCTGCCGCACCGTCTCGGACAAGAACCCGATGGTGGCAGATCCGCTGCGCCGCACCGACTGCTCCCCCGTGTCCGACGGCGCCGCCGCCGTCGTCCTCAGCGTCGCGCCGACCGGGGGCGTCACCGCCCCGGTCCGGCTCGCCGGCTTCGGCCAGGCGAACGACTTCTTCCCGGCCGAGCGCCGGGACCCGACCGAATTCGCCGCCACGCGGGCTTCCTGGCAGCGTGCCCTGGGGATGGCCGGCGTCGGGCTGGAGGAGCTCGACTTCGCGGAAGTCCACGACTGCTTCACCATCGCCGAACTGCTGATGTACGAGGCCATGGGACTGACCGAACGCGGCCAGGGGGCCCGGGCGCTCGAGGAAGGCTGGGTCTTCAAGGACGGCAAGCTGCCGGTCAACGTCTCCGGCGGGCTCAAGGCCAAGGGCCACCCCGTCGGCGCCACCGGCGTCTCCCAGCACGTCATGGCCGCCATGCAGCTCACCGGGACGGCCGGCGCCATGCAGCTGGCCAACCCGCGCCGGGCCGCGGTGCAGAACATGGGCGGCGTGGGCATCGCCAACTACGTCAGCGTGCTCGAAGCCGTCTAGCCGGGGACGGACACCAAGGCGCCGCCGAACCTCCCCACCTTTGACCGCCTTGACCGGCGCGTTCCGGGCCGCCGCGCGGCCACCGGCGGCAAAGGTGGGGAAATTCCGCACCGTCACCGCGGCTGGTCCCGCTCCCGGATCAGCTTCGCGATGGCGCCGAAGCCCAGGCGTTCCGCGTTCTCCAGGGCTGTGCGGCCCTGGGGGTCACGGATGCCGGAGTCTGCGCCGGCTTCGAGGAGCTGGCGCACCACCTCCTGCTGCCGTGGCCCGCCATTGTTGAGCAGGACGGCTTCCTGCATGGCCGTCCAGCCCAGGCTGTTGACGTGGTTCACGGGCACGCCCGCAGCGATCAGGATCTTTACGGTGTCCACGTGCCCGTGTTCGCTGGCGGGAATCAGCGCCGTTCCGCCGAAGCGGTTGGTGCTCCGCACGTCCGCACCGGCGGCCAAGGTCAGCTGGAGCACCTCGTTGAAACCCTCTGCACCTGCGTAGAGGAACGCCGAGTCCTGGAGGGCGTCCTTGGCGTTGACGTTGCCCCCGGCCCGGATTAGCTCCGCTACAGCGCCGGCATCGTTGGCTTTCGCGGCCCGGATCAGCCTCTGGTCGAGGTCAGCCTGCGCCTCAGGGGACAAGGCGGGACCGGTGGACGGCGTTGCCGCGGCCGTTGGTGGACTTGCCGACGGCGCTGCCGCGACCGTTGGAGGACTTGCCGACGGCGCTGCCGCCACCGTTGGAGGACTTGCCGGCGGCGTTGCCGCGACCGTTGGAGGACTTGCCGACGGCGCTGCCGCGAACGGGCCGGGATCCCAAGCCTGTTGGCAGGATGCCAGGCAGGCAGCCAGGACTGTTGTTGCGATGACCGCCACGGATACCTGCCGTGCCCGCCGCCATGCCCTGCACCGCTGCATGAACCCAGCGCCTACTTCGAGGCCCCGGCAGCGATGGCCTCGGCCCCGGCACTTGCGCAGCCTTCGTCCAGCATGCCATCCGGGGCGCCGCCCACGCCGATCCCGGCCACGGAGACCCCGTTGACCTTGAGCGGGACTCCGCCGGCCAGGAAGAGGGTGCCGGGGAGGTCCGCGATGCTGGGTCCGTTGCCGTTAATGCGCTTGGCAAGTTCGCTGGTGGGCGTGCCGAAGGCGGCAGCCGTGTAGGCCTTCTGCTGCGCCGCTTCAATGGTGTGCTCGGCAGCATTGTCGCCGCGGAGCAAGGCCTGCACTGTCCCGAACCTGTCCACCAGGGCCACCGTGACGAACGGCAGCTTGTCCACCTGGCACTTGGCCAGAGCGGCCTTGACCGCGTCAGCGGAGGCGCCGACGCTGATCCGGTTCTGGGCAACCACGGTTTCGGGAACCGGCTGGATGTCGACGGCGGGAACAGCGGCGGGAGCGGCGGCCGCCGGAGGAGCGCCGGCTGGGGTGCCGGCGTTGGCTGCAGCCGTCAGCCCGCCCGTCAGGAGCAGTGCTCCGACGGCAGCGGAAGCGGCGATTTTCTTGGACATCTTCACGAGTACTCCTAGGAATCAGGTTCTGGGGACTGCCCGGATTCGTGCCCCGGGCCTCGAATCCATGCTTCCCTTTAGGACCTGGCAGGGCATCGGGCGTTAGTCTGCCGCAACCTCCCCCATCGGGCTGGGCGTATCAGCCAAAAGGCTGAGAGACCAGTGACGGCGCGGGTCATAGCATGGTGGGTAGCACTCCTCCACCGGAAC
>NZ_CAKKMF010000071.1 GCF_918697925.1 Arthrobacter sp. Bi26
AGGTAGAGCTGCTCCGCGGCGGCGGCCACCGGGGCGGCGAGGCCGGCCGCGCGGGTGGCCTTGCCGACGATCCCCATGTCCTTGACGAAGATGTCCAGGCGGCTGAGGACCTCGGCGCCGTTTTCCGTGTAGGCCTCCAGGATGCGCGGGCCGCGGTTGGAGAGCATGAAGGAGCCCGCCGCGCCGGCTTCGAGGGCGGCGAGGGTCTTGGCCTGGTCCAGGCCGAGGGCGTCGGCCAGGGCCATTGCCTCGGCGGCGGCGGCGATGTGGATGCCGCAGAGCAGCTGGTTGACGGTCTTGAGGGCCTGGCCGTCGCCGGGCTTGTCGCCGACCACGGTCAGGGTGGAGGCCAGCAGCTCGAGGGCCGGGCGGGCCTTTTCCTGGGCCTTGGGCGATGCGCCCACCACGATCAGCAGGTCGCCTTCGCCGGCACGCTTGGGGCCGCCGGAAAGCGGGGCATCAACCAGCTCGACGCCGTATTCGGCCAGGCGGTCCACCGTGGCGGGGATGGCGTCGGTGCCCACGGTGCTGCCCAGGATCACGACGGAGCCCGGTTTGAGCACGGAGGCCACGCCGTTCTCGCCGAAGAGGACATCGTTGAGCTGCTCGCCGTTGCGCACTGCCAGCAGCAGCGCATCGGCGCCTTCCGAGGCTTCCCGGGCGGAGGCGAACGTGCGGATGCCGGCCTCTTCAGCCAGCTTCAGGCGCGGCTCGGCGATGTCGAAGCCGTGGACGGTGAGCTGGCTTGCCAGGCGCGTGGCCATCGGCAGGCCCATGGCGCCAAGGCCCAGGACGGTGACGGTGTAGTTGCTGGTCATGGTGTTCTCCATCGAATGACGTGTTGTGGCGTGCGGTGTTGAGCAGAAGATGTTGGTCAGAAGGTGTTGCTGAGCTTGCGCGTGACATCGGCGAGGGACTGGTCATCGCCCACGTTGCCGGCGAAAACGATGTAAGGGATGCCCTTGGCCGGGCCGTCCACCGGCTCCCACAGGCTGACAATGCCCGGCAGCATGGGCCCGCGGACAATGGCGTGCCGGATCTCCAGGCCGTGTGCGGCCACGTCCGAGGACGTGATGCCGCCCTTGGCGATCACGAAGCGGGGCGGGAAGGTCTTGAGCGTGCGGTTCACCACGGCGACGACCGCGGCGGAGACGGTGCGGGCGATCCGCAGGCTTTCGGCGGCGTCGGCGGTCTTGATCAGGAGCCGGCTGGTGTGGACGATCACGTCGCCGCCGCGGAGGGCCGTGACAACCGTGTCGACGGTTTCGTCCAGGTACTCCCGCGCGCTCTCGCCGAGCAGTTTTTCGACGTCGATCTCCACGATCCGGGCCGCGCTGTGCTGCTCGGTGAGGGCGTTGAGCTGGCGGGTGGTGACGCCGACGTGCGAGCCGACGACGATCAGGCCGCCGGCAACCGAGGGGGTGTTGCCCGCATAGGCTTCTTCGCCGCTGAGTTCGGTGCGGATTTCCTGTCCGATCCGTGCCCGGACGAACGGCGGGCCCACACGGTAGAGGAGCTTCTTGCCGCGGCGTTCTGCTTCTTCCAGGCCCAGGGACAGGGCGCGCAGATCATTTTCGGTGACGATGTCTGCCACGATCGGGGTGGAGTCCGTGGCGGCGTCGATGGCGTCGGCGATGGCCTTGGCGGAGATGTTCGGATCGGTGGAGGCCCGGATGATGTCCAGATCCAGCACGATCACCGAATCCGCGGGGAACCGGCCCTTCGATTTCTCCTCAACGTACTTGGCCATCTCCGAATTCGCGAAGCCGAAGCTGGCGTCCCGGGCGAATTCGGTCTCGGCCACGGGGGTGAGCTGTCCGGCGTCCTCGCCGGTGCCGCGGGTGAAGTGCACGCCGCCGATCGTCACGCGGCCGGCGTCGGGGAACGCGGGAACGATCACGACGCCGTCCGTCGTCTCGCCGTTGACGGCGGTGACAGTGGCGGCGATGACGTCGGGTTCGAGCGGGTAGTGGCCGCGGAGCGTGGAATCGCTGCGGCTGACAAAGCTGAGCCGCAGCGCGGGGTCCGCGGATGCGGCGGCCGCGAGGGCATTCCGGACGATTTCCTCATTGCGGGCGGCCGCCTCGGCAGGGTCAAGGCTGCGCGTGTTGGTCAGCACGTAGACCGCGCGCTGGCGCTGGCCGTTGACTTCGTAGCCGAACGCCCAGGCGAAGTCCGCCACGTCCCAGCGGGTGAGGACCGGCAGGTTCGACACGGACTGGGTGCCGGTGGGGTCGTCGTCGAGCACTACCAGGACGCGGGGAGATGCCTCGGACGAGGCAGCCACGCTGTCTGCCACTAGCCGGGCGGGGATCTGTACTTCCGCGGGGAAGGCGGCCAGCACGTCTGCTTCGAGGGGCACTATGCACTCCATTGTGTGGGGATCAATCGGTGGAAACCTGCGGCTCTACGGGAGCCACAGAATTGAGTAAATGTAAGATGTCAGACATTTTATTTCTGGGTGTTAGTGTGGCATATGGCACAACGACGCGCAAGTAGACTTGGCCATCAGGAGCACGCCATCAGGCAAAGCCGGGTCGCTGGACGGGGAGAATTGGCTAGGAAATCGCTGGTCGGCGTTGTGGCCGACGAACTGCTGGACCGGATCATTGCCGGCGAGTTTCCGCCCGGCGCGAGCGTCCCCGGCGAACTTGAGCTCAGCTCCCGCCACGAAGTCAGCCGAATGACCGTGCGCGAAGCCATGAAGACCCTTGAAGCCCAGCGGATTCTCAGCGTGGAGCGGGGCCGCGGCACGTTCGTGAACCCGGTCAACCGCTGGGGCTCCCTGGACGCTGTGCTGCGGGCGGCCTCGGAGGGCGAGAACGACGCCTCAGCCGCCATTCAGCTCATTGAGCTGCGCCGGATGCTGGAGACGGGCGCCTGCGAACTGGCCGCCGGGCGGATGGCGGATACGGACATCGAGGCCCTGCGCGCGCAGGTCGAAAAGATGCGGCTCGCGCATGAGAACAACGATCTTCCGGCGTTCGTCGAGGCGGACCTCGCCTTCCACGACCTCATCCTGCAGGCCTCGGAAAACGTGTTCGTCGCCGTGTTGTTCGAACCCTTGCACCGCGTGCTGGAAAAGCGGCGGACGGAAACGTCCAAGGTGCCCCAGATCCAGGAGCATGCCATCGGGCACCACCAGAACATCGCGGATGCGCTGGCCTCACGCGACCCGCACCGCGCCCGTGACGCCATGGACGCCCATATGCAGCAGACCCTCGACGACCTGAAGACGTTCGTGCTGGCCGAGGGGACCGCCTGACGCGAAACCGCGCTTCGCCGGATGCCCGGCTCAGGCGAGCGAGAGGAAGAGCTTCTCGAGCTCGGCCCGGTCCAGAGTGGGGTCGTCCTGCTGCATGCAGCGCTGCAGACCCGTGGCGATGATGGAGAATCCCGCCTTGTCCAGGGCGCTCGAGACGGCGGCCAGCTGCGTCACGACGCTCTTGCAGTCACGGCCCTCCTCGATCATCCTGGTGACTGCCGCGAGCTGTCCCTGGGCGCGGCGAAGCCGGTTGATGACAGGCTTCATGTCGGTGGGATCGAGTTCCATTGGTTCCTCCGGTTCGATGCGTCGGGCTTCACATCATACCCCCCTGAGTATTTTGGCCGCCTGGCGGCCGAGGGGCGCGGTGCGGGCGCGGACGCCTCCAGGATGCCTCGCTAGGGGCATAAGTACCTAGCGCGGCATGGAATATCGGCGTAATGCTGGTGATGTGAACGCCGCCAGGTTCCTTGAACCGGACGCCGGCCATACCGGCGTCAATATCCCCGCCGCGGGGCCGTGGCATTCAGGGGATCAGAGCTCCGCACAAGGGCATTCCGGCATCCGGCGTTCGCGGCCCTGGAGCCGGTACGTCGCCTTGGGGGATTCGTTTACGGCTGGCGTCGGCGACCCGGAACCGCTGAGCCCCGGCGGCATGCGGGGGTGGGCCGACCGCATTGCCGAGGAACTCGGTGAGGGCCGCGGCGAGTTCGGGTACGCAAACCTTGCCATTAGCGGACTGGTCCTGCGCGAAATTCTCGACCAGCAGCTCGGACCGGCCCTGAGCCTTAAGCCGGACCTTGTCACCCTCTCAGCCGGCGGGAACGATCTCGTGTTCCATCGCGGCGATCCGGACCGGATGGCCGCCGCGCTCGACGACGCCGTGGCGGCACTCTCGGCCACCGGGGCCACGGTGGTCCTGTTCACCGGCCCGGACTGGGGCGAGACGGCCGTGTTCGGACACATCCGGGGGAAGGTCGCGGTATTCAATGAACATATCCGCGTCATCGCCGCCCGGCACGATGTCGTTATCGCTGATCTGTGGGCATTGCGGCAACTGAGCGATCCGCGGATGTGGGACCCGGACCGCCTGCACTTTTCGCCGCTGGGGCACCACACCATTGCGGCCATGGTCCTGGACACGCTCAGCGTGCCACACCGCCTGCGGCCGCTGGAGCCCAAGCCCATGCCGCCGGGCAACTGGCGGGAAGCCCGGGCCGGTGACCTGGCCTGGGTGGCGCACTACATGCTGCCCTGGGTGGTGAGCCGGATCAGGCCGCGGGCGGACGCCCTGCCGCGGCAGGCCAAACGCCCGCTGCCGGGTCCGCCTCCCGGGGTTCCCGACTCCGGGCACAAACCCCTAGTCCGGCCGGGTTCAGTCGGCTAGTCTGCAGGAACGGCCCCCAGCCGGGAATCGATGGCGATCACGAGGAGCGAAGTTGTCTAATCACACTTACAGCATTTCTGAAATTGTCGGAACCTCGAACGAGGGCGTCGATGCGGCCGTCCGGAACGGCATCGCCGAGGCCGCCAAGACCCTCCGAAACCTTGACTGGTTCGAAGTCAAGGAGATCCGCGGCCACCTTGAAAACGGGCAGGTCGCCGACTGGCAGGTCACCATCAAGCTCGGGTTCCGCCTGGAGCGCTGAGCCCAGCCTCCGGAGCGGCGGCGGCACGCGCCGGTCGGCCTTCGGAGAAACCCCGCAACACGTCAGGGCAGAGGAGGTCAGGACGGAGAGGAACGCTTCATGCGCTACACGCATCTTGGCCGCTCCGGCCTGACGGTCTCGCGCCTGTGCCTGGGGACCATGAACTTTGGCCCGCAGACCGAGGAGACCCAGGCCTTCGCCATCCTGGACACCGCCCAGGCCGCCGGCATCAATTTCGTCGATACCGCCAACGTGTACGGCGGCTCGAGCCACCGCGGGTGGACGGAGGAAATACTCGGCCGCTGGTTCGCCCAAGGTGGCGAGCGCCGTGAACGCACGGTGCTCGCCACCAAACTGTTCGGCACCATGACGGACCGGCCCAACGAGTCCAAGCTCTCGGCCCTGCACATCCGGCGGGCGCTCGATGCCAGCCTGAAACGGCTGCAGACGGACTACATCGATCTCTACCAGTTCCATCATGTGGACCGGAACACGCCCTGGGAGGAGATCTGGCAGGCTATCGAGGTCGCCGTCCAGCAGGGCAAGATCCTGTACTCCGGCAGCAGCAACTTCGCCGGATGGCACATCGCCCGCGCCCAGGAAACCGCCGCCCGCCGGAATTACTACGGGCTGGTCAGCGAACAGTCGATCTACAACCTGCTGACCCGGGGCGTGGAACTGGAAGTCATCCCTGCCGCCCAGCAGTACGGACTGGGGATCCTGCCATGGTCGCCGCTGCACGGTGGCCTGCTGGGCGGAGTGCTGAAGAATGAGGCCGACGGCGTCCGCCGCATCGCGGGCCGCGCCCTCGATGCGCTCAAGTCGCACCAGAAACAGATCCGGCGATACGAGGACTTCGCCGCCGAACTGGGTCAGGACCCGGCGGACGTGGCCCTGGCGTGGCTGCTCCACCAGCCGGCAGTCACCGCTCCGATCATCGGCCCGCGTACCCTCGATCAACTCGAAGGCTCCATCAGGGCGCACAAGCTGAAGCTCGACGCCGACGCACTCAAGCGCCTTGACGAGATTTTCCCTGGCCACCGCACGGCCCCCGAAGACTACGCATGGTAGGCGTCGGGCATCCCAGCGAACAACTGGACTACCGAACAACTGAACGACGCCCGAACAACGCCCGCACACGGCATGAACTTCCGTGAATCGTCCGGCCACAGTTGGCTGTTTTGGCACCCCGCCGCTCAAACCCACGACAGGCCGGGTGGCTCTTTGATACTAAGCATGATTAGTATTGAGGCAGAAGGATGAAGCGCACCCGGCGATCCGGGTGCCTCCTCTATGAAAGAAGAAGGAACGAAAAAATGGGTTTTCTCGCATTTCTGATTCTGGGCCTCATCGCCGGAGCAATCGCTAAGGCCATCCTCCCGGGCCGTCAGGGCGGTGGCATTATCATCACCCTGATCCTCGGCGTCGTCGGCGCCCTCCTGGGCGGATTCATCGGCAGCGCACTGTTCGGCGTGGGCATCAATGAGTTCTTCTCGCTGTCGACCTGGCTGCTGGCCATCGGCGGTGCGATCATCGTCCTGCTCGTTTACGGCATGATCAGCAAGCGCTCAGCCCGCTAACACGGAGACTGACCGGAAACCGGTCCCGGGATATTCCCGGGGCCGGTTTTTTGCACTACTTTGACAGGGAAGGTGGCCTGCGGACCGCTTGAGTCGGCCCCGCCACCCCTGTTCAGAAACGTCTACTTTTCACCTACGTCAGGGAGCAGGAGTACAGCATGAAAGGCAAACTTCTTTTCGGCATCGGAGTGGCAGCAGGATATGTCCTGGGATCAAGGTCCGGCCGCGCCGCCTATGACCAGCTCAAAGCCCGGAGTGCAGAACTGTGGCGCAGCAAGCCCGTCCAGGACAAGGTGGCCGCGGCCACCGAAACGCTCAAGGATAAAGCCCCCGAGGTCTCCGAGCAGCTCGGCGAGGCCGCCCGCCGCGCGGGTACTGTCATCAGCTCCGCCGTTCACCGCGATGCCGGACACGGGAGCACCTCCGCGCCCACGCAGGGCACAGCCACGCCCGGAACGCCCGTGACTGTGGCCCCTGATGTCCATTCCGACCCGGCGCTCACAGATCAGCACGGCCAGGACTGGTCGGACGAGGGCGGCGCCACCCCGGCGGGTCCGGCCACCAGTGTGGGCGGGGACAAGCTGCCCTAGGCGTTCCCGGCAGGGACCGCCTGAGCCTCCCTCGGGCAGCTACCGCCCGCCGGAAGGCACCAGCGCGCCGGCCACCACCGTAGCCCCCAGCTCCTCCGAGCGCAGAACGCGGGCCGCCAGCCCGTGCCTGCGAAATATTCCGGCCGTCTGTGCGGCCTGCCGGCGGCTGGTCTCTATCAGCACATGGCCGCCGGGCACCAGCCACTCCCGCGCGCCGGCGGCGACCCGCCGCTGTACCTCCAGCCCGTCGGCGCCGCCGTCGAGGCAGGCCCGCGGCTCATGCACGCGCGCCTCCTGTGGCATGGTTTCAATGTCCGCCGAGGGAACGTAGGGGGCATTGACGGCCAACAACCGGACGCGGCCCCGAAGTCCAGCGGGGAGCGGAGCATAGAGATCGCCTTCGTGGACCTCCCCGCCCAGTGGCAGGACGTTGGTGCGCGCACATGCCACGGCCGTGGGGTCGATATCCGCGCAGTGGAGTTCGGCGGGGCCGGCCAGCGCGGCAAGCGCCGCGCCGACAGCACCGGATCCGCAGCAGAGATCGACGACGACGGGCGCCGCGCGGCCAGGACCGGGCACTATGCGCCAGGTGTCCAGCAGCGCGGCGGCCTGCCGGACGAGGAATTCCGTCCGGCGCCGCGGCACGAAGACTCCGGTATCGACCGCGATGCGGAGTCCGCAGAACTCAGCCCAGCCGAGAATGTGTTCCAGGGGCAGGCCGGCAACCCTCCGGCTGGCCATCGCCTCGAGTGCCTCCGGCGTCGGGGCTGCGTCGATCAGCAGGCGGGCTTCGTCTTCGGCAAACACGCAGCCGGATGCACGGAGCCTGGCCGTGAGGGTCTCGTGCGGGGAAAGTTGGCGGATTGCTGGCATGGGAGCGCCTTTCGGTCTGGTGTCAGACGCCCTCACCGTGAGCTGGCCGCAGCCGGCGCTGGGAGGGCACCCTTTCTGGAGTTGCGTGAACGGGACCCACCTCCTTTTGCTGCAGTTGCTCGGACTCCCCCATGCTACCGAAGGCGCAGGTTCCCAGCTGATTGGGCCCGCGGTGATTGCTGCTGCGGTTCGTGACGTTTGTTTGGGACGGTTGTTTGCTGGGGTGCCGCACCTTGGCCGGGCGGCTGGCAGGATGTCAGCATGGACTCCATCCCTGCACACGGCCTCATCTGGACCGGCTCCTACACGGCAGACTCTGGCGGCAGCGGCGCGGGGATCGGCGCGGTTGCCACGGCGGCCGACGGCACCCTGCACTGGCTCGGTGTCGCAGCGGCGGCCGACTCTCCGTCCTTCCTGGCGGTACACCCCTCACTTGAAGTGGTCTACGCCGTGGCCGAGCAGGCCAGGACTGTCCGGGCCTACCGCCGGGACGGCGCGTTTGGCCTGGAGCCCGCGGGCCCCGCATGGCCGGCCGGTGAGGCGGCCTGCCATGTCGCCGTCGAGCCCTCCGGCAGGTTCCTCGTGGTGTGCTGCTGGGGCGACGGCCAGGTGTTGTTCTATGGGCTCGACGCCGACGGCGGGATCACGGCCCGGACCGCCGCGACGGAATCACGCGACCCCTACGGTGACGCTCCCGACGGCAGTGCCCCCGAACAACAAAAGCGGCCAAGCCGCGCCCACGCCGCGCTCATGCTGGCCGACGGCCGGGTGATGACCACCGATCTAGGCCACGACCTCCTGCGGATCTGGAAGGTCCGCCCCGGGCCGGGGCTGGCTTTGGGACCGGTCCTGGACCATGAGGTGGTCCTGCCGCGGGGCAGCGGCCCCAGGCACCTGGTCCAGCACCCGGGCGGCAACGTCTTTGTGGTGACCGAGTATTCAATTGACGTTGCCGTGGCCGGGCTGTCGCCGGAGTCCGGGGCCTTCCGGCTCGGTTTCGTCGGGTCCGCCACCGCCGGCGGGGCGCTGCCGGGAGATTCGGCGGCCGAGATCGCGCTGGCGGCCGACGGCAGGCACGCCTACGTGGGCGTCCGTGGCTCGAACCGGGTCAGTGTGCTGGAGGTGGGGGCCGGAGGCGCGGCGCTGCGTCCGGTGGCCGATGTCCCCAGCGGCGGCAACTGGCCCCGGCACCACCTGGTCCGCAATGGCCTGCTGCACGTCGCCCACGAACGCTCCGGCGACGTCGTGACGTTTCCCCTGGACGCGGAATCAGGGCTGCCGGAAAGTCCCGCGGACCGGCTCCCTGTGGCCTCCCCTACCGCGCTGGTGCCGGCCCGGCCCTCAACGCGAGATTGAGGGACTGACGCCCGCGTGATCCTGTTCGAGACCGTTCGGCTGGAAATCACCGTTCAGCTGGAAATCACCGTTCGGCTGGAAATCACCGTCCAGCTGGAAACCGCAGGGGCAGCGCCACACAGCCGGGAGGGCCAAGGAAGGGTCGGCTGGCCCGAACGAGTAGGAGGACATGGCGCCCGGCTCCGGCGAGCGCCACTGCATGGGTGCGCCGCAGTGCAGCGGGGCCCAGGGCGAGGGAACCGTTGCCGGGTTCCCGGCAAGGGTTGCGGATTCAGCCACGTCGCCTACTCTCGTCTGATGTCGAAAATCAAGTAGTAAGCATACATATGAATAGTTAAACGAGCTAGTTGCGCCGCTCGTCGCCAATGGCCGCGCCCATCCGGCGCAGAAACGTAATGACCACCCAGGCGTCCTCGGCGCTCATGGACTCGGCCACCTCCATTATCCGCCGGTGCATGTGGCCGAGCATGGCGCGGACTTCGGAATCCGTCTCCACCGTAGGCACGATCACGAGCGAGCGCCGGTCGGTCGGGTGCGGCTCGCGCCGGACATGCCCGCTGGCCACCAGCCGGTCGATCAGCGACGTCGTGGAAGCGGTGGTGATGCCCAGGACGCGGCTGAGGTCCTTCGGCCCCACCCGTTCGCCGGTCGCCTTGGCCCGCAGCAGGTAGCGCAGGGCCAGCAGGTCCGTCTCGCCCATCCCCATCGAATCGCGGGTGGACCGCCTGGTCGCCACCTCCGAGATCCGATAGTCGCGGAGAGCCTGCAGGATGGCCGCAGGGGGGTCCAGGCTGCCATCGGGGCCATACCAATATCCGGAGGCGCCGTGGGAGTCCATCCGCCAAGCCTAGCGGAACTGGTAAGTAGCCTGCCGTGCAATCCAGGCCGACGGCGGGCACAAAAAACCCCGGCCTCCTGTTGCCAGGAAACCGGGGATTTTTCCACTCTTCGCTAAAGAGTGGGCCCTGTGGGGATCGAACCCACGACCCACGGATTAAAAGTCCGATGCTCTACCAACTGAGCTAAAGGCCCCAGCCGATAGCTCCGAACCAGCGGATAAATCCGCTGCTGCGGCGCGTTTCAGCCCAGTCCATTTCTGGACGTTAACACTGTACCCCAGACCTGGGCCGGCTTTTTTCACATTGCCCGGACCGGCGTCGTCGTCGGTCCGGGCGTCACCGGCAGCAGCGCCGGCCCATCCTCGATTCCCTTGCGGCACTGGAGTAGCGTGGGGGCATGAGCGAGCAAGCAGGATCAAGCGCCCCCGCCCCGCGGCACCACAAGCCGAAACCCTTCGCGCCGATCGACTTTGAGCCCTTCGCCGGCGGGGCCGATCCCGCCCGAGTCTCGGAGGCGGCCCATCTGGCCGCGCAGGCGCTGGTGCGCCGCGGCCGCGACAGTGACGATCCCAAAGTCACCAAGCGGCTCGTGAAGCTTGCCGATGAGCAGGGCCTGGAAGCGATCGCCGAAATGTGGGCCGAAAGCCCCGCTCGGTCCCTCCCCGGCGCGCTCTGGCGCCTGTACGCCCTGCGGGCCGCCACCATCCAGGATCCCGAGCGGATCTCCGTCTACTTCAAGGCGGGCAAGGACACGGCCCAGGTTTCGCATGTGGTGGCCGGCGCCGCCGAACCGCCCGGCGCGGATGAGATGAAGTCCATGGCGGACGCCATTCTCTCCGGGGCGTTCGACGGCGAATTCGACGTCGCACTGGAACGTTCTGCCGCATTCTGCCGCGTGGTGGCCCTGGGCCAGGCGACGCTTGCCGACAACGCCGAGCACAGCAACGAGAACCACGCCAGCAAGCTCACCCGCAACTCGCATCTTCTGGTCAAGACGGCCGAAGACCTCGAGCACGCCGCCAATGCGTGGCGGCTCGGCGAACTGGACTGAAGGGCCAGCCGGCGGGCGGCGGGCACCCGGACGCCGGGCCCGCACTACCGGCGGCCACGCACGGCAGGGGCAGGCTGTCAATGTTGACTTGCAAGAACCTACGTAGAAAACTGAAAGCGGTGCCGAACCGCGAAACCCCCGGGCTTCAACATTTAGCCGCCTAGAGCGGCCTACCGCCGAGAGGCGTATCCGGTTCGGCACCATTTTCATGTCCGTTTGAGCTGCCCTTTTAGATGCGTTCCTGCCTGCGCCGTCATATGCCGCGTCCCGCCGGTCCGGGCCCAACACGGACGGTAAGGTAATGCGTATGCGCTGGTCTCCGTCAAGTCACACGGCCGGCCGACTCCACCCGCGAGCCCCTCTTCGGAAGACCGGTGACACCACGTGAAGCTGCGCCTGTTCCCGCAAGAGTCCGCCGGACTGAACCTGCTCTCCCAGATGGCGCGCCAGATCGTGCTGGCGGCTGGCACACTCTCGGAGATCCTCGGCGCCCCGGCCAGTGAGCATGCCCGGCTCGTGGAAGACATGCACAACCATGAGGCCAAATCGGCGGAACTGCACTTTGCCCTCCTGACCCACATGCGGACCAGCTTCGTAAACCCGCTGCCCCGCGAGGACATGTACACGCTGTCCCGCTTCCTCAACGAGGCCATGGAGAAGCTCGACGCCGCCGCCGAGCTCGTGTCCCTCTACAAGCTCGAACGGCTGCCCAAACGCGCCGCGGACCAGCTGGAAATCATCAGCCGCCAGGCCGAACTCACGGTCGAGGCCATGCGGCAGCTGAACAATCTGGACGACCTTGAGGACTACTGGATCGAGATCCTGCGCCTGGCCAAACGTGCCGAACGCACTCACCGGGTCTGGGTCGCGGACATGCTCCACGAGATGAAGGCGATGCAGTACGCGCGCAACCGCGATGTCGCGAACCAGCTCGTGGAAGTCACGAAGGACATGCGCCGGATCGCCACGCAGGTGGGCAGCATCATCGTCAAGGAATCCTGACGTGGTGATGTTCTTCCTTGCCCTGGTGCTGCTCAGCGCCGGGGTCTTCGCATTTCTCAACGGCTTCAGGGATGCGTCCTCGTCGGTGGCCCTGGCCGTGCGGACGCGGGCGCTGACTCCAACAGTGGCGGTGCTGCTGGCAAGCCTGTTCAACTTCATCGGCGCCAGTCTCAGCGCCGCCCTGACGCTGGCCGTGAGCCAGGCGTGGCTGTCACTGCCGCCGGGCACGAACGGCCTGACGATCCTCCTGGCCGGGCTGCTCAGCGCTATCTTTTGGGGCCTGTACTTGTGGTGGCGCGGCATCCCGGCGTCCTCCACGCACGCCCTGGTCGGCGGGCTCGCCGGGGCGGGGGTCGCGAGCGTCGCCGTCGGCGGTAACCCCGTGACGGGCGTTGACGCCTCGCTCCTGTCCCAGGTGGTGATCCCGCTGCTGGTCTCACCGGTGATCGCATATGTCGGGTCGTTCCTGCTGGTCTGGCCTGCCGGCTGGGCCGGCCGTTACACGCCGCCCAACGTCGTCAACACCCGCTCCCGGCGGGCCCAGGCCATCGCTGCCGGCGCCGTCGCCTTCGGCCACGGGCTGCAGGACGGCCAGCGCACCAGCGCGGTGGTGATCCTGGCGCTGCTCGCGGCCGGGCTCTCCGACGGCGGATCCGTGCCCGTCTGGGTGGCCCTGCTGACGGCCGTCATGATGGCTGCCGGGACCCTGGCAGGGGGCTGGCGGATTTCGTACACCATCGGCTACCGGCTGACCCGGATCGACCCCCTGCGCGGCTTTGTCGCGCAAATGTTCAGCACGGTAATGCTGCTCGTGGGCGCGATCGGGCTGCACTGGCCCGTCTCCACCTCGCACACGGTGACGGCGGCAACCCTCGGCGCCGGCGCCAACCAGAATTTCCCGGACACCAACCGCCGGCTGGTGATCCGCATCCTGGCGTTCTGGGTCCTGACCCCGATTGCCACCGCCGGCGCCGCGTTCGTCCTTCAGCTGGCGCTCTCGCCGGTGGCCGGCCTGTAAGGGCCTCGCCGGTTATCCGAAGCGGCCGGAGACGTAGTCCTCGGTGGCCTTCTCGGTCGGGTTGCTGAAGATCGTCGGGGTGTCGCCGAACTCGATCAGCTTGCCCGGCTTGCCGGTACCGGCAATGTTGAAGAAGGCCGTCTTGTCCGACACGCGGGCAGCCTGCTGCATGTTGTGGGTCACGATCACCACCGTGTACTGGTCCTTGAGCTCGTTGATGAGGTCCTCAATGGCCAGCGTCGAGATCGGGTCCAAGGCGGAGCAGGGCTCGTCCATGAGGATCACCTGGGGCTCCACGGCTATAGCGCGGGCAATGCACAGGCGCTGCTGCTGGCCACCGGAGAGTCCGGAGCCGGGCTTGCCCAGACGGTCCTTGACCTCGTTCCACAGGTTCGCCCCTTGCAGGGAGCGCTCCACCAGGACATCGGCCTCGCCCTTGGAGATCTTCGTGTTGTTCAGCTTCACGCCGGCCAGCACGTTGTCCCGGATGGACATGGTGGGGAACGGGTTGGGTCGCTGGAACACCATGCCGATCTGGGAACGGACCGTGACCGGGTCAACGCCGGGCCCGTACAGGTTGTCACCGTCCAGCAGCACCTCGCCCTCAACCCTCGCACCGGGGATGACCTCGTGCATGCGGTTCAGGGTGCGCAGGAAGGTGGACTTGCCGCAGCCCGAGGGGCCGATGAAGGCAGTGACGGATTTGGCCTCGATGTTGATGTTGACGTCTTCGACGGCCAGGAATTTGCTGTAGTAGACGTTCAGGTCCTTGACGTCGATGCGCTTAGACATGGTGTTCCTTCACTTGCTGGAGGTATGGGCGGCGGGCGCGGCGGTGGCCTAGCGGCCTGTCTTGGGGGCGAACATGCGGGCGATCAGGCGGGCGCCAAGATTGAGCAGCATCACCAGGATGATGAGCACCAGGGCCGCGCCCCAGGCCCGCTGGGAGGACGGATCCGGGTTGGACGGCGAGGTGGGGTTCAGGATCTGGGTGTAGATGAACGTCGGCAGGGAGGCCATCCAGCCGCTGAACACGTTGGTGTTGATGGTGGTAGCGAATCCGGCGGTGACCAGAATCGGTGCGGTTTCGCCGATCACGCGGGCGATCGCCAGGGTGATGCCGGACGCGATGCCGGAGATCGCCGTCGGGAGGACCACTTTGAGGATGGTCCGCCACTTGCGGACGCCGAGGGCGTAGGCGGCCTCGCGGAGTTCGTTCGGCACGATCTTGAGCATTTCCTCGCTGGAGCGGACCACCACCGGGATCATCAGCACCGAAAGTGCGACGGCGGCAACGGCGCCTGTCTTGGTGCCCGGGCCGACCACGGCGAAGAAGGCGGCCGCGGCGAACAGGCCGGCGACGATCGAGGGGATGCCGGTCATGACGTCCACGAAGAAGGTGATGGCCCGGGCCAGCGCGCGGTCCTCGCCGTATTCCACGAGGTAAATCGCGGTCAGCAGGCCCACGGGGACCGAGATGATGGTGGCGAGCACCGTAATCAGCAGTGTGCCCATGAGCGCGTGGTAGATGCCGCCCAGCAAGGGGGCGCCTTCCTCGACCGTCTTGTTGTCGAAGGCGCCGGTGACCCCGTTCATGGAGGTGGTGAGGAATCCGGGGTCCAGGAGCCCGGGGAGCCCGTTGACCAGCACGGTCCAGATCACCGAGAACAGGGGCAGCAGGGCAGCCAGGAAGGCGCCCACAACCAGGCAGGTGGCCAGCTTGTCCTTGGCTTTGCGGGCGCCTTCCACAACCAGGCTCCAGCCCACCAGGCCGGCGGCGAAGAGGATGGCGGAGACGATTGCCCAGCCGAAGGCATTGAAGCCGATCAGCGCCAGGATCGCCGCGCCGAGGACCAGGGCAACGGCCAGGACAATGTACGGCGCAGCCTTGGGCAGCTGGCCCTTGGTCAGTGCCGAGCGCTTGCGTACCGGAGTCAGGGTGGAGGTCATTTAGTTGGCTCCCGAGAATTCTTTGTGCCGGGTGATAATCCCGCGGGCAATCATGTTCACGCCGAGGGTAATGACGAACAGCACCAGGCCGGCGGCGATCAGCGTGCTGACCTTGAGCCCGCTGGCCTCGGGGAAGTTCAGGGCAATCTCGGCGGCGATGGTCTGGTTGCCGCTCTGGATCAGGCTGGCGGTCAGGGCTCCGGAGGACAGGACCAGCGCCACGGCCATGGTCTCGCCGAGGGCCCGGCCTAGTCCCAGCATCACGGCGCTGATGATTCCGGGCCGGCCGAACGGCAGCACGGTCATCCGGATCATCTCCCAGCGGGTGGCCCCGAGCGCAAGCGCGGCCTCTTCGTGCAACTTGGGGGTCTGCAGGAAAATTTCGCGGCTCAGGGACGTGATGATCGGCAGGACCATGACGGCGAGCACGATCCCGGCCGTGAGGATGGTCTTTCCGGTGGCAGAAGCGGGACCCTGGAAGATCGGCAGCCAGCCCATGTTGTTGGCCAGCCAGTTGTAGGCCGGGGAGATTTCATGGGCCAGGAACGCAACGCCCCAGGCACCGTAAACCACGGAAGGAATTGCTGCGAGCAGGTCAATCACGTAGCCCAGGCCGGAGGCGAGCTTGCGAGGTGCGAAGTGCGAGATGAACAGCGCGACGCCGATCGCGATCGGCGTCGCGATCACGAGGGCGATCACCGATGCGATGAGGGTGCCGATGACGAGCGGCCAGATGTAGGTGAAGAATCCTTCGCCGCCCTGGATCTTGTCCGGCGAAGCCACGAGGGCCGGGAACGCCTGGATAACCAGGAACAGTGCCACGCCGAAGAGCACGACGAGGATCAGACACCCTGCCGCCAAGGTGGCTGCGGAAAAGACTTTGTCACCGACGTGGCCTGCGCCCCGGGACTTGGTCAGGGAGGTGGTGGTCACTTCACGGCCCTTCGGTTTGGATCGGGATCCGGCTGCCGGCTGCGGAAAGCCCCGCGGCCGGCGCCCGGCAAATCTTGATGTATGGAACAAACGCGTCGGTTCCCTGCTCCATGGCGGCCGCCGGTGACGGCCGCCATGATGCAGGGAACCTTGATTAGGCTCGTGTTTCCACTATGCCTCGCGGTGCAGCGTAACCCTAGGCCTTGGCCTTGACGGTTTCGACGGCAGCGATTGCCTTGTCCTGGAGGGTCTTGGACAGCGGCGCCGACTTGGCGGCGTCGGCGGCGGACTGCTGGCCCGCGTCGGAAGCGGCGTACTTGACGAACGCCTTGACCAGGTCAGCGGTGGCCTGGGTGTCGTAGGTGGTGCAGACGATGTGGTACGACACCAGAACGATCGGGTAGGCGCCTGCGACCGTGGTGGTGCGGTCCAGCTTGATGGCGAGGTCGTTGGCGCTGCGGCCTTCAACCGGCTTGCCCTCGTCGACTGCCTTGGAAGCGGCATCGGCGGAGATCTTCGTGAAGGAGTCGCCGACCTTGATCTGCGCGGTACCGAGCTTGCCGCTCACAGCGGAGTCGTCGGCGTAGGTCACGGCGCCGGGGGTGTCGGTGACAGTCTTGACGACGCCGGAGGTGCCCTTGGCGTTCTCGCCCTTCAGGCTCGCGGGCCAGATGCCGGCGGCCTTGTCGGTCCAAACCTCAGGGGCGACGGCGGCGAGGTAGTCCGTGAAGTTGGTGGTGGTGCCGGAGTCATCGGAGCGGTTCACCGGGGTGACCTTGAGGTCCGGAAGCGTGACGCCCGGGTTCAGTGCCGCGATGGCGGGGTCGTTCCAGTTGGCGACCTCGCCGCGGAAAATCTTGGCAACGGTGGGAGCGTCAAGCTTCAGGTCCATGATGCCAGGCAGGTTGAAGGCCACGGCGATCGGGGAAATGTAGACCGGGATGTCGATGGCCCCGTCGGGACCGCACTTTTCCTTGGAGCTGGCGAGCTCTTCATCCTTGAGGTAGGCATCCGAGCCGGCGAACTGGGCCGAGCCGTCAAGGATCGCCTTGCGTCCGGCGCCGGAACCGTCCGGGGAGTACTGCACATTGGCGCCCGGGTTGGCTGAAGCAAAGTTGGTCTTCCAGACATCCATGGCTGCGCCCTGGGCGGAAGAACCGATACCGGTCAGGGTGCCGGTGACCGCGGGACCCGAGGCGGACGGCGCCGTGGTCTGGGCCGTGTTGGTTGCGTTGTCCGAACCGCAGGCGGTCAGCGCGAGTGCGCCGACGGCGATTACAGCGATAGCCGCGTTGCGGCCGAAGCGGAGTGCCTTCACTGAGTTGTACCCCTTCCAGGGCTGTGAGTGCCGGGCCAGGAGAAGGCCCGCAGGGATGCGTACGGTTTGTACCTTTACCGACCGTAGGTGGCCCAGGTAAAGAGAATTGCGGACCAAAGTGAACAGCCGGTTAACGACGCAGGGCTATTGGCTTACATATGCCGGGCAGGCATTGTGTTCTGTGCGTCACAGTCGTATCGGCTTCAGTGTGATGGCGGGTGCTGTCCCGGCTGATTGGCCCGGGCTCCGTCCTGCCGCGAACGGCCTGCCGCGAACGGCCGCCCCCGGGCAGCAAATAGACTGGAGGGCATGGCCTCCGCGACTGGACTCACCGCAAGCGCACGATTCCTGCGCGGCCGGGTCCGGACCGGCTTTGTCCGGAGCCGGAACTCCCTGGTCCCGGCCATCCAGATGACCGCTTGCGCCGTCGGCGCCTACGCGTTCGCCGAATACGTCCTGGGCCATTCCGCGCCGTTGTTTGCGGCGACGTCAGCCCTGATTGCCCTCGGGTTTTCCCGCGACCCCCGGCTGCGCCGCGTCATCGAGGTGGGCATGGGCTGCACAATCGGAATCGTGGTCGGGGACCTGCTGCTGCACTGGCTGGGCTCCGGAATCTGGCAGGCCGCCGTCGTGCTCCTTTTCTCCATCCTGCTGGCCAGGTTCCTGGACAGCGGGACGATCTTCACCACCCAGCTGGGCCTGCAGTCCGTGCTCGTGGTGCTCCTGCCCGCGCCCCTCGGGGGGCCTTTCACCCGCAGCATCGACGCCGTGGTGGGCGGGGTATTCGCGCTCCTGGTGACCATCCTCGTTCCCAAGGACCCCCGGCGCGAACCCCGCAGTGACGTCAAGAAGCTCCTGCACGAGCTCGCCGAGGTGCTGCGGGAATGCGCGTCGGCGCTGAGCTACAGCGACTCCACCCAGGCCTGGCATGCCCTCATCCGGGGCCGGAACTGCCAGCCCCTCGTCGACGCCATGCGCCAGTCGCTGCGCGCCTCCGGCGAAGTGGCAACCCTGGCCCCCGCCTACCGGCGGCACCGGGAAGAGCTGGACCATATGGAGCAGTCACTGGACTACATCGACCTCGCGCTGCGCAACAGCCGGGTCTTTGCGCGCCGCCTGACCAGCGCCATCAACCATGCGGCGCTCTCGGACGAGGCCACCCAGAACATTTCCGAGGTCCTGCAGGAGACGGCCGCCGCCGTTGACGAGCTCTCGCGCGGCCTGGCGGAAGTCCACGACGGCGCCCGCCGCGCCCACCTGCGCACGGCCCGGTCCGAGCTGCGGGAGATCGCCGTCCGCCTGCATCCGCGGATGCTGGACGTCCAGCTGCTTGAGGGCGAAACGGTGGTCATGCTGTTCCGCCCGCTCATGGTGGACCTACTGGAGGCCGCCGGGCTGGATTCCAAGGAAGCCCGGGACATTCTTCCCCCGCTGTAGCCCGCCCTGGCACTGCTGACCCCACCGCCGGCGCCCTTGGTTGTCGCTGGGCCCCGATAGTGTGGACCAATGGCTACGAAGACTTCCCGGGGGCCGAAGGCACCCGGCTACAAATGCGCCGAATGCGGCTGGACTACGGCCAAATGGGTGGGCCGCTGCGGCGAGTGTCAGGCGTGGGGCAGCGTGGAGGAGACCGGCACCGCCGTCGCCCGGACGACGGCGGCCACTACGGTCCTTGAACCGGCCCGCCGGATCGCCGACGTCGACGCCACAACTGCCGCTTTCCTGCCCACCGGGGTGGATGAACTCGACCGCGTGCTCGGCGGCGGGCTGGTGCCCGGCGCCGTCATCCTCCTCGCGGGCGAACCCGGGGTGGGCAAATCCACGCTGCTGCTGGATGTCGCGGCCAAGTTCGCCCGCACGGCGCAGGACGTCCTCTACATCACCGGTGAGGAATCCGCCGCCCAGGTCAAGCTCCGCGCGGACCGGATCGACGCCGTGGCCGAATCCTTGTATCTGTCCGCCGAAACGGACCTCGGGCAGGCCCTGGGGCAGGTGGAGAAGCTGGAACCGCGGCTGCTGGTGGTGGACTCCGTGCAGACCCTCAGCAGCGCCGACGTCGAGGGCAGCGCCGGTGGGGTGTCCCAGGTGCGCGAGGTCGCGGCCTCCCTGATCGCCGCGGCCAAGCGCCGCAACATGACCACGCTGCTGGTCGGGCACGTGACCAAGGACGGCTCCATCGCCGGGCCCCGGCTGCTGGAACACCTCGTGGACGTCGTCTGCCAGTTCGAGGGCGAACGGCACTCGCGGCTGCGGCTGCTGCGCGCCGTCAAGAACCGCTACGGACCTACCGACGACGTCGGTTGCTTCGATTTGAACGAGGACGGCATCGAGGGCCTCGCCGATCCCAGTGGACTGTTCGTTTCACGGACCAAGGAGCCCGTTTCGGGAACCTGCATCACGGTCACGCTGGAGGGCCGCCGCCCGCTGCTGGCCGAGGTGCAGGCGCTGCTCGCCGAGAGCGCCAGCTCCCAGCCGCGCCGCGCCACCAGCGGACTGGACAGCTCGCGCGTGGCCATGCTGCTGGCCGTCCTGCAGCAGCGCGCCGGCTGCCTGCTGCACAAGGACGACTCCTATGTCGCAACGGTCGGCGGGGTCAAGCTCAGCGAACCCGCCACGGACCTCGCCGTGGCCCTGGCGGTGGCTTCCGCCAAGGCCAGGAAGCCGCTCCCCCAGCGGCTGATAGCGTTCGGCGAGGTGGGCCTGGCCGGCGAAGTCCGTCCAGTGCCCGGCATTAATCAGCGCATCCAGGAGGCGCACCGGCTCGGCTTCACCCATGCCGTGGTGCCGGCCAGCCCGAACGGGCACGGCCCGGTTCCCGCGGGCTTTTCGGTCCGCGAGGTCGGCCACCTGGCCGAGGCGCTGGGGCTGCTGATCAGCTGACGCCGCGGAGGCCGCGGCGCGCGGGATGATGCGTGTCATCCAGGTCCGCTGAAACAGATAAGCTCTTGCCAAAGATACCCCCCGGGGGTATCTTTGGCGTAGCCGCAGATGACTGAACTTCCTTCAGGAGCACGCACCATGGAACACCGGCACAGCAGCCCAGGCGCGGACCAGGGCATCCAGAATCAAGGCACGCACCCGACGCCGCACGGTAACCATGCTGCGAAGCCGGGCGCCTCCCCCGCCGCCGTCCCTGCCACCGCAGGCTCCGCCGGGGACGACCACACCGTGCACAGCCACGGCCAACACGCCGGGCACAGCGTCGCCATGTTCAGGGACAGGTTCTGGCTGACGCTGGCCCTGGCCGTGCCGGTGCTCTTCTTCAGCCCCATGTTCGCGGAGCTCCTGGGCTACGCACCTCCCGCCTTTCCCGGCTCTGCCTGGATCCCGCCCGTGTTCGGTACGGTGATCTTCCTTTACGGCGGCCGGCCGTTCCTCAAGGGCGGGCTCAATGAACTGAAGACCCGTAAGCCGGGCATGATGCTGCTGATCGCCATGGCCATCAGCGTCGCCTTCATCGCCTCCTGGGTGACCAGCCTCGGCATCGGCGGTTTCGATCTCGACTTCTGGTGGGAGCTGGCGCTGCTGGTCCCCATCATGCTGCTGGGCCACTGGATCGAGATGCGCGCCCTCGGCTCGGCCCAAGGCGCACTGGACGCCCTGGCGGCGCTGCTGCCCGATGAGGCGGAACGTGTCACGGACGCCGGCTTGGAGACTGTCAGCGTCTCCCAGCTCCGCGCCGGGGACACCATCCTGGTCCGCCCCGGCGGCCGGATGCCGGCCGACGGCACGGTCAGCGACGGCCAGGCCGACTTCGACGAATCGATGATCACCGGCGAATCAAAGACCGTCCTGCGAACACCCGGTGATCCCGTGGTGGCCGGTACCATCGCCACGGACAGTTCCGTGCGGGTCCGGGTGTCAGCCATCGGCGAGGACACCGCCCTGGCCGGGATCCAGCGCCTCGTGGCCGAGGCACAGGCATCCTCCTCCCGGGCCCAGGCCCTCGCCGACCGGGCTGCGGCGTTCCTCTTCTACTTCGCCGCCGGCACCGGCGTCCTGACCTTCATCTTCTGGACCCTGATGGGCAGCGTCACCGACGCCGTCACCCGCACTGTGACCGTGCTCGTGATCGCATGCCCCCACGCGCTGGGGCTTGCCATCCCGCTCGTCATCGCCATCTCCACTGAGCGGGCGGCCCGGGCGGGCGTCCTGATCAAGAACCGGATGGCGCTGGAGCGCATGCGGACAGTCGACGTCGTGCTGTTCGACAAGACCGGAACCCTGACCAGGGGCGAGCCGGAGCTCAAGGAGGTCGCCGCCGCAGGCACGGGCACAGCAGCCGGCCAGGACGCAGTGCTTGGACTCGCGGCCGCCGTGGAGGCGGACAGCGAACATCCGCTGGCCCGCTCGATCGTTGCCGCCGCCCGGGACCGGGGACTAAAGATTCCGACGGCGGACGGGTTCACCTCGCTGACCGGCCGCGGAGTCCGCGCCACGGTCGATGGCCGCACGGTCCAGGTGGGCGGCCCGGCCCTGCTCCGGGAGCTGGGTTTGCAGGAACCGCGGTCTTTGGCCGCCACCACCGGCGCCTGGCTGGAGCGCGGCGCGGCGGTGCTCCACATCGTCGACGGCGGCACAGTCGTGGGCGCTGTCAGCCTCGAGGATGCCGTGCGGCCCGAGTCCCGCCAGGCCGTCCGGGCCCTCCAGGCACGCGGCATCAAGGTGGCCATGGTCACCGGCGACGCCCGCCAGGTGGCGCACGCCGTCGCCGCGGAACTTGCCATCGATGAAGTGTTCGCCGAGGTCCTCCCCGCCGACAAGGACAAGAAGGTGGCGGAACTGCAGGGCCGCGGACTGAAAGTGGCCATGGTGGGCGACGGCGTCAACGACTCCCCCGCACTGGCACGGGCGGAGGTGGGGATCGCGATTGGCGGCGGCACGGATGTGGCAGTGGAATCCGCGGGCGTGGTCCTGGCCGGCAACGATCCGCGGGCCGTGCTGTCGATGCTGGATCTGTCCAAGGCGAGCTACCGGAAGATGTGGCAAAACCTCGTGTGGGCCACCGGATACAACATCATCTCGGTGCCGCTGGCGGCCGGGGTCCTCGCCTTCGCGGGGATCGTCCTCTCCCCCGCCGCGGGCGCCGTGATGATGTCGGCGTCGACCATTGTGGTTGCCCTCAACGCCCAGTTGCTGCGCAGGCTCAAGCTCAACCCGGCCGCTGTCGGCTGACCGCAAGGACGCCCCCATGCCGGAAACCAGCCGCCGCGAGTCATCCTTCGGGAGATCCTATGCCCGCGTGGGTCCGCGGATGGATGCCCGCGGGGCAACGGAGCACCGCCGGCGGCTCGTGGCAGCGGCTCACGGCGTCGTCATCGAAATCGGGGCGGGCTACGGGGCCACCTTCGCGTTTTACCCTTCAGCGGTGACCGGTGTGCTGGCCCTCGAACCGGACCCCACGCTCCGGGGGCTGGCCCTCGCCGCCGCGAGCAAGGCACCGGTGCCTGTCAGGGTGAAAGACGGCGTGGCGGAAGCGCTGCCGGCGGCGGACGCCTCGGTGGACGTCGTCGTCTCCAGTTTGGTGCTGTGCAGCGTGGCGGACCAGTCCGCCGCGCTGGCGGAGGTGGTCAGGGTCCTGCGCCCCGGCGGCTTGCTGCTGTTCTATGAACACGTCCGCTCCGCACACCGCGTCCTGGGCGCCGCCGAAGACCTGGTCACCCCGCTATGGAGCCGGGTGGCAGGCGGCTGCCACCCGAACCGCGACACAGCCGCCGTGATCGCCGGGGCCGGCCTCACCGTGCAGGGCCTCGAGCGCTTTGGCTTTTCGGTCCTCCCCGGCAACCCGCGGCTTGCCCACGTTCTTGGGATGGCGAGCAAGTCCTGAGCCCCCGGCCCGCATACGCCGTTACAACGGAGGGGGCGCACGACAGAGGGGCGCCTGCCGCGATGGCAGACGCCCCTCTGGTCAATCATTTAAACCCGGCATTCAAACCCGGCGTTCAAACCGGGCCGCTGGGCCCTGGAAGTTGGGCCCGGCCGGCTAGGCCTTCTTCGGAGGCAGGGCCAGCTTGAAGACCTTGGCCCACGTGGAACCGACCTGCTTCAGCAGCGGACCCGTGGTGTACGGCAGTCCGTAGCGCTTGCAGATCTCCTGCACCTTCGGTGCCACTTCCGCGTAGCGGTTCGAGGGCAGGTCCGGGAACAGGTGGTGCTCGATCTGGTGCGAGAGGTTGCCGGTCATGAGGTGCATGAACTTGGAGCCGGAGATGTTGGCCGAGCCGATCATCTGGCGCACATACCAGTCGCCGCGGGTCTCGCCTTCCACCATTTCCTCGGTGAAGGTGTCAGTGCCTTCGGGGAAGTGGCCGCAGAAGATCACCGCGTGCGCCCACACGTTGCGGACGGCGTTGGCGGTCAGGGTGCCGTAGAGGGCCTGTTTGCCGGAACCGGTCAGCATGGCGACGGCGGGCGTGGCGGCGTAGTCCTTGGTGAACTGCGTCAGGGCCTTGCGGCCGAGGGCCTTCAGGTCCTTGGTCAGGGCTTCCTTGGATTTCCGGCCCTCTTTGTAGTCCACCAGTTCGAGGTCGTAGATCGCGATGCCCCACTCGAAGACGGGTGCCAGCAGTGCGTTGTAGAGCGGATTGCCCAGGTTGAAGGGCGTCCATTCCTGGTCCGGATCCATCCGCAGCAGGTTGTATCCGATGTCGTTGTCCTTGCCGACCACATTTGTCCAGCGGTGGTGGAGATCGTTGTGGGTGTGCTGCCAGGAGCGTGCGGGGGTGACGAAGTCCCATTCCCACGTGGTGGAGTGGATGTCCGGGTCCCGCATCCAGTCCCACTGGCCGTGCAGGATGTTGTGCCCGAGTTCCATGTTTTCCAGGATCTTGGCGAAGCTCAGCAGTGTGGTGCCGGCGATCCAGGCGGGCTTCTTCTTGCTGACCAGCAGCAGGGCACGGCCGGAGAGCTCCAGGCCGCGCTGGATCTTGATCATCCGCCGGATGTAGGCGGCGTCAGATGCGCCGCGCTTGGCGAGGATGTCGTCCTTGATGGCGTCGAGTTCGCGCCCCAGCTCCGCCACCTGCTCGTCGGAGAGGTGGGCGGCCGCGGGCGGGCGCAGCAACGGGCTGCCGGTCTCGGCCAGGGCGCCGGGCCGCGTCTTCGCGGCCGTTCGCACCTCTGCTGCTGGGGCGCCGGCGGCTGACCCGTCTGTACCGCCTGCGGCGGTGGCGTCGTTGTCGGAAATATCCGGTTTGTTGGAAACAATCG
Source organism: Arthrobacter sp. Bi26 (assembly GCF_918697925.1). GTDB lineage: Bacteria > Actinomycetota > Actinomycetes > Actinomycetales > Micrococcaceae > Arthrobacter. The sequence continues at coordinate 24,634 of NZ_CAKKMF010000071.1, forward strand.
TCATGCGGTGATACTCCTCAGAGGTCGAGGTTAACGGGGCCGGCGGCTGCCGACACGCACGTCTGGATTAGTTGGCCGGGCTCGCCGTGCACTTCGTTCGTGCGAAGGTCACGGACCTGGCCGGCACGCAGCGGGATGAGGCAGCTGTGGCAAATGCCCATGCGGCAGCCGCTGGGCATCAGGATGCCGGCGTCCTCGCCGACATCGAGCAGCGGGGTGTCCCCGTCTGCCTCGACTTCGCGGTCGGAGGCCTCGAAGGTGACCAGTCCGCCGTCGTGCCCGGCACCGCCGGCGAGGCTGGTGCTGAAGCGTTCGATCGTCAGGGTGCCCGCCCGGGCCGCCGCGGCCTGCTGAGCGTCCTCGGCTTCGGCTTCCCACAGCGCCTCGGCGTCGTTGAGGAAGCCTTCCGGGCCGCATGCGTAGGCGGCGCGCTGGCGCCAGTCCGGGCACAGCCGGTCCAGGTCGGCGGCAGAGGTGAAGTCCAGCCGTCCGCGCTCCCCGGTGAACCAGTGCGTGACGCGCAGGTTGGGGAACTGGTCGGCGAGCTCGGCGAGTTCTTCACGGAAGATGGTGTCCGCGGCGGTGCGGGCGGTATGGATCAGGACGACGTCGGAGTCGGGGCGGTGCGGCACGAGGGTGCGGATCATCGACATCACCGGCGTGATTCCGCTGCCGGCTGTGAGCATGAGCAGCGGGCGCGGGTGTTCCGGCAGGACGAAGTCGCCCTGCGGAGGCGCCAGGAACAGGACGTCGCCCGGTTTGGTGCCGCGCACGAGGGCCCCGGAGACGGCGCCCATGTCGGTAACGGTGATTGCCGGATCCTGTCCGGCGGGGGCGCTGAGCGAATAGGACCGCCAGTGGCGGACGCCGTCGAGCTCGACGCCAATACGGGCCCACTGGCCGGCAAGATGCGCTTGCCAGCCGCGGCCGGGACGGAAGAAAATGGTGGCGGAATCGGCCGTTTCTGGAACCACCTTGGTAACCACGCCGCGCAATTGGCGGGCGGAAAACACAGGATTGAACAGCGACAGAATGTCTTCTGGAGCTAGGGGGGTGGTCAGTAGAGATGCGGCGCGCGCCAGCTTACGGAGCCGGATCATTCACCAAGCTTATGTCAGATTGGGCCATACTTCTTCACCCAAGGCATACGATCGACTCGAGAAAACTATCCCGCCGCAACAACTCATCGGATTGTCCATGAA
>NZ_CAKKMF010000072.1 GCF_918697925.1 Arthrobacter sp. Bi26
GGGCCTGGGGATGTTGGGCAGGGGCGATTTCGGGGGGAAGGGTGCCGCTGAAGGCCTCGATGCGGTGCCGGATCAGGTCGCGGCCCTCGTCGCGCAGCTCCTGGATCGTGGATACTCCGAGGAGCATCATGGTGCGCGTCATTTCCGCTGCCAGCAGCTTCAGGACATGGGCAACGCCTGCCTGGCTGGCGGCGGCAAGCCCGTACAGGTAGGGGCGCCCGATCGAGCAGGCGTCGGCGCCGAGGGCCAGGGCCTTGACGACGTCGGAGCCGCGGCGGATGCCGCCGTCGACGATGATTTCAATCCGGCCGGCCGTCGCCTCGACAATTTCGGGCAGTACGTCCAGGGCCGAAGCCATGTGGTCCAGCTGCCTGCCGCCGTGGTTGCTGACCTGGATGGCGTCGATGCCGATCCCGGCTGCGATGACGGCGTCCCTGGGGTTGACCACACCTTTGAGAATGATGGGACCGTTCCACCGCTCCCTTAGGTCCCGGATGTCGTCCCAGTCGGTCGGTTCGTAGGACCCCGCCAGCAGGGTCCGCCACATGTCAGGGGTGCTGGAGAGCGGGCCTTCAGGGATTTCCGCGTCCAGGTTCGGGAAGGCGATCGCATCGTTGGCCAGGAATCCAAGGGCCCATCGGGGGTGCAGTGCCCCTTCGATGACGGTCTTGGGCTTGATGGACGGCGGGGCGGTGAATCCGTTGCGGTAGTCGCGTTCCCGGTGACCAATGGCGCGGCAGTCGACGTTGACCACAAGCGCTTCGTAACCGGCGTTCGAGACCCGGTCCAGAACAGCCTGCAGGAGGCCTTTGTCCGCCGTGGGCTCGAGGTTGAACCATCGCCGCAGCCCTGGTGCGGCGGCGCTGACGTGCTCCATAGTGGTGGTGCTCAAGTGTGCCAGCCCGTAGGGAACGCCGGCCTCAAGGGCCGCGCGGGCCACCGCGGACTCGCCGTCGGGGTGGAACAACCTGGTGCCCCCGGTTGGGGACAGGGTCAGCGGCATCGCAACCCGGCCGCCCAGGAGGGTTGAGCTGAGGTCCAGGCGCTCCACCGATCCCCATTTCGGCAGGAAGGCCCAGTCATCAAAGGACGTCCGGTTGCGCCGCAGGGAGACCTCGTCCTCGCCGCCGCCCTCGATGTAGTCGAACACGCTCCCGGGAAGGCGTTTGGCGGCCAGTTTCCGCATGTCTTCAACGCTGTAGCACCGCCGCGACAGCCGTTCCGCCACTGACCGGGCGGGGCCTTGAACCGCCGCCAGTGACTTGATGTCTTTCATTCTCATATCGCGTCCTTTATGTCTTGCGTGTATGTCCTGCGTGGAACGCTCGATCAACTGCGTCCCTCAATGGTGACGAAGATCTCACCTTGCCTACATGTTGATTCCTCCAAAAGAATTGATTTTGACCTGTGATATCGTCCATGCATGGATCCAGGGGAACAGCCAGTTGCTGAGCTCGACCAGAACGCTGCGGTGGTGCGGTTGTCCGACTGCATCCAGCTCATGCAGGCCGATCTGGTGCACGCCAATCCCGCGCCGGACAACCTCGCCCATCCCGTCTCTGACGTCCTCATGTATGACCCCATGGACGCATGGACCAGCATCGAGGACCGGATCATCCTGGCTGTCGGGCTGAGCTGCGGCTCGCCGGATTTTGACCAGCTGCTGCACCGGGCGTCCAACAGCAACGCGGCCGCAGTGATCGTCAAGGCCCACGGGGCGTCCCTGGACGAGCTGCAATCCGCCGCGGTCCGCCACAGCCTCGCGGTCCTGGTCGCACCCGGCAATGCCGATTGGACGCGGCTGGTGGCGCTGGCCCGGGCGTCGGTCATGGGCGCCGCCGTCGATTCCGTCTCAGGGGTCCGGCTCGGGGATCTCTACGCATTCGCCAACGCTGCCGCGTCCATCACCAGCGGCGCAGCCAGCATCGTGGACCCGCTCGGACGGGTGCTTGGCTATTCGACCCTGCCGGGCCAGCCCATCGACGAACTGCGCCGCGTCACCACGCTCTCCCTGCAGGAGGTCACGCCGCCCGCCTTCGACGCGGATTTCAAGATCGTCTATGCGTCCGGGAGTGCGGTGCTGATCCCGGCCGTAGATGATGAGATGCCCCGGCTGGCCCTTGCCGTGAGAGCCGGCGGTGAACTGCTCGGCTCGATCTGGATCATCGACCCCGGCGACGACAAGCGGCAGACGGCCCTGGAGGCGCTCAACAGGATGGCGCCGCTGGCAGGACTGCATATGCTCCATGCCCGGTCGGCGTCCGATTTTGGCGAACGCCGGAACGGGGACTTGATTCGAACGCTGATGGACGACACTGTCCACGCGTCCTTTGCCGCCGCCCAGCTCGGGCTCGATGCCGCCCAAGGACTCGCGGTCGCGGCTTTTTCAATCAACCGCCCGGAGTCCGGGACCCTGGAGTCGGTACGCGAAATCCACCGGCTGCTGCACCTTGTCACGACTGTCTGCAACATCCAGTTCAAAACCAGCCACACCGCCCTCATTGGCTCGGTGGTCTACGCCCTTCTGCCCTGCGGGGGAACCAGCCCGAGGACCGTGCACCGGCGCGTAGCCCAGGAGATCGGGGCGTACGCACACACGATCAGTTCCTACCCGATCATCGCCGCCGTCGGAGGCATCGCACCCAGGCTGGAAGACCTGCCTCGATCCAGGGCTGAAGCGCTGCAAACGCTGCAATATTTGCTCCACCGGCACCCGGCGGTGCCGGGCGACAGCGGCGGGCGGCCCTCCGTTGCCGGGCTCTTCGAGGACCACCGGATCCCGCTGAACCTTTTGAAAATCGGGGCATTCATCGACGACAACGGGCTTGCGGATCTCGACGACATCGCAAGGATCCAGGCCCACGACGCCGACCAACAAACCGACTATCTTCAGACCCTGCGGGCCTACCTGACGTCGAACGGAAATATCTCCGCGATGGCCGCACGCCTCCACGTGCACAACAACACCGTCCGCTACCGGGTGGGGCGCCTGGCCAAGGACTTTGACCTCGATCTGGACGACCCTCAGCAGCGGCTCTGGCTCTGGCTGCGCCTGACAACCATGGACCTGGCTCCTAAAGCGACGCCGGCGGTGCAGGAGTAGGGCAGCATGGGGCTAAATTCTCTGGCGCAGTGTCGGGGAGAGGGGTTCACTGAACTGTAGGGAAAGTGAGCGCAGGGAACGTTTAGTGCGCTATGCGGCGGAGGGAGCGTGGTCCCCGTGGGCGGACCGATTCGGGTGCTGGAATGGGGCAACCCGCAAGCGGGGCGCACGGAAGCGAGCACAGAGCCGTCATGGAAATGACCGTCCTAGCCCTCATCACCGCCGCCCTGTTCGGGTGGGCGCTGGTGTCGGCGCGGCTGCAGCAGGCGGACCTGACCGCTCCGATGGTGTTCATTGCGGTCGGCGCGGCCCTCAACTGGTCCGGTCTGGTCGATGGCTCCGCGCCCCCGGAGGCTGTCACTCCGTTGGTCGAGATCACCCTGGTGTGGGTGCTCTTCTCCGACGCCGCCCGCCTGCCGCTCCAGCAGTTGCGCCGGGACGTCAGCCGGTATGTGCGGCTGCTGGGTGTCGGCCTGCCTCTGACGATCGTGTTCGGGTGGGCCCTGGCCGCCTGGTTCTTCCCCCACTTCGGGCTGTGGCTGGCCCTCCTCGTAGGCGCGGCGCTGGCCCCCACCGACGCCGCCCTCGGGGTCCCCGTGGTGACGAATCCGGTGGTGCCGTCGCGGATCCGCCAGCTGATCACCGTCGAGAGCGGCCTCAACGACGGCATCGCCACCCCGATCGTCATGGTCGCGATCGCCGGTGCAGCCGCCGCAGCAGGCCTGGAGAGCGCTGCCGCTCCCGGCAGCGCGGCCGTCGAGCTGCTCATCGGCGCCTGTGTCGGCGCAGCAACGGGTGCACTGGGCGGGTGGCTGCTGCAGCTGGCCCGCCGGCGCGGTATCGCCGCCGAGGACTTCGCCGGCATCGGAGTCCTTGCCCTGAGCCTGCTCGCCTACACCTCCGCCGTCGCCGTGGGCGGCAACGGATTCGTCGCCGCGTTCTGTGCTGGGCTGGCCTTCGGCACGTGCGCCGGTCACCGGGCCCCGGCCGCCCTGGTCTTCGTCGAACAGGTGGGCGGCCTGGCGTCACTGCTCGTGTGGCTGGCCTTCGGAGCCATCGCCGTTCCGACCATGCTTTCGCACTTCGTCCCCCTGACCATCTTGTATGCCGTGCTCAGCCTCACGGTGGTGCGCATGCTTCCGGTGGCACTGGCCTCGATTGGTGCCGGCCTCGACCGGAACACCATCCTGTTTGTGGGCTGGTTCGGTCCGCGCGGCCTCGCTTCCCTCGTGTTCGCACTGCTGGCGCTGGAAGCCGTCGGACCGGTGTCCGACGAGGCTGTGGGCGTCATCACGGCCACCGTGCTGCTCAGCGTCCTGGCGCATGGATTCAGCGCCGCGCCGTTGGCCGCCCGCTATGGACGGGCCGCCGCCGCAGCGGGACCAGAACCTGGCGGGCCAGTGCCGGTCACACCCGCACCTGCCCGGGGCCTGAGCCGCGTGCACGTGCACATGCATGTGCCCACTGTGCGGCTTTGGCCGAAACGGCCCCGGTCCTAGGCGCCGCTCGGCCATCCGCAATGAACCCGGGCCGCCGTCGTCTTTCGCGCCGGCCGGGCAGCTGTGATCAGTCTCACGCGCCAATTTTCGCCATCTGGCTTGAGCCTCCCCTGCGACGCTGTGCACTATGGAAAGGCAAAGTGGGAAACAACGGTTCCCGCCCACGCAGCCCTGACGTTCCCTCCGACGCTACGCGTCCGCAGTGAGCTTGGGGCACCCATCCTGGTGGACGCAATGAGGCCAAACCGGTGAGCTCAAAGAGCTGCCCAAGGTCTCAGGCGTTCCTGGTTTGGCCCCACGGCGGCTCCGCATCGGTGCGGCAGCCGGACCTCCGGATTCATGAATGGAAGCACTGAACAATGACGTTTGAAACTGCCACCTCTGTAACCCACAAGCTCTGGGACCGCTCCACGATGCACCACGAGCTGGACGCACTGATCCACGAACACTCGGAGCGCCACAACACCGCCAAGAGCAACATCGCGGTGCACGCCAGCGGCCCGAACACCTTCACGCTCAGCCTCAACCAGGGAGCCTAAAGCCGGGTTCCAGGCAGCTGGCAATACCAAACGACGACGGCGGGAGCCACCTCCCGCCGTCGTCGTTGTCCGTTTATCAGTCGCGCCGTAGCGTGTGACGGTGTCCGCGCCGCGCTGGGCGCATTCCCCGGCGATTTGCGTCGAGTAGACGACCGGTCCAGTCTAGGAGAATCGGCAATCGATCACAGGGAGGTCGGCGACATGGCTGTCGGTACAAAAGAACGCATCAGCGCCACGGCGCTCGAACTCTTTCACGCAAACGGATATTCAGCAACCGGGGTGCTCGACATCACCAGGGCAGCCGGTGTCCCAAAGGGTTCCTTCTACCATTTCTTTGACAGTAAGGAAGCGCTTGCGGTCGAGACCGTCGCGCTTTATCGTGCCACTACTCACGTCGAACTCCTCGACGGCCCCGGCACATCGCCGCTCCGGCGGATCCACGAACACTTGGCACATGTCACGCGAATGGCCGAGGCTGATGGCTTCAAACGTGGCTGCCTCCTTGGCAACTTCGCCAACGAGATGCCTTCGCAAAGCGCAGCGGTGACAGAGGTCGTCGAGCAGGCCCTGGAGTCGTGGACCGTGAGACTGGCCGCCGCCATCGCCGCGGCACAGGAAGCCGGCGAAATCACCAACAAGGGAGAGGCCTACCGGATGGCCTCCTTTATCGTGTCCGGATTCGAAGGCGCAGTCGCCCGCGCCAAGCTCACCAAGTCACGCGCACCCTTGAGGCGTTCCTAGAAACCGTCAGCACCGATATCCTGGCCTAGGTTGCCGGACAAAATGCTGGCGCGGGCGTGCTACATACCCCTCGGTTCAGCTTGTAGCCGGCACCAGGCCCGCGGGGTCAACCCCGGCCGCTGCAGTGGGGCTCGCCGCGCCCATGGGACTGGACCCGTAGAGCTGCCGGGCAAAGTTCTCTGACGCGGCACTGCCGATGGTTTCCCTTCTCGCCCCGTCCTTGACGGCGCCGGCGGCCCTGCCGGGAGCGTTGCTGCCTAAGGCGCAGCCGCTAGTGAGTACGACGCCGAGCAGGCCGACGGCAAGCATGTTCTTACGCAATTGCATCTCTTTTCGTTGGCCTGCGCTGCACGACTAGAACCACCAGAAGTGGGCGTCTGGGATTTTGTCGCCATACCGGAGCGGATGCCGTTCCTGTTCGGCGGTCCTCCCTACGCTCGATTTGGTCATGCTGGGTTTGGTCATGCTGGGTTTCTTCGCCCCTTCGGGCCTCCCCCTTCGACGGAGGAAAGCGCGAATCGCGCAGAAGCCGGTGGTTGGTCCCACGTTGCGGTCGGGCATGTGATCTTCTTCTTGTTGAGGGGATGGACTGCAATGGCCACGGGATTCTCGACCGGTGACTTGTTAAGCAGGTGACGATTTTTGCATTTGGAAGCGTCACCTGTCAAACTGGTGATATGAAGCATTCATTCGTCTGCGGCAATCCGGCCCTCGACTTCGCCGCAACGGTGCGCTCACGGCTCGGGACACCACTGGAGATGTTCTCGTCACCTGAGAGCCTGGACGCCTGGTTCCGTGAATCGGGCATTATCGACGGGGACACCCAATTTCAACCGGCCGACCTTGAGCAGGCCATCGTGATCCGGGAGGCCATCTACTCCCTCGTTCACACCAAAATAGCCGGGGATGACTACGACGGCGACGCCCTCTCCATCGTGAACGACGCCGCCCGCACACCGCCGGCCGTCCCGCAGCTCACGCCTGACGGGCGAGTGACGGAAGCGACCCCAATAGAGGCGCTGTCAACTGTGGCACGGCATGCCATCGAGGTCCTCAGCGGACCCGACGTGCCGCTGCTCAAGGAGTGCGCGAACCACGAGTGCACCCGGGTCTACATCGATCGGTCCCGGGGAGCGCGCCGGGAGTGGTGCGCCATGGACCCCTGCGGCAACAAGATGAAAGCTGCCGCCTACCGTGCCCGCAAAAGAGAAGAGAAGCTCGTCCCTGCAGCCAGCAAATAACCGCCGCGCTTCAGCGGAGGAAGCACTGAAGCTAAGGCATTGATGCGAAGGGATCCCGGTTCCTGCGCTCAGGTGGTGAGCCGGGCAAGGATGGATCGGGCTGGACCGACGATGGAGCGGTCAAATCCGGTGCCCGCCCAGAGGTTAATACGGTGGGGATCACCTGCCCCGGCTGCGGCGACCCGCAGCGGACGGGTTAGGTGATGAATTTCCGGATATCCGAAGGGCGCCTCGAGGTCGTGCTGCCTCATGAAGTCGTTATACAGACCCCGCGCATACCTCCCGGAGAAGGCCTTCGTGACGGTTGTCGTCGGGAATTCATCGGAGGACAGGGCCGCCCGGTGCACCGCTCCGGTCCCCGCTTCGTCTGCCCTCAGGAACGCAGTGCCGGCCTGGACCGCCACCGCACCCCGCGAAATCGCAGCCCGCGTATCTGCCCCCGTGACAATGCCGCCTGCTGCAATCAACGGGATCTCCAGGTCGGACAAGTCATTGAGCAGCACGTGCAGGGGTGTAGTCCCTGCCGGCCCCGCTGCATCGAACGTACCCCTGTGCCCACCAGCTTCGGGCCCCTGGACGCAGAGCACGTCTGCCCCTGCGGCTATCGCCAGCTTCGCTTCGGCGCGCGAGGTGACCGTCACTGTCACTGATGCCCCTCGTTCCTGCAGCGCGGTGACGACACCCGCCTCCGGCACGTCGAAGGTAAAAGAAACGACGGCGGGGGCAAGTTCGTAGAGGACGTCGAGTTTGTTTTGCCAATCGTCATCATCGTGTCTGGGATCGCCGAGGTCGACGTGAAGGCGGGATGCGTCGCCGGCGAGGGAGAGTGCGTATTGCTGTAAGACGTCCGGCCGTATTGTCGAGGGCTGGGGGACGAAGAGATTGACGCCGAATGGGGCGTCGGTGAGTTCCCTGACAGCGTTGATCTCGGCGCCCATACTGCTCGCTGTTTTGTATCCCGCGGCCAGGAACCCCAGTCCTCCCGCGGAGCTCACGGCGGCCGCAAGCTGTGGAGTAGACGGGCCGCCCGCCATCGGGGCTTGGATGACAGGCAGTGGCAGGGCGGCGATATCGAAGCGGGATTGATTCCTCGTGGACGTGTTCATGATGCCGGTCCCTTCGTTACGCTGCGTCGCGCAGAGTCCGCCGGTATTCGAGCGCTGGCAGCCCGCCCCATCCCCAGTTGTCGGTGTCCACTTCATTGATCACGACATACGTGGAGGCGAGGGGTTTATTAAGGACGTCAAGCAGCACCTGACTGACGCCCCTGATGATGGCGGCCTTTTCGGCAGCGGTGGCGGCTGTCGCAGCCGGAGTCGATCCTTCTTTTGTGATGTCAATGGTGACAATAGGCATGACTGATTATTCCGTTCTTCAGTAGAGGTATGTGGTCATCGTCCGGCGTGCTGGCCGCCGTCGACGTGAAGGATTTCACCGGTAACAAACTCGGCTTCTTCAAGGAAGACGACGGCATGGACAATCTCGTCTATGTCCCCCAGGCGGCCCATAGGATGCAGTCCCGCAAGCTGCGCGTGTGTTTCTACCGGGTGCATCGGGGACTTGATGACGCCCGGAGACACGGAGTTGACCCGGATCCCACGGCTTGCGTATTCGGTGGCGAGGGACTTTGTGGCCGAATTCAGTCCGCCCTTTGTCAGTGCGGCGAGCATCGCCGGCACGTCTGTGCTCGGCTGGTCGGCCAGAGTGGTGGTGATGTTGATGATATGCCCGGATCCCGCTGCCTCCATGATGGCGACCGCCCTTTGGCTGACATGGAAGAACCCGGCGAGATTGACCGCTACGAGCTGGTCGAACTCGGAGGCACTGTACGCGGTGAAGGGCTTGGACAAGAACTGACCGGCATTGTTGATGACCGTGTCTACGCGGCCGAAGCGCTTCATGGCTGTCTCGAAAATCCGATCCGCGGTCTGAGGGTCGGCAATGTCACCCCGGACGACCTGGACTCTTGGGTCATCGACGGGCTCGATGGTTCGTGCGGAAGCAACGATGTTGTAGTCCCGCTTCAAAAACTCCTGGACAAGGCCAGCACCGATTCCCTGTGAGGCTCCAGTGATAACGACTGTTTTCCTGCTTTGACTCATAATGTGGCTCCAGTGATAGCGACTATTTTCTTGCTTTTGCTCATGATGTCTCCGGGGAGAGGTGTTGGTGGCGGCGCTGGCAGCAGCAGGTGCAGGTGCAGTGCCAGCGCCGGTGCGTGAGGAAAGATCAGGCCCGGGCGGCCAGATCGAGGACCGCCTTAGCTGCTTCCTCGGCCGAAGCGGGATTCTGTCCGGTCACCAGGTTGCCGTCCACGACGACGTACGAACCCCAGGCAGGCCCGGATTCGAAGATGGCGCCGTACTCGCGTAGGCGGGATTCAAGAAGCCAGGGTGCCTTGTCAGCGAAGCCAGCCTGGGCTTCTTCCTCATCCAGAAACGCAGTCAGGCGCCGGCCCTTGAACAGCCACTGCCCGTCGCGGGTTGCTGTGCTGAAGCTGGCGGGCCCGTGGCACAGAGAGGCGACAACCTTGGTGGGGTCATCGAGCGTTGCCTCGAAAATCCGTGCGATATCGGCATTGGTCGAGAGATCCTGCATGGGACCATGTCCGCCGGGGACGAAGACGATATCGTACTCGCTGGGATCGACCTCCTCCAGAGCGACGGCGGCGGCCAGGTTCTCCTTGGAGTCGGCGAGGTAAGCGCGGAACTCCTCTACCTTCTGCTTATCGCTGCCGTTCATCTCCAGTGCCAGGCTGAGCTCGTCCGCAACCGGGGTGACGCCCCCGGGCGTGGCGATGGTGACGTCCAGGCCCGCCTGCCGGAACATGCGGTCAGGAACCACGAACTCTTCCGCCCAGAAGCCGGTCGGATGCTTCGAGCCGTCCTTCAACTCCCAGGTGGTAGCTCCGGAAATGACCATAAGGACCTTTTTCATTTTGCTTTTCCAATCAATAGATAAACGGTGAATTAAATAACTGCGACGCGCCAATTCGAATAGACAGGCGGCCCGCTTGTTTGGTGGAGGGGCGTCCGCGGTTTCGTTACGCGGACCGTTAACAATTTACTGAGGGCCGGTACGACCGTCACTCGCTCTCCACAACCCTCGGAACCGTTACCGGTTAAGCAGGTGACGCAATCGTTGCACTGAATGCCGTCACCTGTCAAACTGGTGACATGAAGCATTCATTCGTCTGCGGCAATCCGGCCCTCGACTTCGCCGCAACGGTGCGCTCACGGCTCGGGACACCGCTGGAGATGTTCTCGTCGCCTGAGAGCCTGGACGCCTGGTTCCGTCAATCGGGCATTATCGACGGGGACACCCAATTTCAACCGGCCGACCTTGAGCAGGCCATCGTGATCCGGGAGGCCATCTACTCCCTCGTTCACACCAAAATAGCCGGGGATGACTACGACGGCGACGCCCTCTCCATCGTGAACGACGCCGCCCGCACACCGCCGGCCGTCCCGCAGCTCACGCCTGACGGGCGAGTGACGGAAGCGACCCCAATAGAGGCGCTGTCAACGGTGGCACGGCATGCCATCGAGGTCTTCAGCGGACCCGACGTGCCGCTGCTCAAGGAGTGCGCGAACCACGAGTGCACCCGGGTCTACATCGATCGGTCCCGGGGAGCGCGCCGGGAGTGGTGCGCCATGGACCCCTGCGGCAACAAGATGAAAGCTGCCGCCTACCGCGCCCGCAAAAGAGAAGAGAGGCTCGTCCCTGCAGCCGGCAAATAACCGTGGACGGCTACGGGCCGGTCGGCGACATCGGCCAGTATGAGAACATCTGGCGCATGGCCTACGTGCGCGGCCCGGAGGGGAATATCGTGTCCCTGGCCGAGCGGATCGACTGACCCACCCTCACCCGAAGACGGTCCAGCCGCGCGGCACCTCGGATCTCTGAGAGCTCGGAAAGCTGATGGTAGTCCTTATTGGGCCGGCGGCACCCGCGCGTTCAGGGCCTCATTGACGGGGGCGAAGGCGACCCGGTCCAGGACAAGTTCGATCTCGCGGATTTTGCCTGCGTTGATGGTGAGCAACTCGATGCACCTCACGGCCCCAGCAGCCGTATCGGTGATGAAGTCATACACGACGCAGGCACGGTCCTGCGCGGTGAAGACCTCCCGGATCCCATTGCGGACGAGGGCCGGGAGCAGGCGCTTGAGTGCCGTGGTCCATTCGGCCTTGTCGAGGGTCGTGCCGGCGAAAGTGGCTACAAGATCCTCACCGAGCAGGTTTTCAAGGGCTTCCATATCGTGGGAGCCAACGGCCTGGATGTAGGAGCGTGCGATCCCTTCGACGCTGGAGTCCGGCATGAGGGACCTTTCTTGAGCAGCGGAGAGGCTCCCTAAGGGGCCAAGGGCAAGCGAAGAATCCGCGGGTGGTCACATCGTTGCCCAGAAGCCTAGCGGCCGGGGCGTGGGACGGGAAGATCCACGCGTCGCATCAACCAATTGTTGACAACACGATGTTGATGCCAGAAAGTGGTGGTGTCGGCGGGCGTAGAGCCGACGGGAACGGAGGCCGGAATGAACGAGATCAACGGAGCCAGTGGCGAGTCCCGCGATGCTGCAGAGGCTCTCCGCCAAAGCCAGGCGACGCGGGTGTTGCTGGACAGAGGCGCTTCCGAACTGTCGCCCAGGCCCTGGCTGGGTGAGCGGCAACCCCCTTCCGCGAGCGACCTGGTCCAGCACGTCCTGTGGCGGGCCAACGGGACCGGTAGCGGAGCGGCGGTGGATGGTCTGGACTTGCGGGCGGGCCTCACCCTTATTTCAGCCGCCCGGGCCGAGATGGATGGTCTGGAAACCGCGCTCCTGTTCCTGGCACGGGCCGAGGGGCTGACCTGGGCACAGATTGCGCAGAGCCTTGGTCTCCGCTCGGCGCAGGCCGCGCAGCAGAGACTCGACCGGCTGTCCGGCAGGCCCGAGACGGGTGCGGTGGGCTGACATGGAATCTACCTCTCCGGCCAAAGCCGGGACAGAAAGTTTGGATCACGCCAGCGCCGTTCTCACCAGAATCGGTGCCAGCCCGGGTACCGCGTGCGGGACTGCGCGCACCGTTCAGAGCCTCGATCAATTCTCCGCGGTGACCCCTGGCGACGTCCTGGTCTGCCGCACGACTGACCCCGCCTGGACACCACTGTTCGGGGTGGTCGCTGCAGTCATCACGGAAACGGGCGGGATGCTTTCGCATGCCGCTATCGTCGCCCGCGAATACGGCATCCCCGCCGTGCTGGGGATAACGGACGCCCTGACCCGTATCACTGCCGGAACGACGCTCATGGTGGACGGAACTCATGGAACCGTCCACGGGAAACCGGCAAGTCCCGGAGCGGGTCCATGACGAGCCCGCAGCAACCATCAATGATGCTCACCCTCCACGCCATGAGGCTGCTTGGCTTCGCCGACACTGAGTCAGTTGCAGAGCGGTTCGGCCAGGATCCGCACCACGCCGAACGACTCCTTATTGATGCCGGCGCGAAAGGGTGGGCGTTGCGCTCCTCATTCGGGGGAACCCGGGGCTGGTCCCTGACAGTCGCGGGCAGGACTGAAAACGAACGGCTCCTGGCGGCGGAACTGGACAGCACAGGCGGTTATGCAGTTGTCACGGCCGTGCACGCGAAGTTTGCACCGCTGAACGCAGACGTCGTGGCCGCCTGCAGCAAACTCCAACTCCACTGGCTCGCCGATGGAGATCAGCCAAATGGTGGGATCGACGAGCAAACACATCAAACCTTCGCCCAGGCGGCGGCGTCCCTAAGCGATCTGGAAGTCCGCCTGACCGCGGTGTTATCGCGGTTCGGCGGATACGCGAAACGCCTCGAACAAGCAGTGGCAAACGCAGCCACGGAACCGGCTTGGCTCACAGCCACAGACCGTGACTCCTTCCACCGCGTATGGTTCGAGTTGCACGAAGACCTCATCGCCACCCTCGGCATCCCGAGGTGAACACTCCATGCAGACCCAAGACCTGCTCTCTCTTTCACTCTGATCGCCCTTCACTCATGACGGCCGCGGCTGATGCCGAACTGCGAGATGAGGCTCATCAGCGCGAGGACGACAGTCGCGCCTCCATATCCGACAACCGTCGGCATGAGGCCCAGCGGGGCGGCGAGCTGGCCAGCGATGATGACGGGCAGGCCGAACGCGATGTAGGCGACAACGTAAATGGCTGCCACGATGCCCGCCCTCTGCTGGGGGCCGGCCAGCGGCATGATCAGGCGCAGTGATCCGGAAAAGGCTGCCCCGAAGCCGACACCCGTAATGACCAGCCCGGCGATCATGAGCGCAAGGCTTCCGGCGAGCACGCCGGTCACGACGCCGATGGTCCCGGCGATGGACGCATAGATCCCAAGAGTCATACCGTTCCGAGGGCTAAGCCGCCCGAAGGCGACAGCCACGACAGCAGCAGTTGCCGGCGCAATGAAACCGCTGAGGCCGTTGACCAGGCCGCTGTTCAAGTGGAAGACGTTGCGTACGATTGTCGGCGCGAGTCCGAGGGACAGACCTGCGAGCATCCAGATTGCGGCTATCACGGGGGCGGCGGCGGCAAATTCTCTTCTGGCAGCCGGCGGAACGGAGATGCGCGGGATCAGGGAACTCAACGCCCCGGGTGTGCGGGTCACGCTCTCGGGAGAGAGCGCGACGACGACGATCCCCAGGACGGTCACGAGGGCGAGGACGGCAAAGATGCTCGTGTTCGCCTCGGGCGTGAACTGGATGGCGAACCCCGCAAGCAATGCGCCAACAGCGAGCCCTGCGGTCATGCCGACGCTGCCAAGGATGCTGCCCAGTTTCTTTCGGTTCGGCGGTGCGAGTTCGGCGAGGGCGGCTGTGAATGCGCTGGTGGCAGCGCCGGTGGCGAGGCCCTGCACAACGCGGGCGGCGATCACCCACCCGATGTCGGGCGCTGCCAGGAACATCAGGGTCGCCACGAGCTGAACGAAGAGTGCACCGATCAGCACGGGCCGCCGGCCTACATGGTCTGAGAGTGAACCGACGGTCAGCATGGCCGCAAGGAAGCCGATCGCGTAGACGGCGAACGCGAGGGTCAGAACCGCCGCGGGAAAGCCCCACCGCTCTTGGTAGAAAGCGAGCAGTGGCGTCGGCGCACCCGCCGCCAGGTACAGGCTGATGAAGGTGACCGCGCTCCCCGTGAAAGCTACCCCGGAAGGAAGCTTGGAGCGACGGGGAGCGGCCGGTGGACGAGTTTCGAGGGTTGTATTAGACGACATTGAAAGGCTTCTGTTCTGCCGGCCAACGATCTCCGGCAACGTAGTTGATTTGTATGTTGTGATCCGGCGCCCGGGGCAGCGCGGCGCTGACTGATCAGGCGTGCCCCTGCTCGATCCAGTTGCCGTTTGCGGCAATTTCGAGATCGTCGAACCCGAGCTGCGCATCCGATTCGATATGGGGTCCGATAACGACTGGAATGTCCGTGCCGCGTTTCACGAGGCGCAACGGGCCGCCGTCGTCGGACTGCAAATACCGGTTGCCCCACTGCATCAGCGCGAACACCGCCGGCATGAGATCCGCACCCTTCGGCGTCAGGACGTACTCATAGCGCTTCCGCTTGCCCTCTTCCTGGTACGGACGCTTCTCGAAGAGGCCAATATCCGTAAGTTGCTTGAGCCGGGCGGAAACTATGGCATCGGTGCCTTTTGTCCGTCGCACGAAGTCGTCGAATCGGGTGGTGCCGTAGATGGCCTCCCGCAGGATGAGCATCGATGACCGGGTTCCGATTATTTCCATCGTCATGGCGATGGAGCAGTTCTCCATCCGCCAGGCGCCCCGATCCTCGAGCGCGCCTTTGAGTTTGATTGACATCGACCCACCTGCCTAACTTCCAGTTGTAGTAGTTAGATCGTGGCGGCTGACTACCAAAATGTCAAGCTAGCTGAATGAAGGTTCCATCCAAACGTCACCCTCTTGACAGGTGACGGAACTGCATGCCAATATCGTTACCAGTTGAACCGGTGACGCAGAAGTGGTTGCCGCATTCTTCAGCACTTCCCCCCAAGATCCCGCCCCCTCCCGGGCAGCGGAAGCACGTAGACCGTCAAACCCACTGAGAAGGAACCACAAATGGCGCAGTCCACCACCGAGATACTGACAGACGCACTCAAGCAGGCCGCGGCTGCTCACGGCATCTACGAAGCCGAAGTCCTGGGCGGGGTGTACGACACCGAATGGCCGCAGTGGTACGCGGAACACATGACCCGCGCTCTCGCCGCGGCTGGGCACCGGCTCACCACCGGTTAGGGTCTCCGCCCCCCCGGGCAACCGGCGCAGCCTGTTGCCGTACAAAAACCACCAACCCACTCAGCAAACTCAACACAAAGGATTAACATCATGGATTTGAAGCTAGAAGTACTGTTCGTTCCCGTTTCCGACGTCGACCGGGCCAAGGCCTTCTACGAGTCGCTCGGATTCCGCGTCGATATCGACTACATCGCCAGCGAGGACTTCCGGGTGGCGCAGCTGACCCCTCCCGGGTCGGAAGCATCGATCATGATCGGCAAGAGCATCACCGCTGCCGCACCCGGATCACTCCAGAACCAGATTTTCGCCGTCAAGGACATCCTCGCGACCCGGGCCGACCTCGCTGAAAAGGGCGTCGACGTCTCCGAGGTATTCCACTACGCGAAGGGATTCATCTTCAACCTCGACAACCAGCACCGCGTTGCGGGCCCGCACCCGGAACGCGCCGACTACCAGTCCTTTGCCTCGTTCAGCGACCCGGACGGCAACAGCTGGCTTCTCCAGGAAATCAACACCCGGGCGCCCGGACGTTGAGCACCCACAGCGGTTCAGCAGAATACGACCTGATCGTGCTCGGGGGCGGCGCCGTGGGAGAGAACATCGCCGACCGCGCCGTCCAGGGTGGCCTGAGCGCCGTGATTGTCGAAAGCGAGCTCGTGGGGGGCGAGTGCTCCTACTGGGCATGCATGCCATCAAAGGCGCTGCTGCGCTCCGCCCAGGTGCTGCGGGCAGCCCGTCAGGTTCCCGGGGCCGCGCAGGCCGTGACCGGTGAACTCGACGTGCAGGCCGTGCTGGCACGGCGGGACTCGTTCGCCAGCAACTGGTCCGACAGCGGCCAGGTGAGGTGGCTCGAAAGCGCCGGCATTGCCCTGGTGCGCGGTCAGGGCCGGCTCACTGGCCCCAAGGAAGTCACTGTCACGGCCACGGACGGTTCTACGACGCTGCTCACCGCCCGCCACGCCGTCTCCGTTGCCACGGGATCAGACGCGCTCCTGCCCGACATCGACGGACTCGCTGATGCCCGGCCGTGGACCAGCCGGGAGGCCACCAGCATCAGGGCCGTCCCTGAAAGCCTGGCGATCATCGGCGGCGGCGTTGTTGCCACCGAGATGGCGACAGCTTTCGCCGCCTTTGGCACGGCAGTAACCCTGGTCTCCCGCAGCGGGCTGCTCTCAGGCATGGAGCCGTTCGCTGGTGAGCTAATTGCGGAAGCCCTCCGTGCGCAGGGTGTCCACGTCATTCTCGAGTCGAAAACCACCCGCATCACCCGGGACGAAAGCAGCGTCACCATCGAAACCGGGGACGGCAGGACCATCTCCGCCCAGGAGGTGCTCGTCGCGACGGGTCGTACACCCCGCACTGGAGATATAGGCCTCGATTCGATCGGCCTCAAGCCCGGGGCGTGGATCGAGACTGACGACACCATGCTGGTTCCGGGATTCGACTGGCTCTATGCTGCCGGCGACGTGACGAACCGGGCCCTGCTCACCCACCAGGGGAAGTACCAGGCCCGGGCGGCCGGTGACGTTATCGCCGCCCGCGCTTCCGGAGCAGCAGTATCGGACGCGCCATGGGGAACCCATGTGGCCACCGCCGACCACCAGGCGGTGCCGCAGGTCACCTTCACCGACCCCGAGATCGCGTCCGTGGGGCTCACCGCCGCGGCCGCACGGAAGAGCGGCTACGACATCAAGGTAGTCGACTACGAGATTGGGCACGTCGCCGGCGCCAGTGTGCGGGCCGACGGCTACACCGGCACCGCCCGGATGGTCGTTGACGAAGAGCGGAAAGTCGTTCTTGGCGTGACGTTCGTCGGCCCGGACGTGAGCGAACTGCTGCAGGCCGCGACAATCGCGGTCGTCTCAGAAGTCCCGCTGGACCGATTGTGGCATGCGGTACCGGCCTACCCCACGGTCAACGAGGTCTGGCTCCGGCTTCTCGAAGGATACGGGCGCCCGACCCGGTAACGGGCCCCCTCGGCGCTGCCTCTTGCGAGCGGCGCCTGCTCGCCCGGACGCCATGACAGTGCGTTTGTCCCAAGCCTGGCGACGGTGTCCTCTCCCCATCTGGCGGAGACGACACCGCCGTCGTCGGCCCTGTCCGCGTCACCTGACAAGACGACTTCACGGACCTCTGCGCCGGGGCTCCTCCCACTAAGTCCCTACCAAACGATCGGCACTCCATGTCCCACAGCCCCCTCTCGGAACACGAAAAAAGTTTGCTTGAGCAGCTCGAGAAGCAGTTCAAAGAGGACCACCCCACATTCGCCAAGGCGATGGAAGAAGTGCCGGCCCCTAACCGCTCTGCCCTCCACATCGTCGCCGGGGCAGTTACCGTGGTGGCTGGCTTTCTGCTCCTGCTGCTGGGCGCAGCGCTTCAGGGCCCCGTTCCGAACATCCTGGTCGGTGTCCTCGGTTTTGCCGTGATGATCGTCGGGGCGTTTCTCGCCATGAGGCACACTTCGGTAGCCAAAAACAGAGCACCTGCGCCGACCTTTCAAAAACCGGAATCGGCCGAAAGGACAAAAGCGGGCAAGGATCGACGTCCCTTCAGGGACGCCTTCGGAGACTGGGCCTTGTGGGGCCTGTTTTGGTGGGTGTAAAGCTGAATCGGCGACAATCTGCGAAGCCATTGCGGGGAGAGGAGGACCGGATGCGCGTCCAAGGTGACGGGCCCACGTTGACTTCCCGTTCGAGCGGTGCGACCGCGAAGGTCGGTGGACCCACGACGGAAACTCGGCGTTCGGTGCTTCTGGCCACCGTGGATCTCATAGACCGGCTCAGCTACCCGTCGGTGACCATCGATGCGGTCGCGCGCGCATCCGGCGTCAGCAAGTCCACGATCTATCGGTATTGGCCCTCCCGACAGGCCCTCATCCTCGAGGCCTACACGTACAAGACCAACAAACTCACCATTGTGCCGGACACGGGGAACGCGATCGAGGACCTTCGGACGTACCTGATGAAGCTGGCCCACTGCCTGAACTTCGCCGGCGCTGCCTCCACCGTCTCGGGGTTGATCGTCGACGCGATTAACGATGACGAATTTGCCCAGCTGTATCGGGCAACCCTGTTGCAGGAGCGCCGGAAATCGTTGTTGGTCATCCTCCTCAAGGGCCAGCGCCGGGGACAGATCCGCAAGGAAGTGGACCTAGGAACCGCGATTGATGCGATCTACGGCGCAGTCCATCACCGCCTGCTCGTCAGCGGGCAGCGCATTGATGAGCCCTTCGTTGCGGCCCTGACCGACCTTGCACTGCGCGGAATCTCCACGGCGCACGCTCAGAGCCGAACGAAATAACCTGCGAGTTTTCCTCTCTTTCGGGTGGAACGCTACCGGCAACTTCGTCCCACTTCTTTGGCGTCTGGTCACTCGACTTCGCAGACTGGACGAAGAGCCGAGGAAGCCCCCTTCACCGGACTTACCCAAGAACAGGATTGAAAAGAATATGTCTGTCATAACCCCTATCAACATCAACGTAGCCAAGGAACACTCGGAGTTGTACAAGGTGGCGATTGCGTTATCCGCACAGGCCGATGCTGCCGCCAAAGACGCAGGCCTGCCGGCATTGCTAATCGAACTGATAAAAATCAGGACCTCGCAGATCAATGGCTGCGCCTTCTGCATGCGCCTCCACACGGGCGACGCCATCAAGAAGGGCGAGACCAGTGAACGCCTCGCGGTCCTGCCGGCATGGCGGGAAACGTCCTACTTCACGGAGCAGGAACAGGCCGCGCTGAGCCTCAGCGAGTACGTCACCGGGATAGCCGACTCGCATGCGAACCGGCGCCTCTACGAGGAAGCCGTTGACTTCCTCACCCCACAGCAGGTCTCAGCGGTCACTTGGATGACGGTCGGCATCAATTCCTTCAACCGAATCGCCCTCACCAGTTCCTACCCAGTAGTACCCAAGGGATGACCGACGTCATTGATCCGGGTGGTCCCCAGCGGCGCTGAGAATCGCGCCGGCGTCCCGGGCCCGGTCCGCCGCACCGCTTACGACGACGCGCCAGAAGGCCCAGAACCGCGACTGGCCGCCACAGTGAAGGTCACATCTGGTACGTCCCCACTCTTGCTGGCACACTAAGCCGATGAGCGATCCTCTCCCCCAGTCCAGGCGGCCTGGCATCCGCGCCGCGATGTTCGTGGATTTCGACAACGTCTACACCGGCCTGATGGCCTTGGACCCGGCGGCCGCCAAGAGATTCGCTGAGGATCCCAAGCATTGGACGGAAGCGTTGGCCGCCGGCGGCGCGGGCGAGGAATCCCGGCGCTTCCTGATCCGCAACTGCTACCTCAATCCGGTGATCTACTCCAAGTACAGGCCGTACTGGACGCGTGCCGGCTTCCGTGTGATCGACTGCCCCTCCCTCACGCAGCGGGGCAAGTCCAGCACCGACATCAACCTGGTGCTGGACGCGATGGATGCCCTGTCCGGCGCGGCACATGTTGAGGAATTCTTCGTCGCGTCGGCGGACGCGGACTTCACGTCGCTGGTCCAGCGGTTCCGGGCGGCTGACCGCATGACGACGGTGATCGCGGCCGGCGCCGTGGCGTTCGCCTACCGGGAGATGGCGGACAGCGTGGTGGAGTCGCACGACTTCGTGGCAATTCTCAACGGGACCTCGGCCGAGATCCATGCCGTGGCATCTGTCCAGACGCAGCGGGCAGAAGGGGCAGTGAAGACGACGAAGTCCAAGGCCACGACTCTCTCCGGCGCGGCCAAAGAGGTCTGCGACTTTGTCCGGACTGCCCCGGGCCCGGTTGTCGGGGCCATGGTGGCTCACCGGGCACTCACGGCCGATCCCTCGCTGAAGACCGACTGGGGCGGCTGGGGAAAGTTTGGTAGCTGGGTGGCACAGATCGGCCACGGCGTTGAATATTCCGCTGCACGGGGTGGCTGGGTCTGGGACGCGCAGAGGTTTTCCGGCGACGATCTGCCCGCCGAGGCTGAGGACGGGCCCGGCATCGAGGAACGGGTTGCCCGGGTCACTGATGTGCCTGCACTCTCCGCCGCCCAGTTCCGTCAGCTGCTCGAGGCCATGGCGGCCAGGCTCCATGAGCAGCCGGTCACTCGAAACGAGCTGTCCCGCGTGGTCCGGGACGACTGCGTTGCGGCCGGGCAGCCGGTATCCCGCTCGGCCGTCAACTTTGTGATCCAGGGCGTGGTGTACGCGGGAGGTTCCCTCTCCGAGGAAATGACGGCCCAGGAACTCGCCGCCGCATGGGCCAGAAACGTGGAAGAGCTGTGCCGGCTTGCCCTCATGGAGTTCGACGACGCCGAGAAGCTCGCGCTCAGGCGCTGGGCCGGCGGCGGGCTGCTGGAGTCCGGCCCAGGCGACTCCCGGGCGTAGCGCTGCGTCCCGCCCTCAGATAGATCAATCAAACCTCTTTGATCGATCTATCTGAATTGATAGAATTGTGGCGTGAGCCACACCATATCCCCAGAGGATCAGGCGGCGCCGGAATTCCTCCGCCTGGCTGGACACCCCGTGCGGTGGCAGCTGCTGGGCGAGCTGGCCCGCAGCGACCGGCAGGTGCGCGAACTAACGGCGCTGGTGGGTCAGAGGCAGAGCCTGACCTCCTACCATCTTGGCCAACTGCGCGCAGCCGGTCTGGTGACCATGCGGCGCAGCTCGGCTGACGGACGTGACACGTACTGCAGCCTCAACCTGGCTGCCTATCGCGAACGGCTTGCCGCATCCGGCGCGGCGCTTCACGCCGGCCTGCGGCTGGTCCCGGCTGAGCTGGCACTGCCCGCGGACGGTCTTGGCGGACCGCCGGGTCAGTCACGCGCGCAGTCACCCGTTCGGGTGCTGTTCCTGTGCACGGGCAACAGCGCCCGCTCCCAGATGGCCGAGGCGATCCTGGGGCGCCTGGGCGGCTCACGGGTCGAAACCGCCAGCGCCGGCAGCCACCCCAAAGACCTGCACCCCAACGCCGTGCGCGTGATGGGTGAGCGTGGCATGGACATCAGCGGCGCCCGCTCCAAGCATCTGAGTGAGTTCGCCGAGCAGCGCTTCGACTATGTGATCAGCCTTTGTGACCGCGTGCGGGAAGTGTGCCCGGACTTCCCGGGGGCGCCGGCGATGGTGCATTGGAGCATCCCCGATCCGGCGGCCGAGGCAGCCAGTCAGGACAGTTATCCGGCGTTTGTTCGCACCGCAGAGGAACTGAACACGCGGATCCAGTTCCTGCTTTACGCAATCGAAAACTCCCAAACGAGTTCGGAAAGGAGCTAGAAATGCCCAACGACCTTACGGAACTGGTCAGCGTCCGATACATGGTGGCCGACGTCGATGCGGCGGTCGACTTCTATACAAAGCACCTCGGGTTCACCCTCAGGATGAGCGCCGCACCGGCGTTCGCCGACGTCACCCGCGGCCGGCTGCGGCTCCTCCTGAGCGGGCCAAGCAGCTCGGCAGGCCGGCCCATGCCGGACGGCGCGGTGCCAGCGCCGGGAGGATGGAACCGGATCCACCTCATCGTGGGCGATATCGCGGCCGAAGTGCACCGGCTGCGCGCAGCGGGCCTCACGTTCCGGAACGACATCGTCACCGGCCCAGGCGGACAGCAGATCCTGCTGGAAGATCCGTCCGGCAACGTAGTCGAGTTGTTCCAACCCGCCGGCCAATAGCGGCCAGCGGACGATGCCGGGCCCTCCCGCCGTCGTCCGCTTTCGTTTAGTCAGTTTCCATAGGACAGTGCCTGCGACAGGATGACTGCCAACAGGGCACCGGCTGTGAGAATGACAGCCCAGGTTTCCCTGCGCAACCGCCGATCGGCGCGCTTCCGGTCAGATGACTCGCAGCGCGGCACATTTGTCGGTTTCATGGCCTACCGCAAAATGACGGTGCGGTTGCCGAGCAGCAGAATCCTGCCTTCACAGTGCCAGCGGACGGCGTTGCGGAGTGCCGCGCATTCGGCGTCCTGGCCCACCGCCACCAGGGCATCGGCGGTGTACGTGTGGTCCACGTCGATGACCTGCTGGGAAATGATCGGGCCCTCGTCGAGTTCGGCGTTAACGTAGTGGGCCGTGGCGCCCACGGTCTTGACGCCACGGTCGTAGGCCTGGTGATACGGCTTCGCGCCTTTGAAGCTGGGCAGGAACGAGTGGTGGATGTTGATGGTCCGTCCTGCCAGCTGGGCCGAGAGCTCATCGCTCAGGACCTGCATGTACCGGGCCAGCACCACGAGTTCCACGTCGAAGGCGTCCACCAGCTCCATTAGCCGGGCCTCTGCCTCGGGCTTGGTGTCCTTGGTGACTGGCAGGTGGAAGAACGGGATGCCGTGCCACTGGACCAGGCCCTCCTGGTCGCGGTGGTTGGACACCACGGCCACGATCTCCACCGGGATGTCGCCGGTGCGCGCCCGGAACAGTAGATCGTTGAGGCAGTGGCCCATTTTGGACACCATGACCAGGACGCGGCGTTTGCGGCCGTGCGGTTCCAGCTGCCAATTCATCTCCCACTTCTCGGCCACAGGCGTGAAGTCGCGGCGCAGGTCCTCAGTGCTGAAGGACTCCTGGCGCGAGGAGGAGTCGGAGGAGGAGTCGGAGGAGGAACCCGAGGAAAAGTGGACGCGCATAAAGAAGTGCCGTTGCCCCTTGTCCCCGTACTGCTTGATGTCCAGGATGTCGCAGCCGTGGTCGAGCAGGAATCCCGAGACCGCGTGGACGATGCCCGGCGACTCCGCGCAGTCGACGGTCAGGACATGCTCTGCCGTGGCAGCGGGTTCCGCAGGTGCAGGGTCGGGGCTTTTTGGGGTCTGTGCGGTCATTTCTGCACCTTCTCAAGCTCTCGTGCAACAGCTGATGCCTCTTCCTGCGCGAGCTCGGCCTGGAACCGTGAATAACGGGCCAGGTGGGCGGGACGCCGGCGCAGCACGAACCACGCGGCGCCGAGCAGAACGAACCAGACCGGCGTGACCAGGAGCGCCAGAAGCGTGTCCGGCTGCGTGGTCAGCGCCCAGAGAACGAAGGCGAAGAACGCGAAGACCACGCAGACCATGGGGATTCCGCCCGGCATCTGGAACTTGGACGCCTCATGCAGGTGCGGGCGGCGGCGGCGGAAGGCCAGGTAACTGGCCAGGATGATGGACCAGACGAACACGAAGCAGACGGCGGACACGGTGGTCACCATGTCGAAGGCCTTGCCGATGTCCTGTCCGGCGTACATCAGGACCACACCGGAGAGCAGGAGGACGCAGGACAGGAACAGGGCGTTCTGCGGGACCTTCCGCCGGGACAGGCTGCTGAAGACCGACGGCGCGTCGCCCTCCTGCGCCAGCCCGTAGACCATGCGCGAGGTGGAGTAGATGCCGGAGTTGGCCGAGGACATGGCCGAGCTGAGCACCACCAGGTTCACAATCGTTGCCGCAGCTCCGAGCCCTGCCAGGGAGAACATGGCGATGAACGGGCTGTGGCCTGCCTGGAACTGGGTCCAGGGAGTGACAGACATCAGGATGATCAGGGCGCCCACGTAGAAGAGCAGCACGCGGATGGGGATGGAGTTGATGGCCTTCGGCAGGCTCTTCTCCGGGTCCTTGGCCTCCGCGGCGGTGGTGCCCACCAGCTCAATGCCCACAAAGGCGAACACCGCGATCTGGAAGCCGGCCACAAAACCCATGAACTCGTTCGGGAAGAAACCGCCGTGGCTCCACAGATTCGTGAAGCTGGCAGGGCCGGCGTCGGACTGGAAACCGCTGAAGATCATGAACAGACCCACCACGATGAGCGCCGCGATCGCGATGATCTTGATCAGCGCGAACCAGAACTCCGTTTCGCCGAACGCCTTCACCGTGGTGAGGTTCAGGAGCAGGAGGATGGCCACGGTGGCCAGGCCCGGGATCCACAGCGGCAGCCCCGGCCAGAGTTCCTCGGAGTAGCCTGCGATGGCGATGACGTCCGCGATTCCCGTGATCACCCAGCAGAACCAGTAGGTCCATCCGGTGAAGAAGCCGGCCCAGGGCCCGAGGAGATCCGCCGCGAAGTCGCTGAAGGATTTGTAGTTCAGGTTGCTTAGCAGGAGCTCGCCCATGGCCCGCATCACAAAGAACAGCATGAAGCCGATGATCATGTAGACGAAGATGACGGAGGGTCCGGCCGCGGAGATGGTTTTGCCCGAGCCCATGAACAGGCCGGTGCCGATGGCGCCGCCAATGGCGATCAGCTGGATGTGCCGATTGCTGAGCTGCCGCTCAAGATGCGGTTCCTGCTGGGAAGTTACGGTTTCAGTTGTCACGTGCTGCTCCTCGAATCAATGCTGTCTGGAGTGCTGCTGAGATGGGCGCCTGACCCGGTCCGCCGGGAACAGAGTCAAGGCTGTTGAAGCTGTAGAGATGGATGCCCGCGAGATTGCCAGGCTGGCTTTCCAGCCCGGACACCAGGCTTTGCGGGAAGTAGCGGTCGCCGCTCAGGAGCTTGCGCGCCAGCGGGCCCTTCCGGCTGAGGAACTTCAGGGAACTTCCGACGCCGATCTGCGTCGCCAGGGAGACCAGTTTGGCCCGGGGCACGGACCCCGCCACCCCGGCCCAGACGGGCAGCTCAACGCCTTCGCGGCGCAGCAGCGCCGCATAGTCAAGGATTTTCTCCGGGGCGAAGCACATCTGGGTCACAACGTGCGAGGCCAGGTGCTGTTTTGCCAGGAGCGCGTCCAGCATGTCCACGGGGCCGGCGGAGGGGTGGCCCTCCGGGTAGCCCGCAATGCCTGCCCGCATCATCCCGCCGGAGTACTGCGCGATGTCCTCCAGCAGAGGAAGGGCGGACTCATACGGGCCGGCCGGCTGCTTCCGGTCCCCGCCGATGACAAACGCCTCGCGGATGCCGGCTGCATCACAGTCGCGGAGGATTCGGGTCAGCTCGGCCCGGTCACGCAGGCTCCGCGCGGCGAGGTGCGGGATGACGGTGTAGCCCAGCACACCAAGCTGCACGGCAGTGCGCATGGTCCGTTCGATGCCGTGATGGGGCAGGCAGGTCACCGTGAGCGTGGTGGTCAACGACACCAGGTCCGTGACTCGCTCAACGATTCCCTCGGAAGGGATGATTTCTATTCTGATGGGGAACATCATTGGTCCTCTCAATGCATCAGGTTTTTGGGCATCAGGTTTTTGGCATCAGGGTTGGGTTGTTCAGGCCGTAGCCGCCAGCAGTGAGCTGGCTTCCTGGCGGGTGCTGCCGGAGCTTTCGATGTGGGCGAGTTCGGCCGGGATTTCCCAGCCCTTCTTGCGCATCGCGGTGGCCCAGAGCCGGCCGGCGCGGTAGGAGGAGCGCACCAGGGGCCCGGACATGACGCCGAGGAAGCCGATCTCGTCCGCTTCGTTTTGCAGGTCCACGAATTCCTGCGGCT
>NZ_CAKKMF010000073.1 GCF_918697925.1 Arthrobacter sp. Bi26
GGACCAGCCTACTGCCGCCGGGGCGCGGCCCTGCGAGCACAGCCGCGAAAGGTAGCATGGCAACGTGATCCAGACCCCCACGCGGCCGCCCGAGGCTGGCCCCGCCGCATCGCCGACAACAGGTCCGAGCAGCGCCAGCGGCAGAACCGGCGGCCGCTTCCGCACCGGACGCAATCTGGAGGGACACCGCTGGATCGGCCGCCCCGCCGAGGCCAACACGGCCGAGGCCCTCCGGGAACGCCTGATCGGCAGCATCCAGAGCTGGCGGGACTACCCGGCGTCGCTTCGGCTCTGGTACTGGCTCATTCCAGTCCTCACGGCCGCGCTGGGCGGCGTCCTGCGGTTCGTCCGGCTAGACACGCCGCGAAACCTGGTCTTTGACGAAACGTACTACGTGAAAGACGGGTATTCATTCCTGGTCAGCGGGTACGAGCGCAGCTGGCCCGACCGGGCGAACGACTCCTTCATCGCCGGCAATCCCGGCGTGCTGCTGAACACGCCGGAGTACGTGGTCCACCCGCCGGTCGGCAAATGGATGATTGCCGCGGGCATGTGGCTGTTCGGGGCGGACAATCCCTTCGGCTGGCGGTTCGGTGCTGCCCTGACAGGGACGCTGTCCATCCTCCTGCTGGCCCTGATCACGCAAAAGCTCTTCCGCTCGCTGACCCTGGGCGCCGTTGCCGGCGTCCTGCTCGCCGTGGACGGCCACCACCTCGTCATGTCCCGGACCTCGCTGCTGGACATCTTCCTCATGTTCTGGATCCTCGCCGCGTTCGGCGCCCTGCTGATGGACCGCGACGACGCCCGGCGGCGGCTGGCAGCCCGGCTCGGCCGGCAGGCCGCAGCCTCCGCCACGGGGCGTCCCTCCGCGCT
Source organism: Arthrobacter sp. Bi26 (assembly GCF_918697925.1). Lineage (GTDB taxonomy): Bacteria > Actinomycetota > Actinomycetes > Actinomycetales > Micrococcaceae > Arthrobacter. The sequence goes on from NZ_CAKKMF010000073.1 coordinate 874, forward strand.
CCAGCTCACCTCCGGGCCCTGGCTCGGCATCCGGTGGTGGCGCCTCGCTGCGGGAGTGTGCCTGGGCCTGGCGGTCGGCACGAAATGGTCCGCCCTGTTCTTTCTGGCCGGGTTCGGCCTGCTGACCGTCTTCTGGGACCTTAGCGCGCGGCGCATCGCCGGCGTGCATGCCTGGATCAGCGGCGGCATCCTCAAGGACGGCGTCCCGGCCTTCCTGAGCATCGTTCCGGTGGCCGCCGTGGTCTACGGCGCCACCTGGACCGGCTGGTTCCGGTCCAAAGACGCCTACTTCAGGCACTGGGCCGAGACCAACCCCTCGGCCGAGTGGGGCTGGCTGCCGAACGCCGTACGGTCCCTGGCGCACTACCACCTTGAAGCCTACAAGTTCCATCAGGGCCTGAGTTCGGACCACCCGTACGAGGCCAGCGCCTGGAGCTGGCTGGTCATGGGCCGGCCCACGTCCTTCTTCTACGAATCCCCGGGGCAGGGCAGCCCGGGCTGCGATCTCAGCAACTGCACCACCGCCATCCTCTCCGTGGGCAACCCGCTGATCTGGTGGAGCGCGGCCGTGAGTCTGGGCGTCCTGCTGTTCTGGTGGGCCGGCCGCCGCGACTGGCGCGCCGGCGCGGTTCTGGCCGGAGTCGCCGCGGGCTATCTCCCCTGGTTCCTGTACCCGGAGCGGACCACCTTCTTCTTCTACGCGGTCTCCTTTGAACCGTTCCTGGTGCTGGCGCTGGTCTATTGCCTGGGGCTGGTGCTCGGCCAGCGCGGCGACCCCCTCTGGCGCCGGCGATCCGGGTTCTACCTGGTGGCGCTGTTCGTGGTGGCGGCCGTGCTGGTGTCCGCGTTCTTCTATCCGGTCTGGACCGCCGAGGTGATCCCGTACCAGGACTGGCGTATCCGGATGTGGATGCCGTCCTGGATCTAGGGCAGGATTGCAGGGGAAGTCCGCCGAACTCCGGGCGGACCAGGAAATGGAGACTCGGCTGTGAGAGAAGCAAGCACCGGACTGCTCGTGGAGCTGGATCCGGAGAGCAACGTGACGGACCTGCTCCTGGAGCAGCACGCGAAGGACCCCGTGCACGCCCTCTACTCCCGCAAGGGCCCCAGCGGCTGGACCGATGTCTCCGTCCAACAATTCCTGGGGCAGGTCACGGCCCTGGCCAAGGGCCTGATTGCCGGCGGACTGACACCTGGTGAAACCGTCGCCGTCATGTCCGCCACCCGGTATGAGTGGACGGTGGTGGACTTCGCCATCTGGTTCGCCGGCGGCGTCACCGTCCCGATCTACGAGACCTCCTCCGCGGCCCAGGTCGAATGGATCCTCCACGACTCGGGGGCCCTGCGGGTCTTCGTCGAGGACCCTGCCAAGGCGGTCCTCGTCCAGGGCGTCCTGGACGCCTCCGCCGTCCTCGGAGACCGGCTTGTCTCCGTAGTGCGGATGGAGAACGACGGCGCGGCACCGAACCTGGCGAGCCTGGCCGCGGCCGGCACCGGGGTGACCGACGCCGAGCTCGAACGCCACCGGACCGCTGCGTCCCTGGCGGACGTTGCGTCCCTGGTCTACACCTCCGGCACCACCGGCAAGCCCAAAGGCTGCGAGATCACCCACGCCAACTTTGCCCTGGTCGCGAAGAACGTCGCCCTCTTCCTGCCCGAGATCCTCCTGCAGCCGCGTTCGCGGACGCTGATGTTCCTGCCCCTGGCGCACGTTTTAGCCCGGGCGGTGCAGGTCATCTGCCTGAGTTCCGGCTCCACCCTCGGACACACCGCAAGCGCCAAGGAGCTCCTGGAAGACCTGGCCAGCTTCAAGCCCACTTTCCTGCTGGCTGTCCCCCGGATCTTCGAAAAGGTCTACGCCGGAGCCGCGCAGAAGGCTGCCGCCGCGGGCAAGGGCCGCATCTTCACGGCTGCAGCGGCGGCAGCGATCGACTACTCCAAGGCCCTGGACGCCGCCTCCCGCGGCAACGGCACCGGACCCGGACTCTTCCTGCGTGCCCGGCACGCAGTCTTCGACCGGCTGCTGTACCCCCGGCTCCGGCAGGGATTCGGCGGCCAGCTGCGGTACACGGTCTCCGGTGCCAGCGCGCTGAGCTCCAACGATGCCCACTTCTTCCGCGGCGCTGGCATCCCCGTCCTGGAAGGCTACGGCCTGACGGAAACCACGGCGCCATGCACGGCCAACACCCCGGCAAGGACCAAGGTGGGCACAGTCGGCATCCCGGTGCCGGGAACCACGGTCCGGGTGGCCGACGACGGTGAGATCCTGGTCAAGGGCATCGGCGTCTTCAAGGGCTACCACGCCAACGAGGCCGCCAACGCGGAGGCGTTCGTCGACGGTTTCTTCCGGACCGGCGATCTCGGCTCCCTCGACGAGGACGGCTTCCTGACCATCACGGGCCGGAAGAAGGACCTGCTGGTCACGGCCGGCGGCAAGAATGTCGCCCCGGGCCCGCTCGAGGAAAAGATCCGGGAGCACCAGCTGGTCGGACAGGCCGTGGTGGTTGGCGACGGCCGGCCGTTCGTCTCGGCACTGGTCAACCTGGACCCGGAAGGACTGCACAACTGGTGCACGGCGCGGAAGGTGCCCGTCATGGCCCCGGGCGAAGCCGCCGCCGACGAGAGCGTCCGGGCCTCAATCCAGGGCGCCATCGATGAGGCGAACCTCCTGGTCTCCAAGGCCGAGTCCATCCGCAGCTTCGTCATCCTGGACGCCGACTTCACCGTGGAGTCAGGGCACCTGACCCCCTCACTCAAGCTCAAGCGGGCCGCCGTCGTGCGGGACTACGCGGAGCACATCAACCGCATCTACGGCTGAACCCCAAGGGGCAACTGGCCCTCTTAGACGGTGTGCCGGGTGCGCGCAGCGCCCTCTGCCTCGTTGCCGGTGCCACCGGGCGTGCCGTCTGCCGCGGGCGCAGCCTCGGCGGTGGCGTCAGTGCCGGCGTCAGCGTCTGCGTCCGTGACTTTGGACGTGCCGGCCTTCTTGCCAAGGCCGCGGCGCCGGCGCGTGGGCCAGGTCAGGATCAGGGTGAGAAGGGAAGCAAGCAGGACGAGGGCTCCGATGACGATCCCGGCGTCCATCCAGAACTGGCCCGGGAACAGCCGGATCAGGGTGTCCTGGAGCGTAAAGGTCCAGGTCCCGTTGGCGAAGAAAATCCGGTGGAAATCGGTGAAGAACTGCTCCCAGCCGAGCACGGCGAGGGTTCCGAGGCCGATGATGACCGCGAGGGTGACGATCGAGCCGGCGAACAGGCCGCGGCGGACTCCCCCGTTGTGTTTCCGCAACAGGTAGATCACGGCAACCAGACCCAGCAGGATCAGCAGCGTGCCGGCACCGAACGTGGACAAGATGACGGCCTTGACGTCGGCCATGTGGCTGACTTCGCCGTCCTTGAACAGCCGCTCGCCGCTTAGGTCCACAAGATCGCCGAGGTAGCGCGGGCCTGACCAGTTGCTCAGGTAGTCCACCGCGTAGGAGCCGTAGGTCATGCGGTCATCCGTGCTGAAGCCGTAGCCGTCGCCGGGGAAGCCTGGCCGGTTGTACTCCACCCAGAGGAACATGGGGCTGGTCACGGCGCGGACGGCGAGCACCAGCAGGATGAGGGGGTAGAACACGGCGAGCAGCACCTGCATCACCCGGGGCAGGACAGGCTTGGCCTTGGCGGCCTGCTCGCGTTCGGCATTCCGGCGTTCGGCATTGCGGCGTTCGGCGTCCTCCTGGGCAGGATCCTGCAGGGCCGTGGTCTGCAGGGCCGTGGTCTGCAGGGCAGTGGTCTGCAGCGGCTCGTCGGAGGCGGAGTCCTGGCGTGCTCCGGCTGATGCACCGGACGTCCCGGCCTCCGTCTGGAGGACGGCGGCCTCGGCCGCCTTGCGGTCGGCGCGGCTCCCTGGCTGGCTGGTTGCGGACGCCGCCGCCGCGGCGGCCGCAGCAGCTGCGCCGTCGTGCTTCGTGGCAGCGGGCTTGCCGGCAGAGCCTGCGGCGGAGGTGGCAGCGGGCTTGCCGGCAGGGGCGGCTGCGGAGCCTGCGGTGGGCTTGGCGGCGGAGGCCGGCTTCATCCAGTCGAACGCCGGCTCGTCGGTGTCGTCCGTGGGATCCAGGTGCGGATCCGGCCGGTCGGGTGGGGTGGGACTCTTGTCAGTCACGTGGAGCTTCGCTTCCGTAGGCTTCTGTGCTGCCCGGCCTGCGCCCGGCTGCGCAATTTATCTGGCTCCGAGCCTACCGTCAGAGGATCAGGCTCGGCGAGGTGCCACCCCGTCAGTTGGCGTATTGGGCCCAAGGGATGTTCCAGTCCCCGTAGCCGTCATCGAAGTTGGCGTACTCCCCCTCGGTGTTCACCACTTGGACGACGTCGCCGGTGGTCATGTTGTCAAAGACCCACTTCGCCCCGTCCGGGCCCAGGCCGATGCAGCCGTGGGAGAGGTTCGCCTTGCCGATGTAGGGCATTGCGGAATCCGTGGCCTGGTGGATGAACTCCCCGCTGGGCGTCAGGCGCGTGGCGTAGTTGACGTCAAGCTGGCCGTAGTAGGCCGGATCCCCCGGTTTGAGCCCGATCGTGGAGGCGTCCATGTGCTCCACCCGGTGCTTCTCCATGAACACGAGATAGCCCCGGGCAGACGGGAACCGCTTGTCCCCCATGGTCGCCGGCCACTTCCCGACCGGCTGGTCGTTGATGCTCACCGAGAAGGTATGGGCCTTGGCGTCGGCCACTGCCACTTTCTTGTCCCCGACGCGAATGGTCACCGTCTTGTTGAAGTTGCCCACCTGCCCGTTGCCCAACTCGACGCCGAACAGCTGCATGTCCATCGTGATGGTGCTGTTCGCTGCCCAGAAGGCCTCCGGCCGGTACCTGACGGTGTTCTTGCTGAACCAGCGGAAATCTCCCTTCTGGCCGGAAGTGGAGGTGATCTTGATGGCCTTTTCGACGGCGTCCCGGTTCAGGACCGGCTCGCTGAAGGTGATCTGCAGGGGCTGGGCCACGCCCACCTTCATCCCGTCCAGGGGGTAGATCGCGGCGTCGGCCTCGTTGGCCGTAGAGACGGTGGTGAAGGTCCGCGTGCTGTTGGTGTTGCGTCCGGCGTCATCCACCACGGAGTAATTGAAGTTGTACCGAGTGTTGAACGTCAGGTCGCCGGAGGAAGTCCAGGCGGCCCCGTCCGCGCTCAGGGTGCCGTCAACGGTGTCGCCGGCGTCGGTCGTGAGGGCCACCCGGTCAATGCGCCCGTTGGTGACCTTGAGGGATACCGGCGCTGCGGGGTTTACCTGCTTGGCGCCGTCGGCCGGTGCGACGGCAAGTTCCGCGGGGGCCACCACCGGGACGGCGAGTCCCGGCGTCGTCCGGGCCGGGGATCCCGCCTCGGAGAAAATCGCCGGCTGGGCGATCCCCGGAGCCGCCGCTGCGAAGGCCCCGCCGCCGGCTGCCAGGGCGCAGACCACGCCCACCAAGGCGATCTTGCGGCCAGTACTCCAGTTTTTCAGGGCCATCACAGGACCCGGGCGTTTCCACACGTCATCTTGCCAGCATAAGCGAGTTACCTTGGAACCCCGGACCGTTTCGACCACGATCCGGTTACAAAAGTGCCCCCAAAACGGTCACAACAAGGGGCCCCGGACCTGAGTCCGGGGCCCCTTGGGAGGCTTCCTAGTAGCGGTAGTGACCAGGCTTGTACGGCCCGGCCACGTCGACGTCCAGGTACTCGGCCTGTTCCTTGGACAGCTCGGTCAGCTCCACGTCGAGGGCACCCAGGTGCAGGCGGGCGACCTTCTCGTCCAGGATCTTCGGCAGGACGTATACCTGCTTCTCGTATTCACGTTCGCCCTCGGGCTGGCCGGCCTTCGTGAACAGTTCAATCTGGGCGATCGTCTGGTTGGCGAAGGAGTTGCTCATGACGAAGGAGGGGTGTCCGGTGGCGTTGCCGAGGTTCAGCAGCCGGCCCTCGGACAGGACGATGATGGAGCGCTGGGCGTCTGTGTCGGCTTCGAAGACCCACTCGTGCACCTGCGGCTTGATCTCGACCTTCTTGATGCCGGGGACCCGCGCCAGTCCGGCCATGTCGATCTCGTTGTCGAAGTGGCCGATGTTGCCCACGATCGCCTTGTCACGCATCCCGGCCATGTGCTTGGCCATGATGACGTCCTTGTTGCCGGTGGTGGTGATAAAGATGTGGCCTTCGCTGAGGACGGATTCCAGCTTGGCGACCTGGTAGCCGTCCATGGCCGCCTGGAGGGCGCAGATCGGATCGATTTCCGTGACGATCACGCGCGACCCCTGGCCGCGGAAGGCCTCCGCAGCGCCCTTGCCGACGTCGCCGTAGCCGCAGACGACGGCGACCTTGCCGCCCATGAGGACGTCGGTGGCGCGGTTGATTCCATCCGGCAGGGAGTGGCGGATGCCGTACTTGTTGTCGAACTTGCTCTTGGTGACGGAGTCGTTGACATTGATGGCCGGGAAGAGCAGCTTGCCCTGCTCCGCCAGCTGGTACAGGCGGTGCACACCGGTGGTGGTCTCCTCGGTGACGCCGAGCAGGACGGAGCCGATGCGGGTCCACTTCTGCGGGTCGGCCGCGAGCGAGGCGCGCAGCACGTCGAGGAAGACCCGGCCTTCTTCGGACTCGTCCTCGGTGGCGGCGGGGACAGCACCGGCGGCCTCGAAGTCGACCCCCTTGTGCACCAGCATGGTGGCGTCGCCGCCGTCGTCCAGGATCATGTTCGGACCCAGCTCAGGGTTGGCGTCGGCGCCCGGCCAGGTGAGGATCTGCTGGGCCGTCCACCAGTATTCCTCCAGCGTCTCGCCCTTCCAGGCGAAGACGGGGACGCCCTGCGGGTCCTCGACGGTGCCGGTGCCGACCACAACTGCGGCGGCGGCTTCATCCTGGGTGGAGAAGATGTTGCAGGAGGCCCAGCGGACCTCTGCGCCGAGCGCGGTAAGGGTCTCGATCAGCACCGCGGTCTGGACCGTCATGTGCAGGGATCCGGCGATCCGGGCGCCCTTGAGCGGCTGGCTGGCGCCGAACTCCTCGCGCAGGGACATGAGTCCGGGCATCTCGTGCTCGGCGAGGCGGATCTGATGGCGGCCCGCCTCGGCCAGGGAAATGTCCGCAATCTTGTAATCGAAAGTCATGTGAATCCTTTGTTGTGGCCGGTGGCGTTGCGTGTCTGGAGCTGGTTGTAACCAGGTGGTTCTGGGTCTAGGCAGTCATTCGTTGCCGGGTGCGTTCCTGATGGGTGGCCGGGAGATGATTTGGGCGCCCGTTATTCCGCGGCGTGGCGCGGGGCTGTGCTGTGCTGGCCGCCGTCGGGCTGGCCGGCGCCGGGCTGGCCGGCGTCGTGCTGATCAGAGGCGGCCGCCGCGGCAGCGGGCAGGAGCTCCGGCGGCAGCAGCAGCGGGATGCCGTCCTCGATCGTGTACCGCAGCTTGTTCCCGGCTTCATCCGCCGTGGCGGTGACGAGCTCGTCGCCTTCCTGCACCAGGCCGGACCCGGTGACGGGGCATCGCAGGACAGACAACAGTTCGGGACTGAGCTTGGGCATGGTGAACGCTCCCTGATGGGCGCCGCGAAAGGGCGCCGGTGGCTGACGGCTTTTTGCAGTTTCCACCCTACCGCCAGTTGGCGCCTTAGGAAGGTTCGCGCAGGACGCGCAGATGCCCGCGCCTGGTGCCCTCGGCCGGTGCCGGTGCTTCCAGCGCCGGGTGCAGCGTGCGCTGCCCCTTTGCCGGTTCCGCCGCGGCCGGACGGGAGGCGGCCTCGCGGACCGCGTTGGCGAGGGCCAGGAGGTCGTCGGGACCGGGACCGGCCGGGGTTGCCGGCATCGCCAGCCGCATGACTTCCCAGCCGCGCGGAACGGTCAGCGAGTCGGCGTGCTGTTCGCACAAGTCGTAGCAGTGCGGTTCGGCGTACGTCGCGAGCGGGCCCAGGACGGCTGTGGAGTCGGCGTACACGTACGTCAAAGTGGCCACCGCAGAATTGCGGCAGGCAGACCTTGAACAAAGACGAATTGCACCCACGACATCACAGACTACTCCCCCTCGGGCCGGGGGCTGCGCATTGAAACGACCGTGGTCGTGCCGCGGCGGTGCGGCGGCGGATCGCCGCATGGCCTGTATCGCGTAAATCATTCCGCGGGTTTAGAGTCAAGATATGCAGTCATCGCACCACGATTCGGGTTTTACGGTCCGGTTGGCTGACCCCGACGCCGGACGTACAGGCGCCGGCTCCGGCCCCACCGGCGCGCCTGTGGCCGGATCGCCCACCGCTGTCCGGGGAAAAAACTTCCGGCAGCGCCGCAGGAACCGGCACGGCCGGGGTCTTCGTGGCGAGCTCATGCTCCCCACGCTGCCCGGCTACCGGACCCGCTCCGACCGCTTCGATGACTTCGTCCTGGACTCGGCGCAGCGGCTGCACGATATCTGGGGCAAACCCCTCGACGGTGTCCGCTTCGCCGTCGACGAGATCCCTCCCGGCCTGGAGCAGCTCGTGGCGGACCGCACGCCCGCGCCGATGGGCGCCTTCACGGCCGCGACGGCCGAGGACGGACCGGTCATCACGCTGTACCGCCGGGTGGTGGAGCAGGCGTGCGGAACCCGGGACGAGCTCCAGGACCTGGTCCACGACGTCGTCGTGGAATACACGGCTGAGATGCTCGGCGTACCCCCGGAGTCCCTCGACCCGGTCTATCGCCGCCGGTACTAGTACCCCAGCGTGACAGGGACCTGTTGTTGTCCTGCCGCTTCCGGCGCCAGGGCCACCGCGGAAATGTCCTGCCGGCCATCCCGCCCCAGGACCAGCGCCCCGTAGGCTGGGTCCCCGGCGGCGGACACCACATAGCCCACGAGCGGCGAGCCGCCCACGTCCGTGGGGACCTTGATGGACACGGTGGTTCCGCCGGCAATGTCGGCGGTACCGGCGGTCCGGATTTTGCCGTCGGCCGTGATGGGTGTGTAGGTCACTGTCGCCCGGCCTTCGGGTGCACCGAAAACGAGCTGCCGGTCCCCGGTGCGGGGAACCGGAACGATGTGCTGGCTGCCCAGCCGGGCCGAGGCGGCGGAAAACGCAATGTCCGCGGCGTCCCCGGACTGCAGTCCCCGCGTGAGCCGGGCAGTGGCCGCGAACGAGACATCGGAACTTGCCGCGACGGTGTAGGTCCCGGCCGGGACCCCGGCCAGGGAAACTTCCGTGACTGCGCCGGCCTTCGCCGTGACCACGCCGCCGCCGGGCAGCGCCTTCTGGCCGTCGCGTCCATACAACTTGATCTCAACCACGGCATCGGCCGCCCCGGGCACGGTGATTTCCAGGGCCGGTCCCGCATCGGCGAAGCCGGGCTTTGCCGTGAGCGCGGCCAACGCCGCCGGATCCTGGATCTCGAGACCGGCGGCCACCTGGCTGACGGACGGGGCGGTGCCGGGGGTGATGAAGTCGACGCCGCCGGGCGTGAGGCCGCGGAGCACGCTTTGCTGGATGACGGCAGCCACCGGGCCGCCCGTGCTGCGGACCCGCACGCCGAGCCGTTCCTGTCCCGGCGCAAGCCCGGCCAGGACTATGGAGCGGGTGCTGCCAGGCGCCACGAGCAGGCCGCGGCTTCCGGGCGCCGGGATCAAGCCCTCGGAGCCAAAGAGGTCCAGGCTCACCGTCGCCGGTGTGCTGGAGGCATTGGTGAGGTTCAGGACTGCCGACCGGCCGAGGGCCGTGTTGGCGCCGACCAGCCAGAGATCGTTGCCGGGTTGTTGGCAGGCGGCGGCCGCGGAGCCTTGGAGGTCCCCGTCCTCTGCCGTGTAGCTCAGGACGGCGCCGGCTGCTGCCTGGCGGTTGTCCTGGGCATCGGCGCTGAGGACGCTGATGTTGTCCACCTCTCGCTGGGGCACGACGCCGGCGATCAGCACGGGCGTGCGGGCCGCAGCCGCGGAGGCGGTGGGCGCAGCCGCGGCGCCCTTGGCGATTTCGGCGAGGGGGGCACCCTTGAGCGGCGCCAGCCGGCTCCCGGGAATGACGCCCGCGCTTGAGCCGAGCACAGCGGCGCTGACGGAGGTCTTCGCGGTGCCGGATTCCGGACTGAACTGGGGGTCGGTGCCCACGGGGGTGCCCTCAAGCAGCCGGGCCGGGCCCGGGCAGACTCCGACGCTGCTGCCGGCCGGCACCGAGGCCACAGGGGCCTCGAGATGCCGGCTGGCGGGACTCTGGGGGGTCAGCGACGCCGCCGACACGAGGCCTCCGCCCGCGGCAACGAGGGCGACCGCGGAGAGGATACCGCCGATCATGCCGGCCCGCGGCACGCCCCTCTTCCGCAGCGCCGCACCGGCGCCGGACTCGCCAGCGGCCGGGGTTTCCGTCATGGAAGATGCGTCCGTCGGGGTTTCCGGCGCCGGACCGGCGTCGTTTTTGTTTTTGTTGTCGCCCTTAGACATGCTGATGTTCCTTACGCAGGGAGGCTTCGTCCCTGGACAGGCCGGCGTTGGACCGGCGGGCAGGCATGGGCACGGCCAGGAGGACGGTCAGCCCGATCATCACGGCCTGCGCAATTCCGATCAGGACGGCCCAGGGTGCTTCATAACGGATGCTCAACTGGCCGCCTTGGGCGGGCAGCGTGAATGCCTGGGCCCATCCCGACGTCGTTGAGGTCAGGCGGCGGCCGTCCAGCCAGGCGCTCCAGCCCGGATCGGCCCGGTCGGCAAGAACCACCAGGCGGCCCTCGGGGCCGGCCGGGATGGTGCCGGCGGCCGAGACTTCCTCCGCAGGCAGCAGGCCGACGGTCGTGCCGGTGCCGTCCACCACGCGGACCCGGTGTGCGACGTCGGAGGCCTTGCTACCGGGCCGGTCCAGGGGGCTGACCCGCCAGAGCCAGCCTGTACCGGTCTGGCCGACGGCGACAAGACCGGGGACGGCGTCCATGCGGCTGGCCGTCAGCTCGGACGCTGAATCGGCAACCCGGAGCACGACAAATCCGACGCCGAGCCGCTCGAGGTCTTCCCGCGGATCCACGCCTTCGCCGGCCACAATGGTGGCCACGACGTTCCGGAGCGAACCGGCGACGGCGTCGTCGTCGCGGACCGTCTCTTGGCCTGGCGCCCCCATGATGCCGCGGGCCGCGGCGATCGTGGACAGGGCGTCCAGAGTGGTGCCGGCGCCGCGCATAAGTGTTGCGTCGAAGCTTCCGTCCTCGTTGCTGGCAATCAGGAGCGTCCTGGACTGTTCCGGGCCCTCGCCGCGGTCAACCGCCGTGGCCGGCAGGGTGCGGGCCTGGGCCGGCTGGACGAGCCTCGGGGTCCCGAGACCGGAGGGTTCCCCGGCGGCTGGCTGTGCCAGTGACAGGGCCGGTGCCGTGGGCTGCAGCAGGTTTTGCGCGCTCCACAGGGTGAACCCGGCCAGGGGTGCGGCCAGCAGCAGCGTCAGGGCTGCCGCGGCCGTGCCGCGGATCAGGACCTTCCGTGCCAGCCCGGTCCCGGCGGTCCGGTCGGCGGCGTCCAGGAGTCCTTCTGCTGCGATAAGGGCGGACCCCAGGAGGGCGAAGGCGGCCGCCGATACGGCGGGGCCGGGGAACGGCGTGACCAGGACATCGGCGCTGGCGCCGGAGGCGACATGCCCGGCGAGCCAGCCGCCGGCCAGCATCAGGACTGCGACGGCCCACAGGCAGCGTGCCGTCCAGGTGCGGCCTGCCAGCACCATCCGGCGCGGCAGGAACAGCGCGGCGAGGGCCAGCAGCAGCACCGGCAGCCCGAACAGCAGGGCCAGCAGCAGTGCCCATGGCAGCCCGGTGGAGCCCGCGGCGGACGCGCCGAAGGCGCTGAGTCCGGTGAGTCCGGCGCCGGCGTCGAAGCTCAGCGGCTGGCCCAAGGCCTGCTGCCACAACGGGGCGGCGTCGAAACCGAGCGGCAGGCCCGGGTCGGCCAGGAGCGCCCGCGGCCGGTCCAGGACCGAAAAGGCGAACGGCAGGAACAGCGCCAGGCTGGGCAGGAGCGCCCACCACACCGTGCGGCCGCGGCGGCCCAGAAGCACGCCGCACAGGGCAACGACGCTCAGGCAGGGCACCAGCAGCGACGGCGCAGCGGCGGTGACCACGGCCATGGCGAGGCCCGCAGCGGCCGCGGCCGTCCAGGAGGGCGTGCCGTTGATGCCGGGGCGGGCGGCGGGCATGGGCGCGAGCCGGCCTTGGCCGGGCGCCGGGACGGCATGGACGCCGCGGCCTGCCGCCGTCCCGGTCGCCCGGAGCAGCGCCAGGACGAGCACCGGGATCATGACGTGCGCAATCAAGGCGCCCAGCCGGCCCTGGTTGAGGGAAACCTGGAGCGCCGGTGCCGCGGCCCAGACCAGGGCGGCCGCCAGGCGCAGTCTCCTGCGCGCCGTCAGGGCGCCGGCGGCGAACCAGGCGCCCAACGCGGACAGCGGCATGGCAAGGATCAACAGCCAGCCGACGGCGCCGTTGGCGTCGCCGGCGCCGAGCACTCCCAGCACCCACAGGAGGTAGCCGAAGGGGTCGCCGTGGCCCGGAAGGCCCGCTCCGAGGCTGATCCACCAGGTGGAGGCATGGTTCCAGATTTCGGAGAGGCGCAGTGAAACAGGGATCAGCGCGCCGCCGGAAACTGCCGGGGCCCGGAACAGGCTGAGCAGTCCAGTCAGGGAAACCGCCAGGGTCAGGAGTGTGGCCAGCACGGCACCGTTGCCCACCCAACCGCGGTCCGGGGTGGCGATGGCGGCGAAGTCGTCGGCGTCCCCGGTAGGCTGCTCTGCCAGCGGATCGGTGCCCGTGGGTCCGTCGCCGTAGTCGTCGGCGCCAAGCGCCTCGATCAGGGAGCGCCGGTGCGCCCAGACCTCCCGGCGCGGGGTCTGCAGCCCTTTCATGACGGAGCGCCGGACCCGGCGGGTGCGCGCGGCGTTGCGCCGTCCGCGGATCACCGCGGCCGGGCGGCCCAGCGCGGCAAAGGTTGCCAGCAGCTGGGAGAACCCGTGCCCAGGGTCCTTGACTGCAATGCTCAGGACAAGTTTGAAGAGGCTCCCCAGAAGCGCGCCGGCGGCGTGCAGCGGGACTTTCCAGCCGGCCGCGTGTTTGAGCCGCAGATGGACCTGTGCCTTGCGTGCGGCGGTCGCGGTGCCCAGGGCGTGGGGACGGTGCGAAACATGGAACATCCTCGCGCTCGGGACCACCACCACGCGGTGCCCGGCGAGGCGGTTGCGCCAGCAGAAGTCGACGTCGTCGCCACTTCCGGGCAGTGCAGGATCGAAGCCCCGGAGCTCCTCCCAGACGTCGCGGCGGACCAGCATGCCGGCGGAATTGACGGCAAAGGTATCGCTGCGGCCGTCGTACTGGCCCTGGTCGAGCTCGTCGGCGTCGATCAGCGTCAGCCGCTCGGCCCAGCGGCTGGTGGAGAGGCCGACGTCGATCAGCCGCCGCTCGGCATGCCAGTCCAACTGCTTGCAGCCTGCCACCGTGACCGACGGCGCGCGCTCGACCGCGTGGAGGAGTTCGGCGAGGGCCTCAGGTGCCGGTGCGGCGTCGTCGTGCAGCAACCAGATCCACTCGGCGCCCGGCGCGCCGCCGGGTCCGTCCGCAGGCCACGGTGAGAGGTCCTTGAGCCCGGCCATGACGGCTCCGCCCATGCCGGACCTGGGCTGATCGAAGACGGTGACGTTGGCCTTGCCCAATTCCTGTTCGAGGAGGGCAGCGGAGTGGTCGCGGGAGCCGGTGTCGACACCGATCACGGCGTCGACGGGCCGCGTCTGGGCCGCCAGCGCCGCAAGGGTCCTGGGGAGAAAATCACCGCCGTCGTGGGAGACCACGACGGCGGTGACTCGTACTTCCTGAAGAATTAGACTGCTCGCTTCCTAAGCCGGCGCCGCTCGCGCTCGGAGAGGCCTCCCCAGATCCCGAAACGCTCGTCGTTGGACAAGGCGTATTCGAGGCACTGTGAACGCACGTTGCAGGCGCCGCAGACTTTCTTGGCGTCGCGGGTGGAGCCGCCCTTTTCAGGGAAGAAGGCTTCGGGATCCGTCTGGGCGCACAGGGCATCGGTCTGCCAGCCGAGCTCGCCCTCGTCGTCGAAATCCTGCCGGGACGGCAGTCCGATCCAGACGGGCTGCGCGGGGGAACCGGAACCGGGCGAATAGAGCTCCATCGGCGGGTCGAGGGGATCGGTGTCCTGATCCGGGCCGGCAAGGAGTTCGTCGTGCGCTGCGAGGAAGGCCGTGGCGGCCCCCTGCCGGGAATCCTGGGTGTGTTCGTTATAGCGGTCAACCGCGTCCGGATCGGCCGGATCTACGTACCAGTCACTCGGCACGCCGCGTGACCGGTATTTCGCCGTGGCCTGGCCGGCAACTACGGCATCTTCATGGATACGCTCTGCTAGCCCCATGGCGTCCCCCTCCTGATTTGCAGCCACTGCACGACCCCCTTTGGCACTCGGTTGAGTGCCGGTTTATGCGCAGCGGCTTAGATAACTAATTACACGCGTGTAAGTATCCGGGAGTCAAGCCACGGCGGAGATAATAATCAACTTGATACACAAAGTGCAGGCACGCCACGCCCGGAATTTTTTCGCCTCTTCCGCAAGAACCCGCGGAATAATCAGGGTACTGAGCACTTCTGCGGGTTTTCATTGAGTTTTCGGGAAATTTTTCCCGCCCCCGTGCGAAGGTCGCCGGACGCGGCCATCCCCGACGTGACGGACGTCACGGCGCCTGGGGTCGGATGGGCCGTGGCAAGATGAGGACATGAGCATTCCGGCAATCGAACTGATGACAGCGCTGCGATCGGGCCAGTCCACAGCGCCCCGGCTGACCTGGTACGGGCCCGATTCGGAGCGCGTTGAACTCTCCGGCCGCGTGCTGGACAACTGGGTGGCGAAGACTTCCAACCTGTTGCAGGACGAACTCGACGCCGAACCCGGCATGCGGCTGCGACTGGACCTGCCGGCGCACTGGAAGTCAGTGATCCTCGCCCTGGCGGCCTGGCAGCTCGGCATGGAAGTGGTCTTCGACGACGCGGAGGCGGAGCTGCTGGCCACCGCGGACCCGGGCCCGCGCGCTGCAGCGGGCGGGTTCGACGCCGTCCTGGCGGTGTCCTTGCCGGCGCTGGCGATGCGCTGGACGGGCGAGTTGCCCACCGGCGTCCTCGATTACGCCGCCGAGGTGCGCTCCCACGGCGACATCTTCATGCCCCATGTGGATCCGGAAGCAGAGCGCCTCGCGGTCCGCACCTCGGACGGCACAGTCCACGCGCACGCTGCACTCCTGGACGATTTTGCCGCGGCCCGTGACACGGGCCTGCGGCTGCTCGTTCCGGCGGCCGACGGCCTCGAGACGGTTCTTGCGCAGTCACTGGGAACCTGGAAGGCCGACGGTTCCGTGGTCCTGGTGCACCCCGAGGTCGAGGTGACGGGCAAGCTGCGGGCCGCCGAGCGCATCAGCGGGAACTGAACCTCAGCCACTGTTCCTCAGGCTTTCCCTCAGGCAGGCGGGCCGGGCAGCTCCGGATCCTTGACGGCTTCCCGGACGGCCGTCCTGGAAACGCTGGCACCGGGCTGCGTCTCCTGCGGCGCGTGCGGGTGCCGTTCGATGATCTCGTGGTCGTGCGAGAACTCCGGCTCTTCGTCGAGTTCCTGGTTGAACACGAGGAAGCGGTAGGCAAAGAACCGGACCACGGTCGCGACAAGGATGCCGACCACGCCGGCCAGGAAGAGCATGTTCTTGTCGGTGACACCCATGCCGTACTTCGCGATGGCGGTGAGGCCGGTGGAGATGCCGATGCCGATCCCGTTGATGATGACGAACATCACGAACTCGCGCAGCACGTTGGCCTGCCGGCGGTGCCGGAACGTCCAGAAACGGTTCGCAATCCACGAGAACACGGTGGCCACGCTGGCCCCGAAGAAGCGGGCCTTGGCCTCGCTGTCGGTCATGGGACCGTGCATCAGGTAATACGTCAGTCCGTTGTCAATGACGAACGCGATGCCGCCGACGGCGCCGAACTTGGCCACTTCGCGCCAGAACAGCGAGACCAGCCCGCGCATGCGCTCGTTAAGTGTAGTAATCATGACCCTCCGTGGCCTTTTGGAACTGTCGGCCATTGGGCCAAACGCCCATTTTACCGCCGTTTCCCGGGAGTCCGCCCTCAGTGGCCGTTCAGAAGGCGACCTGCGGACCCGACGCCGGGCGGCGCCGTAGCGGGCACGGAAGGCTCCCTTCGGCACCCTTCCCGCGCTTGCCAATCCCCAAAAGCCGGGTTCCCGTGAGGTTTTCGGTAGGCTGGGACTTGTGACTTTTCCTGTAATCGGTGTTGTTGGCGGCGGCCAGCTTGCCCGAATGATGGCCCCCGCCGCGACCGCCCTGGGCTTTGAACTCCGTGTTCTCGCCGAAGGCGAGGACGTCTCTGCCGTCTCTGCCGTGGCTAACGCCCCGGTTGGCGACTACACGGACCTGGAGCATCTGCTCGAGTTCTCCCGCGGCCTGGATGTTCTGACCTTCGACCACGAACACGTCCCCACGGCGCACTTGCGGTCCCTGATCGGCGCCGGCGTGAACGTCCATCCCGGCCCGGATGCCCTGGTCAACGCCCAGGACAAGCTCGTGATGCGGGCCGCGATCGACCGGCTCGAGCTGCCCAACCCCATGTGGGCCAGCGTCGCCGATGTCGCGGACCTCGTCGCCTTCGGCGAGCAGACCGGCTGGCCGGTGGTGTTGAAGATGCCCCGCGGCGGTTACGACGGCAAGGGCGTGCGCATCGTGTCCTCGGCCGAGGACGCAGCCGGCTCCGCCGACTGGTTCGAGGCCATGTCCCCCCTCCTGGCCGAAGCCAAGGTGGACTTCAGCCGCGAGCTCTCGGCCATGGTCGCAAGGACGCCGGACGGTGAAACCCGGGCCTGGCCGGTAGTGCACACCATCCAGGTCGACGGGGTGTGCGATGAAGTGATTGCCCCGGCCCTGGACATCCCCCTCGATGTTGCCGCGGCCGCTGAGAACGCCGCGGTCCGGATCGCCAGCGAGCTCGGCGTGACCGGTGTCATGGCCGTCGAACTCTTCGAGACGCCGGGCGTGGGCGCGGGCTTCCTGATCAACGAACTCGCCATGCGCCCGCACAACACCGGGCACTGGACCCAGGACGGCTCGGTGACAAGCCAGTTCGAGCAGCACCTGCGGGCCATCCTGAACCTGCCGCTGGGCGCCACAGACCTGCTCGGGCCCGTCGTGGTGATGAAGAACTTCCTCGGCGGCGCCAACCAGGACCTCTTTTCCGCCTACCCCGCGGCCCTCGCGAGCGAGCCGGCCGCGAAGGTGCACTGCTACGGCAAGGCCGTCCGGCCCGGCCGGAAGATCGGCCACGTCAACCTGGTCGGGACCTCAGCCGCCGACGTCGACTCCGTGCGGCAGCGGGCAACCACCGTGGCCGACATCATCCGAAACGGCCGGGCACATGCCGGCACAACGCCGGCAACCTCCGAGGAGACCGCATGAGCGCCGCACCCAGCCCCGAAGCCAACACCGCAGGAACCCCACTGGCCGGCACCCGCGCGGACACCCCGATCGTGGGCCTCGTCATGGGCTCGGATTCGGACTGGCCGGTCATGGAAGCCGCCGCCGAAGCCCTCGCAGAGTTCGGGATCCCGTTCGAGGCCGACGTCGTCTCGGCCCACCGGATGCCCACGGAGATGATCCGCTACGGCCAGAGCGCCCACGAGCGCGGCCTTCGCCTCATCATCGCCGGTGCCGGCGGGGCAGCGCATCTTCCCGGCATGCTCGCCTCAGTCACCCCGCTGCCCGTGATCGGCGTCCCCGTACCCTTGAAGACCCTGGACGGCATGGATTCCCTGTTGTCGATCGTGCAGATGCCGGCCGGTGTTCCGGTCGCCACCGTCTCGATCGGCGGGGCTCGCAACGCCGGACTCCTGGCTGTGCGCATTCTGGCCTCGGGCACGGACGAACTCGCCGTCCAGCTCCGGGCGGACCTTCTGGACTTCGCCCAGGAACTGAACGACGTCGCAACCCGGAAGGGCGCGAGCCTGCGGCACAAGGTCAGCGAAGTGTTCGCCGACGGCAACGTCGCCATGCGGGGCAGCCGTTAGGATTCCCGGCATGAGCAACAGCTACGCCCCCACGCACCGCACTGAGAGCCCTGGGCAGTCCGGGCGGGTGCTGCGCGACCCGGTCCGGCACCCCTCAGGAGCCCCGGCCCCGGTGCTGACCAAACGGGCGTTCGTCCTGATCCTCATGACGCTCCTGGTCCCCGGCAGCGCCCAGATCGTCGCGGGCAAGCGCCGGCTCGGGCGGGCTGCGCTGCGCGTGACCTTCACGGTCTGGGCGCTGGCCTTGATTGCCGTGCTGCTCCTGCTCGTGTCCCGCTCCACGCTGATCAATATCCTCGCCGGCCAGGTGCCCTCGCTCTTGCTGGTGCTCGGCCTCGGGCTGCTGGCCATCGGCTGGGGCGCCTTGTTCCTGAACACCTTGCGGCTGATCCGGCCCGGGCTGCTCGCCCCCAAGATCCGCCCCGCGGTGGTGCTGGCGCTGGTGCTGGCCATGATCCTCAGCAGCGGGTCCCTGGGCTATGCGGCCTACCTGCTCAACGTCAGCCGCGACGCCATCGGCAGCATCTTCTCCGGTTCCGGTCCCACCCTTGAACCTTCCGAGGGCCGCTACAACTTCCTGATGATGGGCGGCGACGCCGGAGCGGACCGCACGGGCCGCCGGCCGGACAGCCTCTCAGTGATCAGCGTCGATGCCAAGACCGGCAACACGGCGATCATCTCGGTGCCCCGCAACCTCCAGAACGCCCAGTTCAGCGTGGACTCCCCGATGCGCCAGGTGTATCCGGAGGGCTACAACTGCGGCGACGAGTGCCTGATCAACGCGATCAACACCGAGGTCACCAACGAACATCAGGACCTCTATCCCGGGGTGGCTGACCCCGGTGCGCAGGCCACTCTCGAAGCGGTGTCCGGAACGCTGGGCATCAAGGTCCAGGCCTACGTGCTGGTGGACATGGACGGTTTTTCCAAGCTGATCGACGCCATGGGCGGCATCCGGATCAAGGCCGGCGGCTGGGTCCCCATCAGCGGACCGATGGTGGATGAGGCCAACGGCATCCACGGCATGCCGGACGGCTGGATTCCGGCAGGCGACCAAACGCTCGACGGCTTCCACGCCCTCTGGTACGGCCGTTCCCGGGAATTCGTGGACGACTACGCCCGCATCCAGCGCCAGCAGTGCGTGCAGCAGGCGATGCTGAAGCAGCTCGACCCCGCAAAGCTGCTGGCCAAGTTTGAGGATATCGCCAAGGCTGGCACCAAGGTGGTCGAATCGAACGTCTCCTCCGGCCAGCTCGGCAGCTTCGTGGACCTGGCCATTAGGGCCAAGGGCCAGGATGTCAGCCGCCTGACCATCGGTCCGCCCGACTTCGACGCTGCTTTCTCCACGTCCCCGGACTTCGACATCATCCACGAGCGGGTGGACAAACTGCTGGCCAGCCCGTCGGCCGGCGCAGCTGATAACACCGTCGTTGACGATACCGTCCTGCAGCCCGGAACGGCGGCGGGGCCGCTCTCTGCCGCCGGTGCCGCGCCGGCCACCGAGCCCCCGCCCTCGCCGTCGGACTTCACGCCGGTGACCACCACGCCGGACGGCGAGCCGATCACCGAAGAGATGCTCAACCAGTTCAAGCGCAATGGCGACGAACAGTCCATCCGCGACCTCGTCGCCACCAACGGCCAGTGCGCGCCGCTCTAACACCGGCCCGCACGCCGGGCACCGCCCGCTGCCCGCGGCGCGGGTGCCCGGGTCAGAGTGACCGCAGCAGTTTGAGCACAGCACAGTGACCACAGAACATTGAGCACAGCACAGTGACCACATTCATTGACGAGACATTTCATTGACGAGACAGGGACCAGGCCATGTACGAACTTGAGAACGTCCTCCGGCCCTATGCCTGGGGCTCCCCGACAGCCATCGCCCAACTGCTGGGCAGGCCCGCTTCCGGCGGTCCCGAAGCGGAACTCTGGGTCGGCGCCCATCCGGACTCCCCCTCCGTCGCGCTGACGCCGGCGGCCGGTGGTGCCGGACGGCACGCGCCCGAAACGCACGACGACGGGCGGCTCGCGCTGGACACCCTGATCGCCGAGGACCCGGAACACAGCCTGGGAAGCGCGAGCGTGGCCGCATTCGGTCCGCGCCTGCCGTTCCTGCTCAAAGTCCTCGCGGCCGAGGCGCCGCTGTCCCTGCAGGTGCACCCGACGCTCGCCCAGGCCCGGGAGGGCTTCGCACGTGAGGAGGCGGCCGGCGTCGACCCTGCCGCCCCGGAACGCAACTACAAGGACGCCTTCCACAAACCCGAAATGATCTTCGCGCTGACACCGTTCGAGGCGCTCTGCGGTTTCCGGCCGGCCGCGGAATCTCGCGCGGTCTTCCTGCACGTGGCGGCGTGCTTCGATCTCGCCGGGCTGGAACTGCCGCCGCTTGTTCCGATGCTGCTCGCAGACCTGGCGCAGCCGGACGAGCCCGCGGCCCTCCGCTCGGCCTTCGAGCGGCTCATCGCCGGCGGCGAAGACGTCTCGCAGGCCACGGCGATGATCGTGGCCGCCCTCGTCTCCGGTGCGCCCATGGGATCGCACGTGGCGGAGCTGACCACGGTGGTTAACCTCAACCATGACTACCCCGGAGACCCGGGCGTCCTGATTTCGCTGCTGCTGAACCGGATCTCGCTGGCGCCGGGTGAGGCTGTCTACCTGCCGGCCGGAAACGTCCATGCCTACCTGCGCGGCCTCGGGATCGAGGTCATGGCGTCCTCGGACAACGTGCTCCGCGGCGGGCTCACGCCGAAATTCGTGGACGTGCCGGAACTGCTCCGAACGGTCGCGTTCGAAGCCGTCGCCGTGCCCATGCTGCCCGCCGAGACCACAATGCTGGGCCAGGAACTCTACCGCCCGCCGTTCCGGGAATTCCAGCTGCAGCGCATTGAACTGGCGCCCGGAGCGGAGCCCGTCCCGCTGGCGCAGTCCGGTGCCGCCGTCGTCATTGTCACCGCCGGCTCCGTCCGCCTCGACTCCCCGAAGGGTGAGCTGCGGCTGGAACGGGGCGCCAGCGCCTTCTTGCCCGCCGCCGAGGCCCCGGTCAACGTCCACGCCGTCTCCGGCGCCACCGGCCCCGCCCTGGCATTTGCCGTCACCACCGCATTGGAAGCCTGACACCATGGATTATTTCCTGCAAAGCCCGCAGTGGGCACAGTTCCAGCGCGCGCTGGGGCGCACGGTCCACGAACAGTCCGGCTCCGGGTGGCGCTTCCTCGCGGTTGAGGAATCCAATCCGGCCGGCAAACTGCTGTACTCCCCCTATGGCCCGGTGGCCGAGTCGCTGGCGGCGTTCGATGCCGCACTGGCGGCCCTGACGGACCTCGCCCGGGCCAGCGGGGCCGTGTTTGTCCGGATTGAGCCGGTCACCGCAGGCTTCACTGCCGCCGAAGCCGACGCCGTCCTCCGCAGCCGCGGCCTGCAGCCGGCCCCGGTCAGCCAGCAGCCCGAGCTCAGCTGGATTGTGGACCTCGACCGGGATTTCAAGGACGTCCTGGCGGATATGAAGCCCGCGAACCGGAACCTGTTCCGCAACATCCACAAGAAGGGCGTGACATTCCGCTCCAGCCAGGATCCGGCAGAGATCGCCGTTCTCCTGGAGTTCTTGCACATGACGGCCGCCCGCAACGGGTTCAAGCCGCAAAGTGACGAGTACCTGACCCAGGTGGCCCGCTCGCTGATGCCGGCCGGTGCCGCGACGCTGTTCATCGCAGAGCTCGACGGCCACCCCATTGCTGCAGCCCTGGCCTACGACTCGGCCGACACCCGGACCTACGCCCATGCCGCCCTTGATGACACCCACCGCAAGCTCAGCGCGGGCATCCCCCTGCTCGTCACCCTGATCGAGGACGCCCAGGCGAAGGGCCTCAAGCACGTGGACCTCTGGGGCGTGGCGCCCGCGGATGAGCCCGAGCACAAATGGGCCGGGTTCACGGCGTTCAAGAAGTCGTTCGGCGGCCGCGGGATCGCGTATCCCGGAACATGGGACCTGCCGGTCCGGAAGGTGCGCTACGGCAGCTACCAGCTGGCCCGCAAGGGCGCCCAGCTCGCAAAGAGGCTGCGCGCCCGGTCCCGGGCCCTGGCAAACCGCTAAGGACGCTGCCGGTACAGCGTCCCGGTGGCGGCGTTGGCCGGCGGCGCTAGCTGGCGGCAGTAATCGCGTGCCGCTGGGCGTCGTACGCGCTGGCCACCATCTGCTCCACGGAGTGCCGCATCTTCCAGTCGAGATCGCGGGCAGCCAGCGTGCCGTCGGCCACGATCCGGTCCGGATCCCCCGCCCGGCGCGGGCCGATTTCCGGTTCGAAGTCGATTCCCGTGACGTGCGCCATCGCCGTCATGATCTGGCGTACGGACAGTCCGTCCCCGGATCCGAGGTTGTACACACGCTCCAGCGACTTGCCCGCCGCGAGGGCCTGGGCGGCGGCCACATGCGAGGTGGCGAGATCGGCCACGTGCACGTAGTCGCGCACGCAGGTTCCGTCCGGCGTGTTGTAGTCGATGCCGTTGATGCGCGGCGTCTGGCCCGCGGTGAGAGCCCGCAGCACGATCGGGAAAAGGTTGTGGGGGCTGGTGTCGTAGAGCTCGGGCGAGCCGGAGCCGACCACGTTGAAGTACCGCAGCGAGGTGTGGTTCAGGCCCCGCGCCCTGCCCTGGTCCCGGATCAGCCATTCGCCGATGAGTTTGCTCTCGCCGTAGGGCGATTCCGGGTTGGTGGGCGTGTCCTCAGTGACGACGTCGCCGGTGGGCGTGCCATAGGTGGCCGCGGAAGAGGAGAAGACCAGTTTGTCCACGCCGGTGAGTTCCATGGCCTTGAGCAGCTGCGCGGTGCCTGTGACGTTCTGTTCGTACGTCAGCAGCGGCTCCTGGACCGAAACCCCGGCGTACTTGAAACCGGCGAGGTGGATCACGCCGGTCACCGCATGGTGCCGCAGCGTGTGGGCCACGAGGTCGGCGTCGAGGATGCTGCCGTGGATAAACGGCACGTCGGCCGGCACAAACTCGCGGTGCCCGCTGGAGAGGGAATCAATCACCACCGGCTGGATCCGGGCCCCGCGCAAGGCGGAAACCACATGAGAACCGATATATCCTGCACCGCCAGTTACGAGCCACGTCATGGCTCCACCCTATCTAATCCGGTGCCTCTGGCGCCGCACCGCGGCATCAGAACCGCGATTAAGACGGCGAATCCCGGGTCGCGGAGGCGGCCCGGGATTCGCTGTATTCAGTGGTGCAGTTCAGTGCTGCCGTTCAGGTGCTAGCTCTTGCGGGCGTAGCCTTCCCACTTGCTGGCCTGGTGCTCGCCGTCGACAAAGCGGATGGTGCCGGACTTGGAGCGCATCACGATGGACTGGGTAAGGACCTTGTCCTTGGAGTAGCGGACGCCCTTGAGGAGGTCGCCGTCGGTGATGCCGGTGGCCGCGAAGTAGCAGTTGTCGCTGGAGACGAGGTCGTTGGTCGAGAGCACGCGCTCGAGATCGTGCCCGGCGTCGATCGCCTTCTGCTTCTCGTCGTCGCTCGTGGGCCACAGGCGGCCCTGGATGACGCCGCCGAGGGACTTGATGGCGCAGGCCGCGACGATGCCTTCCGGGGTTCCGCCGATGCCCATGAGGGCGTCGACGCCGGTGCCGGCACGCGCAGCGGCGATGGCCCCCGCGACGTCGCCGTCCATGATGAACTTCGTGCGGGCGCCGGCTTCGCGGATTTCCTCCACGAGGGGGCGGTGCCGGTCGCGGTCCAGGATCATGACGTTGAGCTGGTTGACCTTGACGCCCTTGGCCTTGGCGATCAGGTGCAGGTTCTGCTTGACCGGCAGGCGCAGGTCAACCATGTCGGCCGCTTCCGGGCCGGTGACGAGCTTTTCCATGTAGAACACGGCGGAGGGGTCGAACATGGAGCCGCGTTCGGCCACGGCCAGGACCGCCAGTGCATTGTTGATGCCGAGGGCGGTCAGCCGGGTTCCGTCGATGGGGTCGACGGCGACGTCGCACTCGGGACCGGTGCCGTCACCGACGTGCTCGCCGTTGAACAGCATCGGGGCTTCGTCCTTCTCGCCCTCACCGATGACCACGACGCCGTTGAAGTGCACGGTCTGCAGGAAGGAGCGCATGGCGTCCACGGCGGCGCCGTCGGCCTTGTTCTTGTCGCCGAAGCCCACCCAGTGACCACCGGCGATCGCCGCGGCCTCGGTGACGCGGACGAGTTCGAGTGCGAGGTTGCGGTCAGGCTCGTCGATCCCGACGGCAAGCGAGGGGGAAAGCGTGGAGTACTTCTGGGACATGGGCGCTGGTGTCACGTGAACCTCTTCTTCGAGTGGCGGTCGTTGAACCCGTACGGCCAGGATCGATCCGTCGCGGTGATTCGTCTGATACTGATCATAGTCGGGGCGGGCGCGCAAGGTCATGGGATGACAGGCGCGTGACGCACTTCACCTCCGGGCGGCCGCTGCGCCGCGAATGTGAGATCGGCCCGGACATGCGCGACTATAGAGGGGTGAGCGAATTGCAGGACA
>NZ_CAKKMF010000074.1 GCF_918697925.1 Arthrobacter sp. Bi26
AAGACCCGATGGGCCGTGCGTTGGAAGCCCGCTTTGAACGCCTTCGCCATCACTTTCAGCGACCGATTCCCGGCAGCTGAAAGCTACTAAATGAAAACGCCGGATACACCGTTAATGAGATAGTCCCGCTAGCCAGACCCATACCGACGGGAGTGACCTTGGGCCCCGTGTCGATTCAAGCTTTTTGCAAGGCGCTTCTGGCAGGATGCATTCCGACGTATCCCGATTGAACGTGGGTGGTTGTTATGTATGAAAACGCGAACTCGAAACGCTCCGTCCGGTTTTGGGTAGTTTCCATCGTGACTTTGGGTGCCCTCGGGGTCGTGGGCTGGTACGCGATCAGCGTCTTCGCGCGCCTGTTGTTCCCTTCCTGAGACAAAATCATTAGTTTTGTCTCGAGGACGTCGGGATTGAGGGGAGCCCTGGCCGAGCCGACGCAGACCGGCGGTGGCTGGGGCGCAACGATCCGATCATCGAATACTGGTCCCGCGCAAGGCTGAGTTCGCCCGATTATGGATGGCGAGCAGGGCCATGTTGGGACATGATCGGAAGATGCGCCGATCCGGAAAGATTCCATTCTGGGCGGTCCCGCCAGCCCTGCGCGGCTACAGGATCGAGTGGCTGCGCCACGACCTGGTGGCCGGCGCCGCGCTCTTCGCGATCTTGGTCCCCGCGGGCATGGCGTACGCCCAGGCCGCCGGCCTTCCACCGGTGACCGGCCTGTACGCGACGGTAGTGCCCCTGCTTGTCTACGCAGCAGTCGGGCCATCGCGTGTGCTGGTGCTGGGGCCGGATTCCGCGCTCGCCCCGATGATCGTTGCAGCCTTGGTTCCCTTGGCCGCGGATAACGAGCAGAAATCCGTGGCCCTGGCCGGTCTCCTGGCCATACTGATTGGCGGCATCTTGCTGCTCGGCTCAGTGCTGAGATTGGGAATCGTCACTGGACTGTTGTCGAAGCCCATCCGGCTCGGCTATCTCAACGGCATCGCCTTGCTGGTGGCTGTGTCCCAGCTTCCCACCCTCCTGGGGATCTCCGTGGAAGGCAGTACACCTTGGGAAAAACTCATCGCCGCCGCGCCGAAGGTGCTTGCCGGCGAGACCAATTTGACGGCACTACTGCTCGGCCTGATCTCGCTGGCGCTCATCTGGGTTCCCCGCCGGCTGAAATGGAAGGTTCCGGGCGTGCTCATTGCGGTAGTGGTGTCCTGCATCGCCGTGGCCCTGCTGGGACTCCAAGAGCGTTTGAAGGTCACAGGTGCCCTCCCGCAGGGGCTCCCTGCACCGGCCCTGGGCGGAATTGGCTGGGCTGACGTCCTGACACTGTTGCCCGCCGCCGCCGCGATCGCCCTCATCGTCTTCGTTGATACCGGAACCCTGTCCCAATCCCTGGCGGCCGCAGAGGACGGCAGGGTATCCGGCAACCATGAAATGGCAGCCTTGGGTGCGGCGAACGCTGCCACCGGGCTGCTGGGCGGCTTCCCGGTGTCGGCCAGCACGTCCCGCACGCCGGTAGCAGTCGAGTCCGGGGCGAAATCCCAGCTCACGGGGGCTGCGGGCGCAGTACTGGTGCTCGGCTTCATGCTCGTGGCGCCCGGCGTCACCGAGTTCCTGCCCGCCACAACCCTTGCCGCCATCGTCATCGCCGCAGCCGCCGCAATGGCCGACCCGGCCGGTGTGCGACGGCTCATCGGCATGAGCCGCAGTGAATCGTTGGTGATGTTCGCGGCATTCCTGGGGGTCACCATACTGGGCGTCCTCCCGGGCATCGCCATTGCCATCGGCTTGGCAATTCTGGACTTCCTACGGCGGGCCTGGGACCCCTACCGCGCTGAACTCGTGGACGTGCCCGGTATACCCGGGTACCACGACGTGAGCCGTCATCCGGAAGGGGAACGCATCCCCGGCCTGTTGATCCTGCGCTTCGACGCACCCCTGTTCTTCGGCAACGGAGCCTTGCTGGGGTCCTTCGTACGCAACGAACTGGACCAGGCGGAAGACGGCACTGAACGCGTGGTGCTCGCGGCAGAACCAGTGACAGGAATCGACACGACTGCACTGGACGAGTTGGTGCAGCTTGACGAATGGCTGGACCGGCACGGCGTAGACCTGGTATTCGCCGAGCTCAAAGACCCGGTCAAAGACAGATTGTTGCAGTACGGCATGGGCGCCCGCTTCTCTCCCGACCATTTCTACCCGACAGTGAGCGAAGCAGTGAGGGCGTTCCAACGGGAGAAACGGGAGGGGTAGGAAACGGTATCCCCGGACGCCGTGAAACAGAAGGCCCCCGCCTCTGCACCTGGGCTCGTGTCAGCCCATCGGAGGTGTCAGCCCGTACCGGGCGATGATGTCCGGCAGCCAGGGCGGCTCACCGAACTGAAGCCCGTATTCGGCGGCCATTTTGGCAATAACCTCGGGATCCGGCGGACCCGCTTCAAAGTGATCGGCCAGTCCCCAGAAGAAATGCTCAAACCCGGCCGGGCTGATGATCTCGATCAAACGGGCGGGGACTTTGCCGGCATTCCACATCGTGTGGAGCTCCCCCGCGGTTTCGTGATGTAGCCTCCCGCTCCGAGCTGCACGGTTCCATCGGGCCGGCCCGCACCACGATCGCGGGCATCGCCGAAAAGGCCGGTGTCACCAGGCTGACGGTCTACCGCCACTTTCCTGACGACGAGGCACTATTCTCCGCATGCTCCTCGCACTGGCTCTCGCAACAGCAACTGCCGGACCCCGAGGAATGGTCCCGGCACGCCGACCCACTCGTACGCCTGACCGTTGGCCTGACCGATCTGTACCGGTTCTACCGCCGCGGCGAGGCCATGCTCACCCGAATCTATGCGGACTGGCACGCGCTCCCCCAAACACGCCGCGCGGCCCTCGAATCCACGAACGCCCACTTCCGGAGCATTCTTCTCGAGCCGTTCCCCGAGCCGAACAGGAATTCCAGGTTTAACGCCACGCTCAGCCACGCGGTTTCCTTCTGGACCTGGCGATCACTTTGCCATGACAACGGGCTCTCCGACGACGACGCCGTCGAAGTCATGTCCACCCTGATCACCACCGCAGTCCGCGCTCCGGAGACGCCCGACGCACCGATGCCAGAGAACGCGGACGTCCGCGGACAGTGAACCGCTAAAACAGGCGGACAGAACCTGCTGCCAGGTCGGCTGCAAGTAGCGCGGTGCGCGGCCTTCACCGGAAGAGAGGCGAGTCCAGAAAGGTGGTCACAACTTCCTGCACCAGGCCTGTCTTCGCGAGCCCGAAGAAATGTGTCGTGCCGGGAAAAACCGCGAGCTGCGACGCCGGTACGCCCTCAAAGTCGCCGTTCACGTCTCCCCCGCGCAGCTGCAGGAACCGCACCGCGTGCTCGAGCTTGACCATGTCGCAATCGCCGACGGTGATCAAGGTGGGGGCCGCGATGCCCCGGACCGCGTCATCACTCCACCCCGTCGCGCCCGCGTCGTAGCGCCCGAGCTTGTCCAGGAGTCCTTGTAGATGCTCGCGGTCGGGATGCGGCGACACCGTCAGATAGCGCTCTTCCATGGGCGTGCCGGCGATCATGTCCACGGTCATGGCGGCGACCGCTTCGGAGTTTTCACCCCGATCGCCGTCGGGCCGGAATGACACGGACGAAACGATGAGTTTGCGGATCAGGTCCGGGCGGTTGACTGCCAGATGCAGTGCGACCGCGCCGCCGACGCTGAATCCGAAGATATCCACCTCCCGGACCTCCAGATGCTCAAGGAGCCCAACGACGTCGGAGGCAAGGTCTCGGGTGTTCAGCGGACGGTCGATGTCGCTGGTTCGACCGTGACCTTGGAAGTCCATCGCGATGACCCGGCGGCCCGCCGACAAGCCCGGGAGCAACGCGCCAAATTGCTGCTCAATATCGAACAGCCCGCCATGTAATAACAGCAGCGGTGTGCCGCCGGCACCATGCAGCTCGTAGTACATCTGCATTCCGTTAACGGGGGCGTACCCGGTTTCGGAGCCTGCCGTCGCTTGCTGATCCATCCGCTCGTTCTCCGCTCGATTCGGGACGCCCTTCGTTTTGGGGCCATCCTAGTCCGGCGGCCGTGCAGGCGGCAGGGTGTTCGGGACTGACAACAGCAGCGTTCGACGGCTGGTGCGCACCCGCCGTCGAACGCCTTGGTTACAAGCCTGTTCTGCTTGTCAGGCCCTTGGCATAGAACGAGATGTCTCAAAAAGCTATTGCTTGGCGGACAACCGCGGGACCTCCCGCCGCCGTCCGGCTCTGAACGCGCCGCTACATGGACGCGTCAGCCTCGCGGTCGTGCTCGCAACCAGCCTGACTCCGCGTAATGCCCACACCCCGACAGTTAGGCACGGCGGTGAATGGACTTGTAGCTCAGGTACGCGTTGAGGCCTTCGATCCCGTACTCGGTACCAAGGCCCGAGTCGTGCCGGCCGCCAAAGGGTGCGGCATGGTTGGATGCGAAGAAATTGATGCCCACGGAGCCGGTGTCCATCCGGTCCGCCACGTTCAGAGCAGCGTCCGCGTCCTTCCCGAACACCAGCCCGCCCAGGCCGAACTCGGTGTTGTTCGCCAGCGCGACTGCCTCATCAACACTGCCATCGGCGTCGTCGTACTTTAGGATGCACAGGACCGGTCCGAAGATCTCCTCACGGGAAATCCGCATCTCCGGTGTGACGTCGGCGAAGACTGTGGGCTCGACGAAGTAGCCGCCTTCGAGGCCACCGCCCAACGTCGCCGCACGCCCGCCGGTGGTGGCCCGTGCACCTTCGGCCAGGCCTGACTCCACGTACTCCAGCACGGTCCGGTACTGGGACTCCGTTGCGCAGGGGCCGAACACGGTGTCCGGATCGAGCGGATCACCCTGCGTCCCGGCGGCAATCGTGGCGGTGACCATGTCCACCACCTCGTCATAGCGGCTCGCGGGCGCCAGGATCCGGGTGGAGATGTAGCAGGTCTGGCCGGTGTTGCGCATGGAGGACCGGATCAGGACCTTGGACATGGCGTCCAGGTCCGCGTCGGGCAGCACAACGGCGCTGGATTTCCCGCCCAGCTCCAGCGTGACCGGGCGCAGCAGTTCACCGCAGGCCGCGGCAATTTTCCGGCCCACCGGCGTCGAACCGGTGAACGCCACCTTGTCCACGCCCGGGTGCCTGACCAGCACATCCCCTAGCCGGCCGGAACCGGTGACCAAGTTGACCACGCCCGCCGGGACCCCGGCCGCGGCGACGGCGTCGATAATCACCCGGATGGACAGCGGAGTGGGCGACGCCGGCTTGATCACCACGGTGCAGCCCGCCAGCAGTGCCGGCGCCAGTTTGATGACCACCAGGTTGATGGGGAAGTTCCACGGTGCGATCAGCGCGCAGACTCCCAACGGGTCGCGCCGGACTACGGACTCGCCGCCGCCGCGTGGGAAGGGGCGGAGGTCTTCGCGCTCGAGGTACTCGGCGAGGGTGGCAAAGTAGCGGAAGATGCTTGCGGCGTTGGCGGCCGCGCCGGCGGACTCGGAGACCGGGGAGCCGTTTTCCCGCGAGTTTGTCAGCGACAGTTCTTCAGCCCGCTTTTCCACTTCGTCGGCAATCCTTAGCAGGTAAGCGGCGCGTTCAGAGGGGGTAAGCCGGGGCCACTCCCCCTGAAACGCTCGCTGGGCGGAGCCGACGGCGGCGTCAACGTCTTCCGGTGTTCCGTCCGGCACCGAGCCCCACACTTCGCCCGTGGCGGGGTCAGTCACAGGGTTGCGGCCGGTGCCCCGCGAAGGCTGCCACGCACCGCCGACAAAGATCGTGTCCACATGCGTATGCGGCAGGGAAAGCTCCGTCCGGGCAACCAGGGCAGGAGCACCATGCGTGGCGGAGGTCATCGGATCACCGCCGTCTTGAGGAGGGCGTTGGATCGGTTGAGGTCCGCCGTCGCCATGTCCACCGCCGCCTGCGTGATGAGTTCGGGCACGATCTCTGTGGCCAGCCGGTCGGTGTACGTTGCCGGGTCCATGGCGAACCACGAGGAGGCCAGCGAGATCCCGGCACGGTCGAAACGCCACAGCCTGTCGGCGTCGCGCATCAAGGCGTCCTCCAAGGACCTGGCCACTGGCCGGGTGTCGTGGCCGTCGATGATTTCGCAGACGCGTTCCACAAAGGCCGGCGAATAGCCCAGCCCCGGGAGCACCCGGCGGGCCACCTCGCAGCCCTGCTGCTCGTGTTCGTAGCGGATGGCAGCCTTGCGCCAGTCACCGGTGAAGCCCTCGGAGATGATGCGGGATTCATCAACGTGGGCCCAGCCGGTGTCGTGCAGCAGGGTGGCAACGCGCACCAGTTCAGCGTCGGCGCCGGGATAGGCCCGGCACAGCCTTTCGGCGTAGGCCAAGGAAATCGGCAGATGGATGTCGTTTCCGCGCGTCCGGGTTTCCTGGACGACGGCCTTCCACAGCGCGTCGAGTTCCTCAAGGGCCGCGGGGGTGTTGCAGATGGCGGTGGTGTCCACCGGACCGGCCGCGGGTACGGGCCGGACGCTGTACTCCGCGGCGAAGGCCTCGGCCGGCACGTCCGCCGGTTCAGCGGCGAGGCCGGCTGAAGCGACCGGAGTCTTGGGGGTGCGCATATTGCTCCTTCGGGTGGGCCGACGTGTTGTCTGAGTGCAGTTAGCTGTCCGTGGTGATGGTCTTGAGTTGCGTGGCGGGGTCCGCCGCGGCGTCGGCGGGGATGTTCTGCCCCTTTGCCAGGGCGTTCTTCACTGCCATAAAGTCCAGCGGTGCGTTGACGCAGTCGGCGGCGATTACCTGGCCCTGGCGGTAGTAGAGGACGCTGAACTTTCCGCGTGCCTCGTCGCGCCGGAGCACTGTCTGGTCGAAGCCGTTGCAGAGACCCGCGATCTGAAGCTTGAGGTCGGCCTGGTTGGACCAGAACCACGGGATGCCGGCGTATTCCTCCCGCCGGCCCGTGAGCGAGTAGGCGGCCACCTTGGCATGCTCGATGGCGTTGTTGACGCTTTCCAGCCGGATCCGCTCACCCGGCTCCGAGCCCGGTACCGGGTTGGGCATGTTGGCCACGTCCCCAACTGCAACGGTGGTGCCGTCCGAAGCGAGCGCGAAACGGTCCACCACCACGCCGTTGTCCACGTCCAGTCCGAGCTGTTCGGCCAGCTGCGTGTTGGGGATGACGCCGATGCCGATCAGCACAATCTGGGCAGGCAGCACCGTGCCGTCCTTAAGCTCGACGGCGGCGACTGAAGTGCCGCCGTCGGCGGGGGTAAAGCGCGCCGCACTCGTGTTGAGCCGGATGTCCAACCCACGGGAGCGGTGTGCCGCCAGGAAGTACTCGGCGGTCTCCTCCCCCACCGCCCGGCCCACCAGCCGCGGCCCATATTCGAGCACGGTGACGTTTTTGCCCATCTTCTGCAGGCTGGACGCGGCCTCCAGGCCAATGAACCCGCCGCCGATCACCACCACGTCCGTGGCGTCGCCTACCCGGGCTTTGAGAGCCAGCGCGTCGTCGGCATTGCGCAGGTACAGCACGCCGTCCAGGTCCGCGCCCTCGGTGTCCAGTTTGCGGGCGCGGGCGCCCACGGTGAGGGCAAGCCGTTTGAAGGGGACCTCCCGGCCGGAGGACGCGTGCGCCACCCCGGAACCATCCGCTTCCTTGTCGATCCTGGCGATGTACTCGCCCTTGACCAGGTCCACGTTGTGCTCGGCCCAATATTCGTTGGAGCGAAAAATCAGGGATTCGCTTTCCACGGTGCCCTGCAGGAACTCCTTGGACAGCGCGGGCCGCTGGTACGGGCGGTGGTCTTCATCCCCGAGCAGGGTGATGTGTTCGTCGAAGCCCAGGGCCCGGAGCGATACGGCAAGCTGTACGCCTGACTGGCTGGCGCCAATAATCAGGAGCCCGGTCTGGGTGGGGACGGTGGTGGCGCCGGCCGCCTGCTCCATTGCGTGCGTGCCCACGGTTACACCTGGGATTCCGGGGTGGTGACGAACAGTTCGAGCTCGTCCGTGAGGCGCAGCTGGCAGGACAGCCGGGAGTTGTCCTCGCGGTCCACTGCGGTGCCGTACAGCATCTCGTCCTCCATGTCCTCCATGGGCGGGAGCTGCGAGACGCAGTCTTCCCGGACGAAAACGTGGCAGGTGGCACAGGACAGCGAGCCGCCGCACTCGGCCACGATTCCGGGAACGCCGTTGCGCACCGCGGTTTCCATGACCGAGTCGCCCACGTTGCCCTCGACGTCGCGAACGGCGCCTTCGGCGTCGGTGAAGTGAACCGTTGGCATTGGTCCTCCTTGGGGTTGAAGTTGGTTGTTGGTGGAATGGCTGGTCAGCTATGCAGGCTGGTCAGATGAACTGCCGGCCGCCGTCCACCACCATGGTCTGGCCGGTGTAATACGAACTGTCCGGCCCGGCGAGGAAGAGCGCGGCTCCCACGATGTCCTCCGGCTGGCTGGCCCGCTTGATGGCACCGCGGTCCACGCCGTAGTTCTCGGCATTTTCCATCAGGCCGTAGCTGGCCTCGGTGAGGGTGAAGCCGGGGGCGATCGCGTTGACCGTGATCCCCCGCCGCCCCAACTCCTTGGCCATCACCCGGGTCAGGGCCACCACGCCGCCCTTGGAGGCGACGTAGTGCAGCCATTGCTCGGAGCCGCTGAAGATGGTGGCGCTGGAGAGGTTGATGACGCGCCCGCCCTCGGGCAGGTATGGGCTCGCGGCGCGGGTCACCAGCCAGGGGCCTTTGAGGTTCACGTTCATTACCAGGTCCCATTCGGCCGGATCGATCTCCTCAAACGGGGTGCGGGTCACCGCCGCGTACACCGCGGCGTTGTTCAGGACGACGTCGATGCTCCCGTTTCCGAAGTCCGCGCAACTTTTCGCGAGGTCCTCCGTGGAGTCCACGCTGGTGACGTCCGCTGAGAACGCTCCAGCTTCGGCGCCGCTTTCGCGGACCAGTTTGGCGGTCTGCTCAGCACCCTCGATGTTGATGTCGGCCACCGCCACGCGGTAGCCGCGGCCGGCAAAGCCGAGCGCAAACGCCCGGCCCAGCCCGCCGGCGGCACCGGTGATGAGGACGGTCTTTCCTGCTTCAGACATTCTTGCTTCAGACATGGCTGTGACTGTGAGCGCCGGGTCCGGTCACCAGCAGTTCGTCCTCGGCGTCGAGGATCTGGACCGTGCCCTTGGTCCCGTCCACCCGCAGCCGCTGGCCGGTTTTTATGGTGGTGGATGCCGATCCGGTCCCAGTCACGGCCGGAAGCCCGTATTCGCGGCACACGATCGCGGCGTGGCTCATCATGCCGCCGATGTCCGTCACCGTGGCCTTGATCTTCCCGAAGATCGGGCCCCAGGACGGGGCGGTGACGGTGGCGACGAGGATTTCGCCCTGCTGCACCTCGGAGAGCTGGTCCGCGTCGGTGATGACGCGGGCCAGGCCTTCGACGACGCCGGGCGAGGCCGCCATGCCGCGCAGGCCCCCGCCCTCCACTTCCTCGCCGGCGCCCAGCCACTGCTGGACCTGCTCGGTGGTGATGCCCCAGAGCATCCGGGTGAAGGGTTCGGTGATGGATTCCGGCGGGGTGTTCAGCGCCGGGGCGGGCCGGGCGGTCTTGAGCGCGTCCACGATTCCGCGGCGGCGCTCGATCTCGGCCGGCCAGTAGTCCGGACCGATCGGCTTGGCACCCACGCCCCAGCCCGTGACAAGGTCGAAAAGCGCGTCACGGACCTCGTTGCGGCCCAGGTAGAGGAGGTCGTCCGGTTCGGTCCAGAAGCCCTCGGCCTGCATCATGCGGGACAGCTCACGGATCTTGCGCCAGAAGACGCCCATGGTCCAGTGCTCGATGTAGAAGTTGTGGTTCTCGACATAGGGGTAGGCCGTCGCGGCGAGCCCGCGCTTGGCGTCGAAGAGGGCCTGGGTTTCGCCTTCGAGCAGCTCGCGGTACTCCTCGATGACACGGTCGCGTTCAACGATGAGCGCCTCCACCGGGCGCATGATTTCCTGGCCCTCGTCCACACGGCGGATGTAGTCCGCGATGTAGCCCAGCGGGATTTCCTGGTGCTCATTCCAGTACTTGTCGTGGCCGTAGAATCCGTTGCCCACAGTGAAGTTGAACCACGGGTCCTTGGCGCCCTCGTACTGGGCGATCCACCGGTCCCCGCCCGGAGCGGCCGCGATGGCCGCCAGGGTGGCCCCGACGTCGTCGGTGTTGCCGAATAGAGGCTGCAGTTGCAGCTCAACGGCGAGCTTGGCGAGCTGCTTGAGCTCGTCATCCGGGCGGAAGAGCTCCATGTCCACGCCCTGCACCATAGTGGCGATGGACTGGTCCGGGATGTTGGGGAAGGCCTGCTTGCAGAAGTTGAAGAAGTCCAGGTAGGCGATGTAGCCGAGGTTGAGGAACTCGAAGTGGTACTGCCAGTTCTGGTAGGCCAGCTGGATGAGCCGGTCGTAGCTCTCCAGCAGCTTCTCGGAGCCATCCTTGCCTTTGCCGGAGAGAATGTCCTCCATAGGGACCACGTCCGGAAGCCTGGGGAAGGAAATGGTCACCATCTCCTCGATAGTGCCCTGGACCTTGACGTGCCACTGCCTGAGGAGCTGGTCCCAGTTCTGGAAGTAGTGGCCCACGCGCTGCTCGAACAGGGGCACGCGGGCAGCGATCTGGTCCTCCGGCACCGGGATCGGCGACATGTAGAGGTAGCCCAGGTGGACGCGGAACTCGATGCCGTTCGCGTTCGGGATCATCAGGTGCCGGGCGTTGTACTGGCCCAGGCACTTGACCGCGAACTCGCCGCCGATCGTCTCGAAGGGCTTGAACACGGTGGGCCAATGCTGGCTGTCGCAGAACCAGAACTTGGCGTCCTCCTGTTCCTTGAGCTTGTCCTGGAACACCAGATAGTAGGGGTAGATCTTTTCCCAGCCCTCGGCCCCGGCGGGGACCGGAAGCTCGGAGGGCTTGGGGAAGGACTTCAGGGACATGGCGGTCCTTTCAATACGGGCTCGGCGTTGAGCCTGGGTGATCGCGCGGACTAGCGGGTAAAAAACTTGTCAGAAAGAGGGCTTGAGCAGCGAGGCGGTGATGCTGCCGAGGTTGAGGCCGCCGGTTGAGGACGACGGCGTGGTGCCTGCCGACGTCGGGGACGTGGTCGATGGCGGGTGGCTGAGTCCGCTGAAGTAGCCGCCGGCGGTGGCGCCCGGCTGAGCCGTTGCGGCAACCGCCGCCGGCTTGGAGGAGTGCACGGTTTCCGGGCGTGACTGCAGCAGGAGCAGGTTGCCGCCGTCGGGCAGGTCCGCGTCGAGGGCCCATTCGATGTCCTGGGGGCACTTGTAGTGCTTTTCCGCGCGCTTGGCCATCTGCGCGACGGCCGTGAGTTCGGCGTCGGTGAGGCTGCGGCGGCCGCGGCGTTCGGCGTCGACCTCGCGTTCCACCAGACGGCCGGCGACCAAGTCGGGGACGAGCTCGGCGTGCTTGTCGCCGAGGTGTTCGGAGATGACGGCCAGGGTGACCTTGTCCAGCATGATGTTGTCCGGCGTGACCTGGCCCGAGACCACCATCTCGCCCACCCCGTATGAGGAGTCAATGGTGATCTTGGAGCGGTCGCCGTTGGTGGGGTCCATGGTGATCGCAACGCCGGAGACGCGTGCGTTGACCATCTTCTGCACCACAACGGCCATGGAGAGGCCGTCGTTGGGGATGTTGTTCTTGAGCCGGTAGATGATGGCGCGGGAGGTGAAGAGCGAGGCCCAGCACTGGCGGATGTGCTCGGTGACGGCCTGGACGCCGTCTAGCCAGAGGTAGGTGTCCTGCTGGCCGGCGAAGGACGCGTCCGGAAGGTCCTCGGCGGTGGCGCTGGAGCGGACGGCCACCGGGACTGGCGCCTCAAAGCGGGACATCAGGGACTCGTAGGCGGTGATGGTGAGTTCGCGCATGGCCTGGGGCACCGGGCGGGAGCGGATGTCCTCGCGGATGCCGGCGGCGATCTTGTCCACCTGGCCCATGTCCTCGGGGTCCAGGCCGGCGAGGAGCTGGTGGATATCCCGGGTGATGCCGGCTTCCTTCATGAACGCGTCGAACTGGGCGGTGGTGACCACGAAGCCTGGCGGGACGGGCATACCGGCGGAGGTCATCGTGACCAGCGAGGCGCCCTTACCGCCGAGGTTTTCGAGCTTCGGTTCGATGCCGCCGTCGAAGAACTGGATGTATTCGTTGCTTTGCATTTCTCAGGCCTTCCAGCTGACGGGGACGGTCTCGGGGACGCGGAAGGAGAGGTTTTCGCGGAAGGCTATGCCGTCCGGATCCTCGAGCTGCAGCTGCGGGGCGAGCCTGGCCACTTCCTCGAGCGCGATCTTGGCCTGGAGCTTGGCGAGCATGTTGCCCAGGCAGTAGTGGATTCCGAACCCGAAGGAGAGGTGCTCGCGGGCGTTGGGGCGGGTGATGTCGAAGTCCTCGCCAGCGCTGAACTTGTTCTCGTCCCGGTTGGCTGAGCCCATGAGGAGCAGCAGCTGAGCGCCTTCCTCGATGGCGACGCCACCGACTTCGGTATCCTTGAGGGCCTTGCGGCGCCAGCCGACGATCGAGCCGGCATAGCGCAGGACCTCGTCGATGGCTGCGGGGATCTTTTTGGGCTCCTCGACGAGCACTTTCCACTGCTCGGGGCGGGACAGCAGTTCGCGGAGCGCATTGGAGATCAGGGTAGTGGTGGTCTCGTGGCCGGCGAAGAGCAGGCTGTAGAGGACCGAGGCGATCTCGTGGTCGGAAATTTCGGCGCCTTCATGCTGAGCTTTGACCAGGTCTGCGGTGAGGTTGTCGCCGCCTTCGTCGTGGGCAACCCTGACCAGGCGCAGGCATTCCTGCCAGTACTCCACGAGGTTGTGGGCGTGCGGGACCTGCTCCTCGTCGCTGAGGTCGCCCCAGGTCATGGCGGCGCGGGAGTCGCTCCAGCGCTTGAAGGTGTCCACCTGGGAGACGTCGGCGCCGATCAGGGTGAGGATGGTGATGGTGGGGACGTCGTAGGCGAGGTCCTTGACCATGTCCCCGCGGCGGTCCGGCCGGGCGAGCATCCTTTCGAGCAGGTCGACGACGTTCTGCCGGATGAAGGGTTCCAGGGCCTTGTAGCGGCGGGGCGTGAACGCCTTCTGGACCACGGCGCGGATGCGGGTGTGTTCCGGCGGTCGGCGGGCGGAAAGGCCCGAGTATGCGGTGAAGCCGCCGTCGTCCATGATCTTCTTGGCGGCGGCGCCGCGTTCGCGAACCGGAGCCTGGGCGTTTTCGCTGGAGAAGGTCTCCCAGTCCTCGAAGACGGCCTTGATGTCGTCATAGCGGGAGACGACGTAGAGGCCGATCCGTTCGTCGAACATCACGGGCTGCTCTGCCCGGAGTTCGGCGTAGGCCGGGAAGGGGTCCTTCATCTGGAACGGCTGGTAGCCGTGGTGACCGGCGGGGGCTTCGGCGCCGTGCCCGAAGGGGCAGCGGCCGGCCGTTTCAGTCGACGATGACATCTGAGCTCCTTGGTATTCGGTCCCGCCGGCAGCGCCAGTGCTTGCCGCGGGTTTCTCTTCACCAGTGTGGCCCCCAACACCTTGGGATGGCAGGAATGACTTCCACTGAGCGGAAGCCAGTTCAGTTCGGGCCTGCAGCTGCGGGGTTCCGGCCTACTCCGTTCCCGCCGCGTGGCTGCCCAGCAAGGATTCCAGGGGGATCCGCGCGGTGGCGCGTTCAATCTGCGCAGCGATGCCCCTCAGGACCGGCAGGTGCCGGGTCATCGTGGCTGCCTGGCTGGTGGGCAGCACCAGGCCGATCGCGGCGCCGATCCGTCCGGTGTGGAAGACGGGGACGGCGATCGAGCAGGAGCCCAGCCGGACTTCTTCGAGGGTGGTGGCGTAGCCCTGTTCCCGGATCTGGGTGAGTTCGGCGGCCAGTCTTTTGGGGTCAACGTGGGTGTGCGCGGTGTGCCGCTCGAGCTGCCGGTTCAGGTAGGCGTCGCGGACCCAGTCCTCCTCGAAGGCCAGGATGACTTTCCCGACCGCCGTCGCGTGCATGGGCAGGCGCCCGCCGACGCGGGAGGCACGGGGCAGGCGCTTGGAGCCGTAGACGCGGTCGATGTACAGCACCTCGTGGCCGGACCGGACGGCCAGGTGCGCGGTTTCGCCGGTGAGGGAGAACAGGTCCTGGATGTACGGGCGGGCCGCGTCGCGCAGCTGGCGGCCCGTGTTCTGGGCGAGCTCCCAGAGGCGGATGCCCAGCTGGTAGCGGCCGTTGGGTTCGCGGGAGAGGAAGCCCCAGCCGGTGAGCTCATTGACCAGCCGGTGGGCGGTGCTCAACGGCAGGCCGGACTTTTCGGCGATGTCGGTCAGGCTGAGGGCCCCGCGGGACTTTTCGAAGGCTTCCAGGATCGAGAGTACCTTCGAGGTCACGGTCCTGCCGGGTTCGCGGCTTCCGCCGGCCATCGCGACTCCTTATTTGTTAGGTGCCCATCTTAGTCAGTCGGCCGGGCCGTGCGGTCAGAGTCCAGTCCGGGACCGATGCCACGCCGACGGTTCGGTGATGACGCGCGTCCGCTTCGTCGGCCGCTAGTGCTTTTTGGAATACATCAGCGACTACTCGGCGGCGGTGACATTGAACACCAAGCCGATCAGCGATCAGGCACTCGATCCGGACAGAAATCACGCTGCCAGCCCTCGGGCAGGTCCGCCGCCGGCTCTCCGAACTGATGGAAGATCCCGACCCTCTCATGCAGCAGCTCGCCCGAGACTTCATCGACGACGGTACCTTCTGCCCGGGATTCCTTCACGTGTCCCGCACCGGCCGCGGGAGGCGGTGGCCACAAGCGGGAACGAACGCCTTAGTGACATCCAGTCATTCGGTCGCGGCCATGTCTTCGCCCGCGAGTTCGGACAGTCACATCGAAGTGACGCCCCGTACACGGTGGCCAACGGCGATCGACTCCCCAGAGATGGCTCCAGCGATCGGAGACACGAGGAATGCGATCAAGGCAGCAACGTCGGATGGCCGGGCCTGTCCCGCCTGACCGATCTCCACCTCGGCAGCCGCGTCCTCGCGGACGACGCCGGGACTTACCGTGTTGACCGTGACACCCGTACCGGCGACGGAGTCGGCAAGGTTTTTCGCTGTGATAATGAGCGCCGCATTGCGCACCGCCCCCGTCACATTTCCAGTGAGGAAAGCATTCTGACCGGAAACCCCGATGATGCGTCCATAGCCCGACTCGGTCATGACCGCCAGCGCGGCGTTCGCGACTCTGAGAAAACCGAGCACCTTGGCGTCCACGGCTTCAAGCACTTGCCTCGGGTCAGAATTGCGTGCGGGGTCGAGGGTCTGCGCGCGTGGCGCCGCCGCGACGACGACGCCGTCCAGCCGACCATGCTCTTCGAGCAGCGTGGCGATCCCCGCGGAGACGGACGCATCGTCGCGGGCGTCCAGGACGAAACCCCCGCTCCCACTGCGGGACGCAACCACCGCAACGGCACCCTCCGCACGAAGACGGTCGACCACTGCGCCGCCGATCACCCCGGTCCCTCCGACGACTAGCACAACGCGTCCAGTCAGCTGCAAGTCCATGCCACCACGCTAGCCCGCAATCCGATTGACCACCATGAGGTCCGGGCCGACGATCGTATATAGGGGCTCCATGCAGGGATCCTCCGGTTTGGCTACTGGGCTCCACGATCGGCGCGTACCTGGGTCTCGTGCCGACCGAGCACTCCTCCGGAGCATCCAGGTCCCAGGGCTCGATCACGAAAACCGGCAACACCCACGCCCGCAGGCTGCTCGTCGAGGCCGCCTGGGACCACCGCAGACCCTATGACCACCCGTCCCGCCTGCTGCGCTCCCGATGGGAGGAAGCCACGTCTGAGGCAAGAGCCCGGGGCCATAACGGGAACCGGCGCCTACACAACCGCTGGATCAGCTACCTTGAACGACGCAAACGACCCGTCATCGCGAACGTCGCCATCGCCCGTGAACTCGCCGGCTGGTGCTGGTCCCTGGCCGCAGGCGCCCGGCACACACATCCCATGAGTGCTTAAACGCCGTTCCCGGCCGGGCACGGACTGCCGGGAAGTCCTGCGGAGGGTTACTTGCAGCGCGTGGAGTAAACCCGCGATACAGCTATGGGCAACCGGAAACGGCCACGCCCGACGTTCCTAGACCAGCGGTAAGCTCCAGCCGAACACTTCGTCCTGCGGTAACCAACCCGCGCGTATCAGTCTGACCGCACCGTCGCCAACGACACGCTGACCGCCCAACCGGACCCACCGGCAACACAAAAGAAGCGGTCCCGGACAACAACCCAGTCCGGGACCGCTTCCCCACGCCCTTGACAGACGTCCCTACATATCAGCTGTGAGCGACAGGCGCGACACCCTACGTGCTTCTTGCTGGCACTAACTGCGAGAATTCTCGCCCCGCGCCCGATCCGGCTGGCCGCTCGCCCGCCGCGGCCCGAGCCCGGCGACAACACCCCACGGGTCTTCAATGACAGGGCAAGAAAGTCATACCGGACCCCGCGATCAAAACCCCGTCGTTCGCGGACCCGATGTAACGGTGCAACGGGCGGTTGGGCCCGATCGGCGAGGAGCCCGCTCGTCTCGGGTGGCAGTTTCGCTATAGGGAGGCCCTTTCACCCGGGCGGCTAATGCGGGGTGGTACGCGGCCGTAGCTCCGACCAACGGCCGAGCCCGCTGCGCAGCGAGTCCCGGAGAGTCGAGCGGGCCGGGAGCGGACGGGCCGCCGGTGAGAGCCGGGTCTCGCGGGGAAGGCGGATCCGCAGCGCGCCCGGCCGAATGGTGAACCGCAGTGGGGCCGCCATGCGGAGCGCTTCCCCGTCCATGCCGACGTCGATCGGCCCACTCGAAGCCACCTCAAACGTCGTGGGCTCCCAGGCGACGGAGCCGGGAAACGTCTCGGGGTGGCCGCTGGCCGCGGCCACCTGGCGCCGTGCTTCTGCTGGATCGTCCGGGAGCTTGAGGGCGATCACCCCGAGGTGGCCGCCGTCGAGTCGCGGCCGGTTGGCGAGGGTGGCGGGCGTGCGGCCATACGGGTTGTTCGAGACCTGGAGGACGTGCGCGCGGGTGTACTCCTCCCCCGCCGGTCCGGTAAAGCGCAGGTCGAAGGGTCGGCTCCCGGGCCCCAGCATGCTCGGCAGCATGCTCAGGGTGGTGTCCACCTTGGCATTTCGGTACTCGGGGGAACGGACGATCTGCGCGTACAGGCCGAGCGAAACGTTGTTGACGAACACCCGGCCATTGACTTGGCCGAGGTCGATGCGGCGTTCCACCGCCACTCCGAACGCGTCGAGTGCCCCGAGAACGTTGCCGCGGTCGAGGCCGAGATCCATGGCCA
The DNA here is from genome assembly GCF_918697925.1 of Arthrobacter sp. Bi26. Classification (GTDB taxonomy): domain Bacteria; phylum Actinomycetota; class Actinomycetes; order Actinomycetales; family Micrococcaceae; genus Arthrobacter. The sequence continues at coordinate 17,330 of NZ_CAKKMF010000074.1, forward strand.
GGTGATTGAAGGTGCCGGCGGGCACCACGACCATGGGCACACCGTGGCGGGCGGCCACGTCCGCGACCAGCCCAAGCGAGCCGTCTCCGCCAGCCATGCCGAGCACATCGGCGCCGCGGGCCACCGCGGCCTCGGCCAGGCCGGTCAGGTCCTGCCCCGGTTCGAGGACGAGCACCTCAATGCCGCGGGCCCGGCATTCGTTGACCAAGCCGAGGCGATCGGCCTTGCCGCCGCCGCTGCGGGGGTTCACGATCAAGGCGGGATGGCCCGCCGGCGAAACGGCGCGGCCCGGAGGTCCCGACCGTCGCAGGACGCGAATCCCGCGGAGGGCCGCGATGCCCGCCAAGGCCAGCACCGTCCCGGCTATTAACGCCCCGACCCAACCGGTGTCGGATCTGCTCGAACGAGTCACCACGGCGTTCAGTCGGCGTGGTGGGAAGCGTCTGGGCGACGTCGCTGACGAAGGCGAAGCCGCATGAGGCACGCCGCCGTGTCGCCCCACCCGCGGCCAGCGCATGCCGCGAGCTGCCAGGGGCCTCTGGGTAATCGGGGCGGCGCCCTCCGGGCCATAGGCGGCGGTCATCCTTGACCGATCACACGTCGATGCAGCTCCGTCGTGAGCTTGTGGATCTCGCGGGTGAGCTCGGTGTTGTTCTTCAGTTCGGTTTCCTGCTCGAGGAAGTCGTGATCAGCCTTTTCCTGCTGGAAGGCGGAAGCGCGGTTCTGCCCGATCATGATGAAGGTCGACAGGAAGATCGACTCCAGCGAAACGACGAGGGTCAGCGTCGGCCACGGGCTCTTCTCGACGAACAGCATCCACCCGGCGAAGACGACCACATGGACGTAAACGAAAGGCATCGATCCGGCGAAGCTGGTGATTGCATCGGCGATCCTCAGCTGCGGGTGCTCGGCACGCTTCTCCCGGAACCTGGTCACGACCGGGTGTTCGCGCAGTGGCGGCGGCGGGTGGAGTCGGGGCATTGCTCTCCTCGGAAGTTGCGGCGGACGAGCCACGCTACGATCGGTGGCAGTTACCGCACTAGGCGTCGACGGCCGGGCCCCGGGATGCTCCGCCGCCTTCAGGCGGCCGAGGACGCTCAGCGCCTCCAACAGCTGCTCGAGCACCTTGAACGGACGCGGTCTCTCACCTCAAGTTTTGACCGTCCGAACAGGAACGATAGGGGCTTAGGTCCCGAGACATCCTAAACGCTGGGTTCTTGCTTCAACTCGGAAGATGCCACGCCGAATGGATGCCAGTGACGGCCAAGTGAAGCTGCAGCGCCTGATGACAGTGTGGCAGCTCTCCCACGTTCTGGACGGCTCTCTCCCCATGAAATCGTGACGCTCTCGACCCCAGGCCCGGACGGGGCCATGGCCACGAGGATGTGGGTATCTGACTTGGACGGGACGGGTCTGGAAGCAGATCAGATTGAACGGTTCTGATCCTCGAACCGCAACCGGGAGAGTGCAGCCTGGAGGCATTCCATGCCGCCGCCCTCGTTGAACTCGAGGCCCGCCGGCGGATCGACTACGAGGTCGCCGCCCGGCTGGTGGCCGATGAGTTCCAGCGCCGAGGAGTCCGGCTGGTGCTGGGCACCGGCGCCGAAGGGGTCAAGCGCGTCGACGGCCGGCTCAACGTCACGCTCTCGACCGGTACCGGCTGACCGAGCTTATGAGCACTGCCGCCAGCGGCTCGACCGACACGACCGTGGCGTGAAGCTAGCCGCAGCACGCAGCGCATCTGCAGCGGCCGCATGGAATGGGCCTTTGCGGAAGTCAAGGGTGCCCCCTCATGCGTTGCGGCCTGAGCCGCCCGACCACGGGTCGCTCTCTGGCGGCAACGCTACAGGACTGCACAATCAATGGTCGGCGCCCTGGAAGTCACCCTCGGCGCCCAGTTGGCTTTCCAGGCCCATGATGATCGTGTCCAGCGTCAGGCGGAAGACGCGGACGTCACTGCTTGGAGGGGTGAGCCCGTCTTCGCCAACAGTGGGGGGTTTCAGGCTCGACCACCGGTGGAGCGCGCCGTTGAGTTCGGCGGTGACGACACCGGTGATGACGACGCCCCCGAGAGCGGTGAACTGCGGGAGCTCCGAGTGCGGCACCCCGGCGGCGTCCAGGATCGCGGTGAGCGCAACCAAGAACGGGTCTTCGGGCTGGATGAAGTCCGCCTGGTGGCTGAACGAGTAGCCCATGAGCTTGGGGTGGCTGTGCGCCAGGGTCCGGAAATCCGTGGCGAGCAGGCGGATGCGCTCCTGCCAGGGAGCGTCCTCCAGCGCCACGGTGCGGAACTGGGTGCCTACCATTCTGGCCACGCCGCGCAGCACGGCGTGCTTGTTCGCTACGTGGTGGTACAGCGACATCGGGTTCGCATCGAGCGCGGTCGCGAGTTTGCGCATGGTGAGCGCCTCGACCCCGTCTACATCGATGAGCCGCAGGGCGGCGGCATAGATCCCGGTCGCGGTCAGAGGCACCTCTCTCTTCCTGGTTCCCCGCGGGGAACTCTTCGTCTTTTCCATACGGGGACGATATCAGATTCATACAGTGTATGAAAAACGGCCTCGGCCGCAGAGGGGTGACGGTCGCCCGCACGGCTCCGGGTTGCGGCCAACCTTCCATACGTTGTACGGTTACATTTCCATACAACGTATGTTTTCGCGGTGCACCCGGCATCGCGGGCGCCCGTGCCCATACCGCCCCGCACAAAGGAGCAACCCATGACCGTTCAGTCCATGAACGACTCGCCACCCATAACAACGCCTCGAAAGAAGAACCCCATCAAAGCGCTGCTGTGTGACGCCTGCGGCCAACTGCCCCACCCCTCGAAAGCCCGGCTTACCCTGGCCAACGTCACAGCCATGCTGCCGATTGAGCTTGTGGTTCATGCCGCTGTAGTGAACGCGGCACTCCCTTATGTTCTGAAGGTACTGGTCCTGACGGCCACCGTACTGGCTATCTGGGTCGCCGAGCCCTCCGTGCGGCGCGCTTTGCGGGGCTGGCTGCACGCACCGGCGCTGCGCCACCGGCGCCGGCTGCACAACTCTGCGGCTCTGTGGCGGGTCCGCACTCTGATCGATTACAGCAACGAAGCCCAGGAGAAACTGGCAGAGGCCATCTCCGGCGTCAACGCCGAGATCCTCGTGTGCCGGAATCACACCGTTGCCGGCGGGATGCTGGACGAGCTGGTCGTCTCCACGCCAGATCATGTCACCCACGCGGAACTACTCGCTGCGGCCGCGGGCGGCGGAGGACGGGATGTCCGAGCGTGGCCGGCGACAGCCCTGACCGTGGCGGACGGCCAGACCAAGGCCCTTGCCCTGGCCCTGCGGGTCGTGGAGGACCCAAGCGAACTCCAACTCGCGGTCGCCGAACTGCTCGACGCCAAGCCCGTCGCGGCTCCCACCACCGACAGCACCTCACCCGCGACCAGCAAACCGGCATGTGATGGCACCGTCCTGAAAATACCATCCCCCCGGCATGGACCCCTCGGCTTCTCCCGCCCCCGGGCGCCCTTCACACCGGCCGAATCCGCCCGGGCACACCGGCTAGCCGAGCTCGCCGAGCTCACTGAATTGACACGAAAACACCCAGTACGGCCTCGGCAATAGAAAACCGGGAGGTGTCGTCCCCGAAGCGGGAACCGCCCCGAAAGGAGACAACCATGACGGCAGCCCAGTCCTCACCTATCCGCTCATGCTCGGAACTTTCCTACGGAGACGAAATCGAAGCCTGGCGCTTCGGCAAGCTCCTGCACCGAGGAAGGGTGAACCAGACCCTGCCGTCCGTGGAGATGTTCTGGATCATTTGCCAAAGGACCGGAACACGCAAGCTCGTGGACATGGAGGCCGCCGCCATTCTAAGGATTCCAACAGCACCCCGAGACGCGAGATCTGCGGCACCGCCGTCGTCATCGCGTTGATGAACCGGGTCGACAGACCGCGGACTGGTAAGCCGGCACCCGGACACAGATGACCGAAGGAGCGTAAGCATCCCCCTTAAACCCGAGGGCGGGAGGCTGGCGGACGCCGCCGTGAGGGACCGGCTTGGGCAGGGGCGTCAGCCCATCCAACCGTTCGGCGGGAGTGACTCCAAACCACTGCGGCCGACTCGGGCGGGCCTCAACTCCAACCCGGGGCGGTGCCGATTTTGCGTTGCTGCAGAGGATTGCCGCCGCGCTTTGCGATGGTGGATCACTGCGCAGGAACGAACTCCCCCTCATCAAAGCCGCCAAAGCCAGGCGCCCTCAGGCGGCAACGCTACAGGACCGCACAATCAATGGTCGGCGCCCTGGCTCTCACCAAAGGCGGCGAGTTGGCCCTCCAGGCCCATGATGATCGTGTCCAGCGCCAGGTGGAAGACGCGGTTCTCGTCACGGCCTGGAGGGGTGAGCCCATCTTCGCCGACACTGGGGGGGTTAAGGCTCGACCACCGGTGGAGCGCGCCGGTGAGTTCGGCGGTGAGGACACCGTTCATGGCGAAGCCCACGAGAGCGGTGAAATGAGAGAGCTCCGAGTGCGGCACCCCTGCGGCGTCCAGGATCGCGGTGAGCTCAGTCCAGAACGGGTCGTCGGGCTGGATGAAGTCCGACTGCAGGCTGAACGAGTAGCCCATGAACCTGGGGTGGCTGTGCGCCAGCGTCCGGAACTCCGTGGCGAGCAGGCGGATGCGCTCCTGCCAGGAAGCGTCCTCCAGCGTCACGGTGCGGAACTGGGCGCCGACCATTCTCGCCACGCCCCGCAGCACGGCGTCCTTGTTCGGCACGTGGTAGTAGAGCGACATCGGGTTCGCATCGAGCGCGGTGGCAAGTTTACGCATGGTGAGCGCCTCGACCCCGTCCGCGTCGATGAGCCGCAGGGCGGCGGCGTAGATCCCGGCCTCGGTCAGAGGCACCTCTCTTTTCCTGGTCCCCCGCGGGGAACTCTTCGTTTTTTCCATACTCGGACACTATCAAATTCGTACAGCGTATGGAAATAACCTCGGCCGTGCGGCGGAATGAAGCCACTCGACATTCCGGGTTGCGATCGACCTTCCGTACGATGTATGGTTGCAATTCCATACAACGTATGTTTCTGCGGTGCATCTCCAACATCACCGACGCAACAGCCCATCCACGCCCTGCACAAAGGAGCAAACCCATGACCACTCAGTTCAAGAACGAATCGCGACCCATCAGGTCTCCGCGCGCGGTCCCGCTCTTCGGCCACACGCCGCAAATCCCCAGCACCAACCCGGTGGAGTACTTCGGCGAAGTGTCCAAGCAGTTCCCCGAGGGGCTCTACAGCATGGAGATCGCCGGCATCGAACAGGTCTTCGTCTGGGACCCGGACCTGGTGGCCGAGGTTTGCGACGAGTCGCGGTTCTTCAAGCAGATCGACAAGACGCCCCTGGCCCATGTCCGGGACTTCACGGGCGCCGGCCTGTTCACGGCCCACCAGCACGAGGAGGAATGGGGCATGGCGCACCGAGTCCTTCTCCCGGCCTTCAGCCAGCGGGCGATGAAGGGCTACTACGGGCAGATGCTGGAGATAGCCCAGAACCTGGTGGGCAAGTGGGAGCGCAGGGAGGGCCAGCCGGTCAACATCACCGACGACTACACTCGGCTGACCCTGGACACCATCGCCCTGTCGGGGTTCGGTTACCGGTTCGACTCTTTCGCCAAGGAGGATCTGCACCCCTTCCTCAACGCGCTGCTGGAGTCGCTGGTTGAGTCGCTGCGGCGCACGCAGGAGCTGCCGATGATGACCAAATTGCGCAAGGCCGATGACAAGAAGTACCGCGCGAACATCCAGCAGATGCGGGACCTGGTCGAGAGTGTGATCAGGGAGCGCCGTGAGGGGAAGGGCACTGCAGAGGATGACCTGCTGGGTCTGATGCTGGAGGCCACCGACCCGGAGACCGGCAAGGGGCTGGACGACGACAACGTCCGTGACCAGGTAGTGACGTTCCTGATCGCCGGTCACGAGACCACCAGTGGTCTGCTGTCGTTCGCCACGTACTCGCTGATGCGCAACCCGCACGTACTGGCCCAGGCCTACGCAGAGGTGGACCGCCTGCTTCCGGGCGACACGGTCCCGGACTACGACACGATCATGCAGATGGACGTAATCCCGCGCATCCTCGAGGAAACCCTGCGCCTGTGGGCTCCCATCCCGATGATCGGCAAGTCCCCGCTGGAGGACACCGTCATCGGCGGCGGCTACGAACTGAAGAAGGGAGCGCGGGTCAACATCCTCGAGGGCCCGCTGCACACCCACCCCAAGGCGTGGGACCGGCCGGAGGAGTTCGACATCAACCGGTGGCTGCCGGAGAACCGGGTCAACCACCACCCGCACGCCTACAAGCCGTTCGGCAACGGCGTGCGTGCCTGTATCGGCCGGCAGTTTGCGCTCACCGAGGCCCGCTTGGCCCTCGCGCTGGTGCTGCAGAAGTTCAAGTTCGCCGACACCAACGACTACAAGATGGACGTCCAGGAGGCGCTGACGCGCAAGCCCGGCGGCTTCGAACTGGAAGTGCGGTCCCGTCAGGAGCACGAGCGGACCGTGTTCGGCGCAGTGGACCTGCAGACCGGCGACACGCCGGCGCAGGCCGCAGTCAGCGGTGTCGGGGTGAACCTGACCGTCGCCTACGGCTCCAGCCTCGGCTCGTGCGAGGACCTGGCGCGCACCATCGCCGACCGCAGTGAGCGCTCCGGCTTCGGCACCACGCTGATCGGTCTGGACGAGCTGGGCGACAACCTGCCCACCGAGGGCCTGCTTGTCGTGGTGGCCTCCAGCTACAACGGCAAGGCCCCGGACAACGCGCAGCGTTTCGACGACCTGCTCGCTTCCGGACTCCCGGAGGGTTCGCTGTCGGACGTGCGGTTCGCACTGCTGGGGGCCGGCAACACCCAGTGGGTGGCCACTTACCAGGGCTTCCCCAAGCGGATCGAAGAAGGCCTGCTGGCCGCCGGCGCCACCCCCGTCATCGAGCGCGGCGCCGCGGATGCCGCCGGTGACTTCGACGGCATGGCCAGCCGCTGGATGGAAACCCTGTGGGCCACCCTGGCCGAGGAGTACGCCGCCGACACCTCCGAGGTGAGCAGCCCGCGCTTCCAGGTGCAGTTGCTCACCGAGGCGGACGTGCGCCCCGCGATCGTCTCCGAGCAGGCCTACCCCCTCACGGTGGTGGCCAACGAGGAACTCGTGGCCGACGCCACCGGCCTGTGGGACTTCAGCCTCGAGCCGCCGCGCCCGGCGGCGAAGTCCATCACCATCGGCCTGCCGGAGGGTGTCACCTACGAGACCGGCAACCACCTGGCCGTCTTCGCCAAGAACGAACCGGCCCTGGTGAACCGTGCCCTCGCGGCGCTCGGCGTCGACCGCGATCAGGTCCTGCGCCTGGAGCTGCCCACCGGCGGCCGCACCCACCTCCCTGTGGGCACCCCTGTGACGGCAGGACTGCTGCTCACCGATTTCCTGGAGTTGCAGGACGTGGCCACCCGCTCCCAGATGCAGACGCTGGCTGAGCACACGGAGTGCCCGTGGACCCGACCGCAGCTTCAGGCCTACACGGCCGACACCGCCGAAGCCGAGGAGCGCTATCAGACTGAGATCCTGGGCAAGCGTGTCTCCGTGCTGGGCCTGCTGGAGCGCTTCCGGGCGGTCGAGCTGCCGCTCGCGGTCTTCCTGGACATGATGGGTCCGATCCGCGCGCGGTTCTACTCCATCTCCTCCGCCCCGCTGGCCAACCCCCGCCACGTGCGCCTGACCGTGGGCCTGCTGGAAGGCCCGGCCCTGTCCGGTGACGGCCAGTACCGGGGCACCTGCTCGTCCTACATCGGCGGCCTTGAGCCCGGGGA
>NZ_CAKKMF010000075.1 GCF_918697925.1 Arthrobacter sp. Bi26
ACGTGTGCCCGTGCCCGCAAACCCTGCCAGTGACCTGTCCCCGTGACCCTCGGCCCGGCCGCCGGTGGGCTCCAGTGGGGGAACGGCAGGACCTTCAGCACTTTCCCTCCACCGTTAAGTAAGTACACTTACTAACATCCCGGCGGGGGATACGAGGGAACGAGGAGTGTGCAATGGCGGGGTATTTTGAGCTCGTGGACGCGCCCGACGGCGGCTACCGCATTCGGATGATGGACGGGGCAGGACAACTGATGGCGGTCTCAGTGACGTTTCCCACCAAGAAAGCGGCCGTTGCCGGCGTCGCCCAGGCGAGGGAGATCGCAGGAACCGGCCTGATCAGGGACCGCAGCGCCGATGGACGGGCCGCCGTGCCCGGCTCGTCCGCCCGGGTGATCAGGGGGCGGCGCGGCGGTGCCGGGCGATCAAACTCCGCAATTGGAGGCTCGTTGGCGGCGGGAAAGAGGGCGCAGGCCCGCCACTGACCTCCGGGCGGCCGTTGGACCCTGCCGGGATTCCTGCGCCGAGCGGTTACAGTATGGCCATGGATCCGCGGGGGAATCGGAATTCCGGCCGTGCCCGGAAGAGTCTGCTCGGCCGTGTGGCCGTGCCGCTCGCCGCCGCGGCCATGCTGCTCGCCGGGCTGGTCTTCCTCGCCCAGCCGGTGCCGCAGGAGGACTTTGGCTGGTTCGCGTATGCTCCGCTGGCCACCGGACCCGTCGTGCCGCAGGGGCTTATGTTCATGGGCGCCAGCGCCTGGACCGGGTCCGCGCTGATCGGCGTCGGGCTGCTGGTACTCGCGTTCTGGTCCGGCTACCGCACGGGCCGGCAGACCCGGGACCGCGGCGAGGACTCCCGCTAGGGCGGCCCGCCCCGAAATGTCCGCCCGCAGCCTCCCGAGATGACCCACCGAGATGACAGTTCGCGGCGGTCCGGGCGCGAAACACTGCCGTGAAGTGCCATCTCGGCGGTACGCTGGCCGGGCAGCCGCGTAACCGTCGAGGAGGACCCCATGAGCCAGCACCACACCCCCGGAAGGGTCGCCGTCGTCACCGGAGCCGGTTCCGGCATCGGCCGTGCGGTGGCCCGCCTCATGCTGGCCGAGGGCTACCGGGTGGTCCTGGCGGGGCGGCGGGAGGAGCCGCTCCGCGAGACCGCGGCCGGCCACCGCCAGGCGCTCGCGGTCCCGTGCGATGTCACCGTCCCCGACGACGTCGAGCGGCTCTTCGCCGCGGCGCTGGGGCAGTGGGAACGGGTGGACGTGCTCTTCAACAACGCCGGCGTGTTCGGCCCCGCCGCCTCAGTGGACGAGATCACCATGGAGGACTGGGACGCGACCGTGGCCGTGAACCTCACAGGATCCCTCCTCTGCGCCGCGGCCGCCGTCCGGGCCATGAAGGCCCAGTCGCCCCAGGGCGGACGGATCATCAACAACGGTTCGATCGCGGCGCATTCACCCCGGCCCCGGACGGTGGCCTACACGGTGACCAAGCATGCGATCACGGGGCTGACCAAAAGCATTGACCTGGACGGGCGGGAGTTCGGCATCACCTGCGGACAAATCGACATCGGCAATGCCGCAACGGATCTCATGGAGGAGATCGGCGTCGGCTCCGGGGCGGTCCAGGCAGACGGCAGCCTGCGGGCCGAGCCGACATTTGCGGTGCAGGACGCCGCCCGGGCCGTGCTGCTGATGGCCGGGATGCCGGCGTCGGCCAACGTGGGATCCCTCGTGGTCACGGCTGCGGGCATGCCGTTCATCGGCCGCGGCTGAGGTCCTGGCCGCTTGAGGACCGGCTTGTGGGAGGTTAGGAGGCCGGGTTAGAGCGGCAGCAGGGCGGACAGGTCCGCGCGCAGTCCCGAGGCCGCAACATGGCCGGCCGCGACGGCGTCTGCCCAGCTCAATCGCCCGCTGACCATCGCCAGCCAGGTGGCGGCGTCGCACTCGATGACGTTCGGCGGGGTGCCGCGCGTGTGCCGCGGGCCCTCCACGCACTGCGTGACGCCGAACGGAGGGACCCGCACCTCCACGGAGTTGCCGGGCGCCCGCGCGCTGACTTCCTCCAGCGAGTAGCGCACCGCCGTCGCGATGGTGCTGCGCGGGACGGCGCTGGTTCCTTCGGGGCCGGGTGCCGCGGGATTGGCGTCCTGCCACGCGGCAAGTGCCGCGCGGCCCTCGTCCACGGCGATTCGGCGGCGCGATACAGCCACTTTCCTGCCTCCAGCCCTAGTCCAGCAGAGCCGCGACGGCCCGCCCGAGCCGGATTTTGCCTACCGGGCGTCCCCCGCCCAGGACGGGGTCCACCACCTTGTCCAGGACGCTGGACACTTCAGGGATTTCGACGGCGCCGGAGGCCGCGAGGAGCGTCAGCCCCACCAGGGTGGTGGCCCGGATGTTGCCGTCGAGCATCTTGATGGCAACCGAGACGCCCTGGCGGGTGGCCATGACCAGCACCCCCTCGGCGCCGATCTTGGCGAGGATGCCGAGTTCGTCCATCACGATCGTGTTGGCCTGCCCGCGCCCCTGGACGGCCCACGGGTAGTCCAGCATGGACGTGGCAATCGTGGCGGCCCGTGCGTTCGAGTTCTTGTCGCCCGGAGCCTTGGCCAGCTTCGAGTAGGCCCGGGCCAGGCCGATCAGGGAGACGGCGGCAACCGGTGCGCCGCAGCCGTCGATGCCCAGGTGGGTGATGTGTTCGCCGCAGTACTCCTCGATCACGGAGCGGATGCGCTGCTGCAGCGGGTGGTTGGGTTCGAGGTAGCTGTTCTTGTCCCAGCCGTTCTCCGTGCACGCCCAAAGGAACGCAGCGTGCTTGCCCGAGCAGTTGAACGCAAGCCTGGACTTGCCGCGCTCGGTCTGGACGAGCCAGTTCCGGGCGGTCTCATCCTGGGGCCAGTCGGCCGGGCACTGCAGCTGGTCTTCCTTGGCCCCGGCCGCCTTGAGCATGCCCTCGACCACATCCATGTGGTCCAGGGACCCGACGTGGCTGCCGCACGCGATGGCCACCTGGGCACCCCGCAAGGGCACTCCGGACTGCATCGATGCGAGGGCCTGCAGCGGTTTGAGCGTGGACCGGGCAAAAATGGGCGCGTTAATATCGCCGAGCTCGATCACTACAGTTCCATCCGCGGCAAGCACAACAGCCGAGCCGATGTGGCGGGACTCCACGAAGCCGCTGCGTTCGATGACTGCCAGTTCGACGGCGGAGTCGACTGTGAAGGTTGCATGCGGGTTCAAAGCCATGCAGCAAGTCTATGGTGCCCGGTGCTGATACCCCGGTTATTCCACGGTCACCATGACTGACTGCCAGCCGGAGGCGCCGTCCGGGACCGGATCCGCCCGCTTGTCCGTCTGGACCTCGCCGGTGCCGTCCGTGGCGCGGACCTTGATGTAGTGCGGGCCCGGCGTGGCGTCCCATTCGAAGGACCACTGCCGCCAGGTGATGAGGGAGGCCTCGTCGGAGAGCACTGCCTCGGTCCAGGGGCCGCTGTCGATCTGCACCTCCACCTTCGTGATCCCGCGGGTCTGGGCCCACGCGGAACCGCCGAGTGCGACCTTTCCGGCGGGGACCTTGGCGAAGGACTTGGGCACCTCCACGCGCGCCATGGTCTTGATCGGGCCGCGTTCGGACCAGCCGCGCTGGGTCCAATATGCCTTGCTGTCGGCGAACCGGGTCACCTCGAGGTCCACCACCCACTTCGTGGCGGAGACGAAGCCGTACAGCCCGGGAACCACCATCCGCACCGGGTAGCCGTGTTCGAGCGGGAGGGCCTCGCCGTTCATGCCGATCGCCAGCATGGCGTCGCGGTCGTCCTGGAGGACTTCCAGCGGCGTGGAGGCGCTGAAACCGTCAATCGAGGTGGAGAGCACCATGTCCGCGCCCTGCTTGGGGCGGGCCAGCTTCAGGGCGTCTCGGATGGGCATGCCCAGCCATTTGGCGTTGCCGGCCAGGTTGCCGCCGACCGGGTTGGACACGCAGGTCAGCGACACATGGGATTCGATCAGCTGGGCGTCGAGCAGATCCTGGAACGTGAGCCGGACCTCCTGTTCCACAAGGCCGTGGATGCGCAGTTCCCAGTCCTGGGCGTTGATCTCCGGCACACTGAGGGCCGTGTCGATCCGGTAGAAGTCCTTGTTCGGGGTCAGCCACGGCGTGACGCCAGCCACCTTGGACTGGACACCGGCCGGGACGGCGGCGGCGGCCTTGGCCGGTGCGGGCAGCTTCAGCGATTCACGGGCCGCGGCCACGTTGCTGCGGGCCGCGCTCAGCAGGCGCCCGCCGGTGGCAGCAACGGCCGAGGCGGCCGCGGTGATGCCGGCGGCGGCGAAGAATGCGCGCCGCGTGGTCGCCGGGCGCTCGGGTTCCTTCGCGGCGACGTCGGCCGCACGGTCCGGCCATGCCTGCATCCGCCACAGCCTGGTGATCAGGAGACGAAGCACCACCAGACCCACCACGGTGCCGATCAGGGAGGGAATCGCGTCGACCGGTTTGACGCTTGCCCGGGTCACCACACTGCCGACGATCACGGCGCCCATCAGCACCACACCCGCCACACCCAGGGCCCACTTCCGGTACGCCACGATGCCGAGCACGCACGCGAGGAGCAGGATCGTGACCGCCATCCCGACGAACAGCGCGGCCTTGTCGTTGGTGCCGAACGTGGCAATGGCAAAGTCCTTCATCCACGGCGGCGTGAAGTCGATGAACGTGGAGCCCAGCGCAATAAGGGGCGTGGCCCGCGCGGTGAAGAACGCGCCGATCAGTTCCGCGACGGACAGGACGACGGCGGCGGCGGCCACACCGGCCACCGCGGCCAGGGCTGTGGCGCCGCGGGACCGCTTGTTGGGCTTCATGCTGGGCTTGTTCATACAGGCCATTCGTAGCCGCGCGGCCGGCGGATTGTCTGGCGAGTGGACATACTCCTGGGCCTCAGGGGGACATGCCCAGTGCTGGGACCCAGGCCTGGACATGGTGGCATTGTGTCCATTGGCCGAGGCCTGGACTGGGCATGTCCCGCGGATTGTCCGGCGCCCCGGGCTTGCCCCGCTGCGGACTCAGAGCCACTCTCATGCCTGGTGCTTGGGTATGTTCCGCGGCCCAGGGGGGCATGTCCAGTGCTGGTTCCAGGCATGGACATACTCCTGGGTCCCAGGGGGACATGTCCAGTGCTGGGACCCAGGCCTGGACATGCTCATGGGCCCCAGGGGACATGTCCAGTGCTGGTTTCCAGGCATGGACATGGTGGCATTGTGTCCATTGGCCGGGGCCTGGACTGGGCATGTCCCGCGGATTGTCCGGCGCCCGGGCGTGCCGCGCCGCGAAGATTGAGCATGTCCAGCGGCCGACACAGCTTAGGAGCCTGCGGGGTGCACCACGTACCCTTGGAGACTGTGAAGGTACTTGTCATCGGCCCCGGCGGCCGCGAACACGCCATTGTCCGATCCTTGCTTGCCGACCCCAACGTTTCCGAGGTCCACGCGGCCCCGGGCAACGCCGGCATCAGCGCGCTGGTCCCCACATATGCGATCGACGCGAACAATCCCGACGCCGTCGCCGCGCTGGCCGTCAGGCTCACCGTGGATTTGGTGGTGGTCGGCCCGGAGGCGCCCCTCGCCGCCGGTGTGTCCGACGCCGTCCGCGCCGCCGGCATCCCCGTCTTCGGCCCCAGCAAGGCCGCGGCCCAGCTCGAGGCGTCCAAGGCCTTCGCCAAGGAAGTCATGGCCGAGGCCGGCGTGCCCACGGCCATGGCCCGGGTGGCCGGCACCGCCGAGGAAGCCGCCGACGCGCTCGACACGTTCGGCGCCCCCTACGTCGTCAAGGACGACGGGCTCGCCGCCGGCAAGGGCGTCGTCGTCACCAACAACCGCGTCGAGGCTCTCGCGCACGCCCAGAGCTGTTTCGACGCCGGCGGCACCGTGGTGATCGAGGAGTTCCTCGACGGGCCCGAGGTCTCCGTCTTCGTCCTCTGCGACGGCACCAACACCGTGGCCCTGTCTCCGGCGCAGGACTTCAAGCGCATCTTCGACAACGACGAAGGCCCCAACACCGGCGGCATGGGCGCCTACACGCCCCTGGAATGGGCCCCCGAAGGCCTCGTCCAGGAAGTGATCGACCGCGTCGCCCAGCCCACGATCAACCAGATGGCCCACCGCGGCACGCCGTTCGTCGGCGTCCTCTTCGTCGGCCTCGCCCTGACCTCGCGCGGCACGCGGGTCATCGAATTCAACGTCCGGTTCGGCGACCCCGAAACCCAGGCCGTCCTCGCCCGGCTCAAGACGCCCCTCGGCGGGCTGCTGATGGCCGCTGCCAAGGGCGAACTGGACAAGGTCCAGCCGCTGCGCTGGTCCAAGGACACGGCGGTCGCCGTCGTCGTGGCCGCCGAAAACTACCCGGACACCCCGCGGACGGGCGACCGCATCAGGGGCCTGAAGAAGGTCGACGCCCTGGACGGCGTCCACGTGATCCATGCCGGTACCAAGCTCGACGGCGAAGGCAAGGTCGTGTCCGCCGGCGGCCGCGTCCTGGCCGTCGTGGCGCTGGGTACGGACCTCGTGGAGGCCCGGGAACGGGCGTACGACGGCGTCGAACTCGTCCAGCTGGACGGCAGCCAGTTCCGCACCGACATCGGCGGCAAAGCCGCCCGCGGTCAAATCCGCGTCGCGGCACCGGGAACTCCGGCGGCGTCGAAAGCGAAGGCGTGAACGTGACAGAACCCGCAACCCCGACGCCCGGCACCCAGCCCGAGACCCAGCCCAAGGGCGGACTGGACACCGCCACGCTGGACCTGCCCGGCTGGCAGCACGTCTACTCCGGGAAAGTCCGCGACCTCTACGTCCCCGCGGACCCGGCGTTCACCGAACGTTTCGGCCAGGACTGCGTCCTGGTGGTGGCCAGCGACCGCATCAGCGCCTATGACCACGTCCTGGCCAGCGAGATCCCGGACAAGGGCCGCATCCTGACCCAGCTGAGCCTGTGGTGGTTCGAACAGCTCGGCGTCGCCCACCACGTCCTCGCGTCCACGGTCGACGGCGGTGTTCCCGCCGCCGTCGAGGGCCGGGCGATGATCTGCAAGAAACTGGACATGTTCCCGGTCGAATGCATCGCGCGCGGCTACCTCACCGGCTCCGGGCTCCTGGAGTACCGCGAGTCGGGCACCGTGTGCTCCATCCCGCTGCCCGCCGGCCTTGTGGACGGATCGCGCCTGCAGGAAGCCATCTTCACACCCTCGGCGAAGGCCGAGGTGGGCGAGCACGACGAGAACATCACCTACGACGCCGTCGTGGGCCTGGTCGGTGCGGACGTCGCGGCGAACTTGAGCCGGCTGACCCTGGAGATCTACACCAAGGCCGAGGAAATCGCGCGCGGCCGCGGCATCATCCTGGCCGACACCAAGGTGGAATTCGGCCTCGACGCCGCCACCGGCGTCATCACCCTGGGCGATGAGGTGCTGACCCCGGATTCCTCACGCTTCTGGGACGCGGCCACGTGCCGGCCCGGGCAGGCCCAGCCGTCCTACGACAAGCAGTATGTGCGCGACTGGCTGACCTCGGCCGAATCGGGCTGGGACAAGGCCTCCGACACGCCCCCGCCCGTCCTTCCGGCCGACGTCGTGGCGCGCACGCGCAGCCGCTATGTGGAGGCCTACGAGAAGCTCACCGGCCGGACGTTCGCCTAGCCCGGCCGGACGTTCGCCTAGACCGTCCGGGCCGGGGCTACGCTTCCGCGGAAGCGGCCTCGGCCCGCCGCTGGGCCAGCTTGATCTCGAGCACGGCGTCCAGGGCCTGCTGGACCCGGTCCGAGGCGCCCGCCGCGCTGAACTCCTTCTGGGCTTCCTCGAGGTACACCAGGGCCTCCGCGGATTCCCCGGCGGCCTTGAGGGCCTTGCCCAGCAGCAGGGAGACCTCGCCTGCGGTGTGCCGGGCCAGCGCCTCCCGCTCGGCGTGGATCTCGCGCAGCTTCTGGACGGCGGCCACGATGTCGCCGGTGAGGTAGAGCCAGCGGGCGCGGATGAAGGCGACTTCGAGCTGGTCCGTCTTGTTGCCGCCGACAATCGAGAGGGCCAGTTCGGCGCGCTCGATCGACGACAGCGTCTCGGGTTCGACGATTCCCGAGGAGAGGCGGACGGCGGCGGAGGCCTTGTTGAACCGGGCCCACAGGTCGATGTCATTGGCCGGGGACAGCAGCCGGCCGGCCCGCTCGTGGTATTTGATCCCCTCGGGGTAGTCGTGGCGCATGAAGGCCACGTTGCCGATCACCCAGGCCACCTCGCCGGCGAGCTGGGACATTGAGTGGTCGTCCATCTGGTCGTTCATGGCCTGGCAGTACTCCCAGGCCTCATCGAGCCGGCCGCTCTCGGCCAGGGCGCCGATAAGGGCGCGGAGGGCGCCGATGATCATGGTGGAGCCCTTGGGCAGCTGGGCGCAGAGCCGCACCGCTTCCTGCGCATGCTCGACGGCGGCGGTCAGCTGCCCCTGCCCCTGCGAGGCTGCGGCGAGCATCTGTTGGGCCCGGACGCCGAGCCCGGCCGACTCCGCGGCCATCGGGTGCTCCAGGAGATTCTGGACCACGTCCTTGCACTCCTGCCAGAGGCCCTGCTTGATCAGGCACTCGGCCTGCATATAGGTCATGTTCCACCACGCGCTGGTGTTCTTGGCCTCCAGGGCGATCTTGGCGGCGGCGGCGGCGTGGGTGGCGGCCACGGGGTAGTCCCGGAGGTCCCAGGCTTGCCGGGCATACAGTCCCGCGAGCACGTATTCGGCGTCGCTGACGGAAACCGGCTGGCTCCAGGCCTCGAGCGCCTTGGGCGCCAGTTCGAGCCGGCGGGCAAGCTCTTCGATGACATCGGCAGTCGGCTCGCGGCGCCCGGTTTCCAGCAGAGAGATGTAGCTGGGGGAGTACAGGTCACGGCCCAGCTCCGCCTGCGTCAGGCCCCGTTCGAGCCGTTCCGCGCGGAGCTTCTCCCCAAATCCGTTCCCCACGGATACCTCCTAATTCCGGACATTCTTTGTACTAAATGCTTGACAGTCTCTGTGGAAACCATTTTACAATGTGTGTCAACAAGGGTAGTGCTGACTTGGTTAAGGACCCCAACCCATATTGAGGAAACCTATGTTGAAGAAGATTGCAGCCGGCGCCGTCTTGGCGGGCGCACTGGCATTCTCCGCCGCGGCCCCGGCCGTGCTGTCCGCTGCTTCACTTACCGATGTCTCAGACGTTGCCGCCGTCGGCAACTGGCCCGACCCCATGCGCGCCGCCCAGGCGGTGGGCAACTGGCCCGACCCCATGACCCACTCGCTGAACGTCGGCAACTGGCCCGATCCGATGTAACAGCCCCGATCTAGCCGTGCAGCCCCGGGAGATTTCTCCCGGGGCTGTGTCGTGTCCGGGCAACGTCCGCGCCGGGAGGACCGCCCGTGCGGGAGGCAACAAATAGTGCGGAAACGCAAAAGAGGACCCTCCGCGTGGAGGGCCCTCTTTTGTCTGTGGTCGGGATGACAGGATTTGAACCTGCGACCTCGTCGTCCCGAACGACGCGCGCTACCAAGCTGCGCCACATCCCGATCCGCTGCTTCAAAAGCAACTTCACAAGAGTATCCGATCAAGCCCCGGATGCGAAATCGGGCCTGAGGACGACGGCGACGGGACGACGTAGCCTGGCCGCCGTCCCGTCCCGGGTGCGCCCCGGGACGGCAGGAGCTGTTCAGACCAGCGAGTCTTTCCAAGCGCCGTGGAGCCGGGCGAAAGCGCCGCCGTCGCCGATCAGCTGCGCCGGGGTGCCGTCTTCGACGACGCGTCCGTCATGCACCACCAGGACCCGGTCCGCCGTCTCCACGGTGGAGAGCCGGTGGGCAATGATCAGCGCTGTCCGCCCGGAGCCGGCGGCAGCGTCCGGGCCGGAGTCCGCGTCTGCGGCGGGCTGGCCGCCGGTCTCAGACGGTCCGGCCTCCCGTGTCCCGGTATCCCGTGTCCCAGCCTCCCGTGTCCCGCGCAGAAGCCCCGCGAGGCCCTGCTGGACCATGCGCTCCGACGGGATGTCCAGCGAGGACGTTGCCTCGTCCAGGATCAGGACGGCCGGGCGGGCCAGAAAGGCCCGGGCGAAGCTGATCAGCTGGCGCTGTCCGGCGGAGACGCGGCCGCCTCGCTTGTTGACGTCGGTGTCGTAGCCGTCCGGAAGGTCCATGATGAAGGCGTGCGCCCCCACTGCCCGGGCCGCGTCCTCGATCTCCTCGCGCGAGGCTTCGGGCCGGCCCAGGGCGATGTTGTCCGCCACGGACCCGCTGAACAGGAAGGCCTCCTGGGTGACCATGACGACGTGCCGGCGCAGGTCCTCGGTGGTGAGCTGGCGCAAGTCCACGCCGTCGAGGGTCACGGACCCGGCGGAGACGTCGTAGAAGCGGGCAATCAGCTTCGCGAGGGTGGACTTGCCGGCGCCTGTCTGCCCGACCAGCGCGACCGTCTGGCCGGCGGGGATGTGCAGGTCCAGCCGCGGGATGACGACCGGGCCGTCGCCGTAACGGAATTCGACGCCGTCGAAGTCGACACTGCCCCGCGCATGGTCCAGGGCAACGGGTGTCTTCGGCGGCCGCACGGTGGGGACCTCCTCGAGCAGGCCCGAGACCTTTTCCAGGGCCGCCTGGGCGCTCTGGAACGAGTTATAGAACATCGCCATCTGGTCCACCGGCTGGAAGAAACGCTTGGTGGACAGGATCAGGGCCAGGAGCACACCGACCTCGAGGTCGCCGCTGAGGACCCGGAAGCCGCCCGTGAGCAGCACGAGGGCCACGCAGACGTTCCCGATCAGCACCAGCCCGGGCTGGAAGATGCCGTTGAGGTTGATGGAGCGGACGGTCGCGCGCCGGTAGTCCTCCGACAGTTCGGCGTAGCGCGCGGCATTCTCGCGTTCCTTCCGGAACGCCTTCACGGCCCGGATGCCCGTCATGGTCTCCACGAAGTGCACGATCAGCCGGGCGGAGACCACCCGGGATTCGCGGAAGGCGATCTGTGAGTGCTTCTGGTACCAGCGGGCCAGGAAATACATCGGCACACCGGCGGCCAGCACCAGCACCCCGCTGCGCCAGTCCAGGGCGAACACCGTCACGGCCGTAAACGCCATGAACAGCATCCCGGAGGCCAGCGAGCTCACGCCGGAATCCAGGAGTTCGCGCAGGGCCTCCAGGTCCGAGGTCTGCCGGGCGATGATGCGGCCGGAGGTGTATTTCTCGTGGAATTCCAGGCTCAGCCGCTGCGTGTGGCGGAAGACCCGGACGCGGAGGTCCAGCAGCATCGCCTGGCTGAGCCGCGCCGTCGAGGTCACGTACAGGGCCGTCAGGCCGGCCGCCACGACGGCCGCGGCGAGGTAGGCGACGCCGGCGAAGACCAGGGGAAGGTTGTCGCCGGCGCGCACGGCCGGCAGGGCGTGGTCGATCCCGAAGGCTATCAGCGCCGGCCCGGCCACGCGGGCGGCCTGGGACAGGACGACGGCGCCGATGGTCAGCCAGAAACGGGCCCGGACGGGGCGGATCAGGGAGCCCAGAAGGGTCAGGGAGCGCCGCCGTACGGCCTTGCTCTCGTTCCGGCTGAGGTGCGCGTTGTCCTCATTGGCGGTACCGAACGTTGCGCTGCTCATCGGGAAATCTCCTCGGACTGGTCCTCGAGGGCGGACAATTCTGAATCCAGGTCCCGCGGTTCCGCGTCCAGGCTGGCGATCACGTAGCGGTAGTGGCTGTTTTTGGCGAGCAGTTCCGTGTGGGTTCCGACGGCGGCGATCCGGCCGTCCTCGAGCAGGGCCACCCGGTCGGCCAGCGCCACGGTGGAGGGCCGGTGGGCCACGATCAGCGTGGTGGTGTCCGCGAGGACCTGGCGGAGCCTTGCCTCGACGAGCACCTCGGTGTTCACATCCAGTGCCGAGAGCGGGTCGTCCAGGACCAGCACGGCGGGTTTCGCGGCGATGGCGCGGGCCAGGGCAATGCGCTGGCGCTGGCCGCCGGAGAGGCTGAGGCCCTCCTCGCCGATCAGGGTGTCCACCCCGTGCGGCAGCGAATAGGCGAAGTGGGCCTGGGCGACGTCGAGGGCTTCCTCCAGGGCCGCGTCGCGGCCTTCCGCCGACCCGGCGTCGGGCGCGCCGAGCAGGACGTTGTCCCGGACGGAGCTGGAGAACAAGGTGGTGTCTTCGAACGCGACCGCCACCGCGGTGCGCAGGTCCTCCACGCCGAACTCCCGCAGGTCCACGCCGTCGATGGTGATGGAGCCGCCGTTGACGTCGTAGAGGCGGGGGACCAGCTGGAGCAGGGCGCTCTTGCCGCTGCCGGTGATGCCCACGAGGGCCATGGTTTCGCCGGGCCGGATGTCCAGGGTGATGTTCTTGAGGATCGGCTTGTCCGGGGCGTCCTCGAACGCGAACGAGGCGTTGCGGAAGCTGAGGGCACCCTTGAGCCCGGCCGGCCGGCGGGGCTGGTCCGGGCTGGTGATCGTGTTTTGCGCGTCCATGACTTCGAAGTGCCGGTCCACCGCGGACTTCGCGGTGAGGGCCATCGCCAGCAGCATGCCGCAGAACTCGACCGGTGCGGCGACCACTGCGGCGGTGGCGAAGAAGGCCACGAGGGACCCGATGGAGAGCTGGTCCGTGGAGGCCAGCAGGATGCCGACGACGAGGCCGGCGCCGAGGGCGAGTTCGGGCAGGAGGGTCACCACCAGGCTGAAGGTGGCCAGGTGTTTGGCCTTGGCGATCTCCGTCTGCCGGAGTTCCTCGGCCTGTTCGTTGAAGTTCTCCAGCGCCTCGCGGCTGCGGCCGAACGCCTTCAGGACCCGGATGCCGTGCACGGATTCCTCGACCGTCGTGGCGAGGTCCCCGGCCTGGTCCTGGCTGCGGCGCGCCACCTTGCTGAACCGGGTGCGGAAACGGAACCCGTAGATCATGATCGGCACGGCGGCGGCCAGGAAGATCAGGGCCAGCTGCCAGCTCATGGAGAACATCACCGCGACGCCGATCACCACGGTAAGCGTGGTGACCACCAGCATGATGGCGCCGAAGGCCATCCAGCGGCGCAGGAAGTTCAGGTCCGTCATGGCCCGGGAGAGCAGCTGCCCGGAGCCCCAGCGGTCATGGAAAGAGACCGTGAGGTCCTGAAGGTGCCCGTAGAGGGAGACCCGCATCCGGGTCTCGACGGTGGTGGCCGGATTGATGACGAACTGCCGGCGCAGGGCCACGAGGCCGGCCTCGGCGATGCCCAGGACGAGGATGAGGAGCGAGGCGCCCCAGACGGCGTCCGGGCTGCCGCCCGGCTGCAGGGACTCGTTGACCAGCACGCGCAGCACCTGCGGGATGGCCAGCGCCATGACACTGGCCAGCAGTGCGCAGAGCAGGCCCATGACCAGCCGGGGCAGGATGGGCCTGACGTGCGGGTAGAGACGGCTGATGGAGGTAAAGAATGAACTCTGCTTGGCCATGCCTGCTTCTTAAGACGCCCGTGCATAGATAGCACCGTTGAATGTAGTTTCCTGTAGCAACTACCCTAGGCCATCAAGTGACCGGATTCACACGTTGTTCAGCGCTCCCAGCATCTCGCCCAGTCATTACGATCCGCAATGGGGTCCGGGCGGCGCGCTGACCGCGGGACATGTCCAGTCTTAGGTGCAGCCCCCGTGGGACATGTCCAGTCTTGGGTGCAGCGGGTGGGCATTGTGGGTCCATGCCCAACGCTCGCGGTCTGGGGAGGGCATGTCCCGCGGGCGGCGGCGCGGGCGGAGGGCATGTCCACCCGTGAGGCCGGAGGGCCGGCAGGCTTAGGCGCGGGAGGTCAGCGTGAGCAGGACGGCTTCGGGCCGGCAGGCAATGCGGACCGGGGCGAAGCGGGAGGTGCCGATGCCCCCCGAGACGTTCACCGGCGTCGTACTGCCGTTGCTTTCCCAGGTGTGCAGTCCCCGGGCCCGCCAGGTGGGAAGGTCGCAGTTGGTGACCAGTGCCCCGTATCCCGGGACGCAGATCTGTCCACCGTGGGTATGGCCGGCCAGGAGGAGGTCGGCGCCAGCCTCGGTGAAGTGGTCGAGGACCCGCTGGTAGGGAGCGTGCGCCACGGCGATGCGCAGGTGCGGGTCGGCGTCCCGGCCCTTGGTGCCGCGCGGCCAGCCCGCATACCGTTCCAGGCGCAGGTGGGGATCGTCGACGCCGGAAAAATCGAAGCGGATGCCCTTCAGCACGACGGACTGGCAGCGGTTGGTCAGTTCCACCCAGCCTGACATGCCGAATTCGGAGCGCAGCCGGGGCCAGTCGAGCTTCTCCGGGTCTTTGCGCTGGGCCGAGGGGCCGCGCAAATATGAGGCGGGGTTCTTGACGCGCGGGCCGAAGTAGTCGTTCGAGCCGGGGACAAACACTCCGGGGAACTCCAACAGGGGACGCAGGGCCGCCACGAGGGGGTCAACGCCCTTGGCATGGCTGAGGTTGTCGCCCGTATTCACCACGAGGTCCGGCCTCAACTCCGCCAGGGACGACAGCCACCGCGCCTTCCGCTGCTGGCCCGGCACGAAGTGGATGTCGGAGAGATGCAGGACCCGGAACGGGCCGAACCCCGCAGGCAGTATGGGGAGGGTTTCCTCCCTGAGCACGAACTGGTTCTTCTCCCACAGCCCGTAGCCTGCAGCGGCCGCCCCGGCCGCCGTCCCGATCGCAGCGGTCACGGCAAAGCCGCGTCCGATGCTTCGGACGCGGCCTGCCAGATCATTCCCCCGGGTCATCGGCTACTTCCTGCTGGACTTTGTCGGTGACGGCTTCGGGTCGGCGGACGGTTCCGTGGCCGGCTCGGTGCTCTGCTCCGTCGGGGTGGACGTCCGCGGCGGCGCTTCCGGGGCCGGCGCGTTCAGCAGGTTCGACGGCGGGGCCGGGAACGGATCGGTGCCGTAGGCCGGCGCGACCTGGGCCATGTAGTTCGAGAACTGCGGTCCGGCGATCATGTAACCGTCGATCCCCTTGTAGAACTTGCCGTTGATCGTGACGTTCTGGCCGGCGCGCTGCTGGTTGCCCAGGGGATCGCCAAACCACGTGGCCGTCGCCAGGCCCTTGGTGTAGCCCGCCACCCACGTGGAGCTGTTGGTGTCGTTGGTTCCGGTCTTCGCGGCGATGGGGAAGGTGGTCCGGGTCGAAATCCGGGGCTGGATCAGCGAGCCCGAGCCGCGGTTGAGCACTTCCTGCATGGCGTACGCGACGCCGTGGGCCACCTCGGGCTTGATCGCGTCCCTGCAGTTCGGTGTTTGGGCCGGCAGCTGGGCACCGGTTGCGTCCGTCACCGAATCAATGGCGATCGGCTCGCAGTACTTGCCGTCGTTGGCGAAGGTGGCGAACGCGCTGGCCATGGTCAGCGGCGCCGTCTGGGTGGACCCGATGAGGTTGCCGAGAGTGGTCATTGGCACTTGGGGGTTGGGGTTGTCCGCGCTCGGCAGGCCGCCGTGGATGCCGACGGCATCGACGATCTTCTGGATACCGCAGAGGTCCACCTGGGCCGCAGTGGCGAAAGTGATCGTGTTGATGGAGTTGGCCAGGCCGTCAACGACCGACATGTACTTGTAGTAGCCCTCCTCCGCGTTCTGCAGGTCATGGGTGCCGTTCGTCGCGTCATACCAGCCGACGGTCGGTGCCGGGCAGGTGTTCCGCCACGGGAAGTTCTGGGTATACCGGCGCACGGCGCCGTTGAGCTGCGTGCTCATCGACTTGCCCTCATTGAGCCACTCCGCAAACGTGAAGGGCTTCATGGTGGAGCCGGGCTGGAAGCCGCCGAGGCCATTGAGGTCGTTGCCCTTGGCGTCCTGGCTGTCCACGTTGAAGTTCTGGGTCTGGTCGAACTTGCCCTCGGCCGGGAACCAGACGGTGTTCTGGGCCATGGAGATGATCTTGCCGGAGCCCGGCTGCACGGACACTAGCGAGGCGCCCCACTTGTCAGGGTTCGCGCCGGCTGAAGCGTCAACCTGACCCTGGGCCACGGCCTGGGCGTTCGGGTCCAGCGTGGTCTTGATGGTCAGGCCGCCGCGGAAGATCTTGCGCTCACGCTCGGCGGCGTCGGCACCGTAGGCCGGGTTGTTCAGGAGCAGGTGGAGCACATAGTCGCAGAAATACGGCGCCGTCTGCGAATAGGCACAGCCCTGGCGGGGCTGGGTGACCTTGGTTTCCACCGGCGTTGCGACCGCTGCGTCGTAGTCGGCCTGCTTGATCTTGCCCTGGGTCAGCATTGCGCTGAGCACGAGGTCGCGACGGACCTTGGCGTTCTCCGGATTAGTGATCGGGTCGTAGTACGAGGGGCTGTTCACGACGCCTGCCAGCAGTGCCGCCTGCGCAAGGGTCAGGTCCTTGGCCGTGGTGCTGAAGAAGAACTTGGATGCGGCTTCGATGCCATAGGCGTCCCGGTTGAAGAACACGATGTTCAGGTAGCCCTCGAGGATCTGCTCCTTCGTGAACTTCTTCTCCAGCGCGATGGCCAGCTTCATTTCACGGAGCTTGTCCCCGACGCCCTTGTTGACGCCGTTGAGGAGGACCTCGTCGCCCTTGCCTTCGGCCTCCAGCGAGGAGTTGATGACGTTGTTCACGTACTGCTGGGTAATGGTGGACGCGCCCTGCTTGTTGCCGCGGGCGGTGCTCACCAGGGCGCGCAGGATGCCGGTGGTGTCCACGCCGCCGTGCTCGTAGAAGCGGCTGTCCTCGATGGCGATGATCGCGTCCTTGATGTGCGGGGACATCTGGTCCAGCGACACACGGGTGCGGTTTTCCGCGTAGAGGTTGGCGATCACGCTGCCGTCGGAGGCCAGGATCGTGGTCGACTGGCTCGGCGGATCGACCTTCAACTCTGCGGGAAGGGTGTCAAAGAACTGGATCGAACCGCTCGCCGCGCTGCCCGAAACGGCCGCCGCGGGGACCAGGAGACCCGCCACCAGGACGCCACAAATGGCGCTCACGCCCAGGAAAAGAAAGATCTTTCCGAGGGTGGTGGCCGTGTCAAATAAAGGGTTCTTGCCAGTCGCCATGTTTTCCACTTTACCGGCAACGACTAGGCTTTATGTCATGACCAAATGGGAGTACGCCACGATTCCGCTCATTATCCATGCCACGAAGCAGATCCTGGACCAGTGGGGCGAGGACGGCTGGGAGCTCGTCCAGGTTGTTCCGGGCCCTGACGGAAACGGCCTGGTTGCCTACCTGAAGCGGGAGAAGCAGTAGCCATGAACACCCCCTCAGAAGCCTTTCCGGCCACGCCGGCGGGCGCGGAAAACGTCTCCAAGGACAGCGCCTCCGCAGCGGGCCACGCCGGCAGCACGGGCGCGTCGTCCGCCGTCGAACAGCGCCTGGCCGAGCTGGGCCTGACGCTCCCTGACGTCGCGGCCCCGGTCGCGGCGTATGTTCCGGCCGTCATTTCCGGCAACCACGTCTACACCTCCGGGCAGCTGCCGTTCATCAACGGCAAGCTCGAAGCCACCGGCAAGGTCTCCGCCGGCTCAGCCGGCGCCGCCGACGAGTCCACGGTTTCCCCGGAAGACGCGAAGGCCTACGCTGCCGTCTGCGCCGTCAACGCCCTGGCTGCCGTCAAGAGCGTGATCGGCGACCTCGACCGCATCACGCGGATCGTCAAGGTTGTCGGTTTTGTTTCCTCCGACCCTTCCTTTACCGGCCAGCCCGGCGTTATCAACGGCGCCTCGGAGCTGCTGGGCCAGGTCCTCGGCGACGCCGGCCAGCACGCGCGTTCCGCCGTCGGGGTATCCGTCCTGCCGCTCGACTCGCCCGTCGAAGTCGAACTGATCGCCGAATTCGCCTAGAAGGCCGGTCACTTCGTTGCCTCAGTTAGCACGTCGCCTTTTCGTTCTGCCCCCCGATCTCGAGGGAGCAGCCCGCAGCTGGATTGAACACGGTGAGCGGACGCCCCGCGCGCCCCGCCTGGCGTCCTCGGTGATCCTCCTGCGGGACTCGCCCACCGGCCTGGAAACCTGGCTCGGTTACCGGACCGGGTCCTCCCCGCTCGGTGTCCTCGCCTTCCCCGGCGGATCGCTGGAAGCGTCCGACGACGACGCCGTCGGCTGGCTTGGCCCCTCGCCGCAGCACTGGGCCGAGCACATGGGGACGTCCGACGTCGGGCTGGCGCGCCGCCACGTGGTCGGCGCCATCCGGGAACTGTTTGAGGAGACCGGCATCCTGCTGGCCGGCCCCGACCTGTCCACCACGGTGGAACTGACCTCCAGTGCCGACTGGATGCGCGCCCGCGAAGCCGTGGCGGAGCAGGAGAAGTCCTTCACCGACCTGCTCGCCAAGCGCGGACTCTCGCTGCGCACCGACCTGCTCAAGCCCCTGGTGAACTGGCTCAGCCCCGATTTTGCGCACCGCCGGTTCAACACCCGTTACTTCGCGGCCACCGTGCCCGTGAACCAGCAGCCCTCGCTGCTGGCCAGCAAGGGCGTCTGGGGCCGCTGGGTGTGCGTCCGGAAAGTCGTGGGCGAGCGGGACAGCACCGTGCTTGGCGATGAGGTGGACCAGGAGAACACCGTGGGCCGCACCCTGGGCGAACTCCTGGTGCCCGGCTCGGAGATCATGCTCGAGAAGATGGCCAAGGCCAACGGCTGCATCGCCTACCTCAGCTACAAGCGCAAGGCCCACGTCTACCAGCCGAAGCTCGTCGAGGAAGAGGGCCGGCTCATGCTCGAAGTCGAAGCCGCCAAGACGATTGCCGGCGAACCCCAGCGGGAACGCTAGGCCCCTCCACGCCACTGGACATGCCTTTCCCTGGCCCGGTCCAGTGGACATGTCCCTTCTTGCCGTGGGCCGGCCGGGGACATGCCTTTCCCTGGCTCGGTTCAGTGGACATGTCCCTTCTTGGCGTGGCCCGGCGGGGGACATGCTCTCCGTTGGCCCGGTCCAGTGGACATAGTGGCATTATGTCCAGCCCTCACCACCGGAGCTGGACATGTCCCGCGGACAAGCAGGCGGACGAAGCCCAGGGAAAACGACAGAAGGCCGGTCCCGTTCCCGGGGCCGGCCTTCGTGGTTGCTGCTGGGGATTCCTAGCGGGAACGCTGGCGCAGGCGCTGCATGTCAAGAATGACGACGGCGCGGGCTTCCAGACGCAGCCAGCCGCGCTGCACGAATTCAGCGAGGGCCTTGTTGACCGTTTCGCGGGAGGCGCCGACCAGCTGGGCGAGCTCTTCCTGCGTCAGTTCGTGGGCGACCAGGACGCCGTCGGTCGCCGGGCGGCCGAAGCGGTCGGCCAGATCCAGCAGCGCCTTGGCCACACGGCCCGGCACGTCGGAGAAGACGAGGTCGGAGAGGGAGTCGTTGGTGCGGCGCAGGCGGCGGGCCAGGGCCTGCAGCAGCTGGGCCGAAACCTCGGGGCGGGTGCGCAGCAGCGCGTTGAGGCTCTCGTTCTTCAGGCCGGCCAGACGCGTCTCGGACACGGCGGTTGCCGTGGCCGTTCGCGGGCTGGGGTCGAAAAGCGCCATTTCGCCGAAAAGTTCGCCCGGGCCGAGGATGGCCAGCAGTGATTCGCGGCCGTCCGGTGACGTGCGGCCGAGCTTCACCTTGCCGGAGACGATGAAGTAGAGCTGGTCACCCTGATCGCCTTCCCGGAATACCGAGGCACCGCGTGAAAGGTCCACCTCGGTAAGTTCGTCCGTCAGCAGACGGAACGCCTCGTCGTCGAGCGTGGCGAAAAGGGGAGCGCGGCGCAATACCTCGATATCCATGAAATCTCCTGACTAACTGTGTCGGCTGGGGCGCTTCAGCCATTCTTTCAGAATTTTGGAGCTTCTGTGACGTAGTTGGCACCGAAACGCCCGAAGGGGCCGAAAGCGCACGACTCGGGAAGTCCGCGCAGATCACTGCGCAGGCTAACGCCCGGTCGGCAAACGTTCAGCTTACACCGGTACAATCGTCGCTGAACTGTCTGTGAGGAGCCCCGGTGTTTGGCTTGACCATTTTGGACCTGGCGTTGGTGGTGGCGCTCTTGTCCTACCTGATCCACGGTCTTCGCAACGGCTTCCTTGTGACGCTCGGAGGCATCGCGGGATTCGCGGCCGGCGCCGTCGCCGCCTTCGTGTCCGTTCCCATCGTCAGCGGCCTTGTGGAGGACAGCGGCTGGCGCCTGACGGCAATCGTTGCCACCGCCGTCCTGCTCATGATCGTGGGGAACGGGCTCGGCACCATGATCGGGCGGCAAATCCGCAGCGTGGTCCCGTTCAGCCCCCTCCGCGCGGCGGACCGCCTCGTCGGCGGAGGCGTAAACGTGGTGGTCTCCGCCCTCGTAATGTCGATGCTGGCGTTCAGCATCGGGGCCCTGGGCGTGCCGTTCGTGTCGCAGCAGCTCGCGGAGTCCAAAGTCATCAGGTTCATCGACGGCGTGACGCCGACGCCGGTCAAGGCATCGATGGCCCAGCTTCGCTCCGCCGTGATCGGCGAGGGCATCCCCACCTTGCTGGACGGCTTCGGCCAGGGCCAGCCCGTAGCCGTTCCGGACACCAGCACAGACACCCCGGCGCTGAACAAGGCTGCCGCGTCCGTACTCAAGATCGCCGGAACGGCCTACCAGTGCGGCCAGAACCAGACCGGAACCGGCTTCGTGGTCGCCCCCGGGCGGGTAGTGACGAACGCGCACGTGGTCGCCGGGGTCGACGAGCCGGTGGTGGAGACGCCCGGCGGCCGCGCGCTGCCCGGGCGCGTCGTCTACTTTGACTCCCAGCACGACCTCGCCGTTGTGGCGGTGGACGGCCTGCGCTCGGAACCCCTCGCGCTGGCCGCTGACCTGCCGTCCGGCAGCGCCGCGGCCTTCGCCGGCTATCCGCACGGCGGGCCCTTCCAGTCCAAACCGGCCACGGTACAGGACATCGCTACCGTGCTGGTACCCGACATCTATGGCAATAACGCCTCACCCGAGGACGTGTACCGGATCGCCGGCGACGTGCAGCCGGGCAACTCCGGCGGCCCGCTCCTGACCATGGACGGGCAGGTGGCGGGCGTGGTCTTTGCCAAGGCCACCACCGAGTCCTCGCTCGGATTTGCGATCACCATGACTGATCTCGGGCCCGTGGCAGCCCAGGCGCCGGGTCTGGGCAGTGCCGTCTCCTCCGGACAGTGCATCAAGAAATAGCCGGACGGCCCGCACAGGCCATAGCCATACCCAGAGCCACGCGCAGGCTAAAGCCACTCCAGGCTCTGCCCGTGCGGGCCCGTAATGGCCGCCGGCTGGCCGTCCTGCAGCAACAGGAACCGGCCGCGGAGCCGGGCGTCATCCATTTCCGGGACCACATTGGACCCGTCCGCCTGCGCAATTACCGTGTGGCCTTCGTTCGAAAGCCAGTGGCAGCCCCGCTCGGCCGCCAGATCCGCCATGGTGCGCCGGAACTTGGAGCGGCCACCGGCATCCAGATACCCCATCACGGCGCTGTGGAAAACCACCAGGGCTGCGTCGGCCGGGGCGCGGCCGGCGAGTGCCACGAGCTGTTCGTTGAGGTCGCCGGCCACCAGTAGCGGCGGCCGTTCCTGGGCGATGGCGATCGCCTGGCGCAGCCGTTCGAGCCGGAACTCCTGCTCCGGCCAGATGAGGGCTTCGAGCCAGGCGACGTCGTCCGGGTTGCGCACGTCCAGGGGGTTGAGATCGATCCCGGCACGCCATGCCACCCGGGGAATTTCCGCCGGCAGCGGCACCGGGCCCGAGGTGACGCAGCGCAGGACAGGAAACGTGCCCGGCGTGGCGCCGGCCGGAACCAGCCGCGTCGTCCGTGCTTCCGCGGCCTCCGCCGGGTCGGCGCCCGATTCCGCCGCGCCGGCGTCCGCCCGTGCGCCGCCACCCGCCGCGCCGGCGTCCGCCCGTGCGCCGACAAACTCGTAGCCGTAGCGGTCGGGGAACAAGGCCAGCCCGGCCGAGGCGCCCACCTCGATGAGGGCCAGCGGCCGGCCCTCCACGGCCGAAATCTGTGCGAGTGACGGCAGCAGGGCGGCGCAGCGTCCGGCCTCGTTCGTCTGCGTGGACCGCGAGAGCACGATTTCCGAAACCTCGGTCCAGCGATCGTCCAGGAAGGTCCGGAAATCGCGGTAGGGGCTGACCTGCGCGCCGAGGAACCGTGCCGCGGCGAGGATCAGCAGCGGCTGCCGCTTGTTGTGCGGCCACTGATCGATCCGCCGGATCATCTCGGTGTCCCCGGCGATCCCCACGGCCCACGCGGCGTAGCACGGGGAGGAACCGGGGGCCTCGAATGAGCCGAAGTGCCGGTACCACTGCGCCGTAGCCGAATCCGTAGCCGAATCCGTAGCCGAATCGGCGGCCGAGTCCCCGGACGCCGCCGCGGACTCCGTGGGGGACATGCTCAGTCCTGGTCCGCGTGCAGTCCGGCGAGGTATTCCACCGCGAAGCGGTAGCCCAGGATCCCGGCGCCGGCGATCACGGCCTTGCTGATGTCTGAAAGGTAGGAATGGTGCCGGAAGGCCTCGCGGGCGTGAACATTGGTGATGTGCACCTCGACCGTCGGCAGGGCAACAGCGGAGATGGCGTCCCGGATGGCCACGGACGTGTGCGTGTAGGCGCCGGCGTTGATCACGATTCCTACCGCCTTCCCGCGCGCGGCGTGGATGGCGTCCACCAGGGCACCCTCGTGGTTGGACTGGAAGCACTCCACGTCCAGGCCGTGTGCCGCGCCGGCGTCTTTGGCGAGCTGTTCGACGTCGGCCAGCGTCGCCGTCCCGTATTTCTCCGGCTCGCGGGTGCCGAGCAAGTTCAAATTGGGTCCGTTGAGTACCAGAATGGTGCCGCGGCCTGCGCCGGCGGGGGTGGCTTCAGTCATGTCTGACAATGTATCGCGTAGCGTCGCCGGCTGCCGCCCCGGCGGCGGAAACGGAACGCAGATGACCGCCCGGAAGCGACCGGCCGGCTCTGGCCCGCACCGGCCCGCCTGCCTAAACTGAAAGGACCATCGTGCGGAGCTCCCGTACTGGTCAGCTCGCGCGGTAAGCCCGATCTCGGAGCACATCATGCGCAACATTCATGCAGGAAAACCAATCCGCCGGGCCGCCGTGGGCATCCTCGCCCTTGCGGCGTTCCTCGTGCCGGCGCCTCTGGCCACCGCCGCCCGAGCGGACCGGGATGACCGGACCTCGGTGATCACACTCCCCGGCGCCACCGGTGCTGAAGGCATCGCCGCAGGGGAGGGCGACACGTTTTTCGCCGGCGACCTGCTCAACGGGAACATCTTCCGGGGAGACATTGACAAAGGCAAGGCAAAAATGTTCATCACGGCGCCGGAGGGCCGGGCAGCGGTCGGCATGAAGGTCGACCGGGACAACGACCTGCTCTTCGTCGCCGGCGGCGAAACCGGCCAGGCCTATGTCTATGACCTGGAGACCAAGAAAACCGTGAGAGTCTACGATCTGGCGCCTGCCGGTGCCAGCTTCATCAATGACGTCACCCTGACCCACGACGGCGCGTGGTTCACCAACTCCCGCGCCGGTGAGCTCTACCGGATCCCGATCAGCCGCGACGGGATACCCGGCGACGCCCGCACCCTGGCGCTCGACGCACCCGCCGGCACCGTGGACGAGGGGTTTAACCTCAACGGCATCGCCGCCGCCAAGAATGGCCACCTGCTGATCGTCGCCCACTTCGGCCGCGGCGCCCTTTACAGCGTGGACCCGGACGACGGATCGAACAGGCTGATCGATGTCACGGACTCCTCCGGAGCCCCGGTCACCGTGACGAACGTGGACGGCTTGGTCGTCCGTGGTAACACCCTCTGGGCCGTGCAGAACTTCCTCAACCAGGTCAGCCGGATCAACCTGAAGGGGTCGCTGCGCAGCGGCGAGGTACAGGAAGTGATCACCAGCAAGAACTTCGATGTCCCGACGACGGCGGCGTTGTTCGGCAATACTCTCGCCCTGGTCAACGCGAAATTCGCCACCCCCGCAACAAGCAGCTTCGAGGTGGTCCTCGTCGCGGCCCGCTCCCGCGGCTGAGGTACCGGGTCAACCGGCGGGACGAGTCCCTATCCTGTTGCGAGGCGCTCGATCCGCCGCAGCGCCAGGGCGCACACCGGAAGGTAGGCCGGCGCCCACCACGGGACCGTGAAGGTGACGAGGTAGCCGCCGTCCTGCGGAATGACCCGGTGGCCGGTGGCCGGTTGCCGGGATCCCGGCCACCGACCAGGACCAGTACCGACCGGCCTCAAACGCTGTCACGGTGTACGGCAGCGCCGCACCCAGGAAAGTGCGAACTTTGCCGCGGCTGCAGAACGCAAGCCCTCCGGATCCGGGCTCGGCTGCCGGACCGGGCCGGGCCGCGGCCGGCTCGACGCCGGTGATCGACGGCCCCCAGTCCGGCCACCTGGAGGTGTCGGTGAGCAAGGCCCAGACGTCCTCCGTGGACGCTGCGATCCGGCGCGACACGGAGAAAGTCATTTCACTTTCTCAGGGATTGGGCGATCTGGGCCATGACTGTGTTGTCCGCCAGGGTGGTCGCGTCGCCGACCTCGCGGCCTTCCGCGACGTCCTTGAGCAGGCGGCGCATGATCTTCCCGGACCGGGTCTTGGGCAG
>NZ_CAKKMF010000076.1 GCF_918697925.1 Arthrobacter sp. Bi26
GGGCTGGGAGTGGGTGCGGGGCCGGGTGCCGTCGCGGGCGCGGCTGCCGGTGCGGCGGTTCCCGCCGGCGCCGGGTCCGCGGACCGCGGCCGGGAGAAAACGTACGCCGAAGCCGCAACGGCCACGGCGAGCGCGACCAGCGCCCCCAGGAGCAGAATGATCCGACGACGACGGCCTGCCGCGGGGGACGGGGGAGGGGACGCCGCGGAAGCCGCGGCTGCTGGCTCCGGAGCATTCCCCATGAACGGACGCTACCACTGCGGCCCGCCGCGGACTATGGGTCCAAGGGCCTCCCCTGGCGCCTCACTTGACGGGGCTCAGTTCCCGTTCTCGAACTCGTTCGCCGCAACGTACTCGCCCAGGGTGCCCGAGGCCATCGCCCCGGAGATGTCGTTGATGGCGTTCGGGTCGGCCAGCACGATCGACTGGCCGTCCGTGGACGTTCCCACGCCGCCGGTCGGCAGCGTAAACATGACGGTATTCTGCGCCCGGATGTCCCTGAGTTCGAGCCCCAGCCCGGCCACGGCTCCGGAATCAAACGACTTGTCCACCGTGACGAACGGCGAGACGGCGCCCACCATGTTGTTGATCGTGATCGGGTTGCTCAGCGTCTGGCCGGCGGTCGATTTCTTGATGATGGCCCGCAGGAACTCCTGCTGATTGCGGACCCGCTGGTAGTCGCCGTCGGCGTAGGCGTGGCGTTCGCGCACGAAGGCCAGGGCTTCGGCTCCATTGAACGTGTGCTGGCCCGGGGCGAAGGATTGGCCCTTCAGATCGTTCGAGGTGAACGGCAGGTTGAGGTTTACGGTCACCCCGCCCAGCGCGTCCGTGAGGCCCTTGAAGCCCTCGAAGTCGATCATCGCCACGTGATCGATGCGCTGCTGGAAGATCGACTCGACGGTCTGCACCATCAGGGGCGTACCGCCAAGGGCCAGCGCCGAGTTGATCTTCGCCTCGCCGTGCCCGGGGATGTCCACCCAGAGGTCGCGCATGATGGACATTGTGTAGATGTTCTTGCGGTCCGCCGGGATATGCATGAGCATCAGCGTGTCCGCGCGCTGGTCTGTGGGCGTGGCGCCCGCGTTATCAGACTCGGCGGCGCCGCGGCTGTCGCTGCCCATCACCAGGATGTTCATCGAGGTGTCCGTCTTCTTCGGGCGCGTGGACTCGTCCGGGAAGGCCTGCTCTATCTTGCTGCTACCGGAGTCGAAGGTCCGTGCGAGGTTAAAGAGGTAGCCGCCAGCCACCACCGCGACGAGCGCCAGCACCACGCCGACGGCGATCAGCACCTTCCGGCCTCGGCGTTTCTTCACGGGGCGCCGCCGCTCGCGGAAGTCCGCCCCGCGGGCGTCGTCTGGGCTGTCGAAGGGGTGTGTCATGTGTTCCTCTAAGTCGGCCGGGCCCGGTGCCCGGATTCTGGCTGCCAGTACTCTGGCGGGCCACGCCGGAGTACTGCGGGGCGCGAAACGCAGAGTGGACTGGCTGGCCGGCGCTGGCTCGTCCTGCATCCGGTGATGCAGTTCCTCGCCGCGGCGGTAAGGGGGGCCACGATGTCGCTCTCCGGTGCGTTCTAGGCTGGTGCCAAGTGCCGGATGGTCTCCGTGGGGCCTCCTCTACAGTACACCGTGCCCGCAGATCAACACTTTTTCGCCAACAAGCCGGCACATAACGCGCGGTTTCCCCGATATGAAGCGCACTGTTGCCTACATCACACTCCCTGCCTAGGCTGGGTTGCGGTCGCAGCGTCGCGGCCAAACCGGTCGCAGCGTCGCGGCCAAGCGGTACATGCACGAACAGGGGAATCGTTTTGAACCACAAACTCCGGGTCCTTGTCAGGCTCGACCTCGATTGCGGTCAGGCAGAAGTAGCAGCGCAGGGGCATGTGACGGCGAGGAGCCTTCAGGCCCTGTACGTGGTGGTCAAGCGGGCAAACCACCTGAGGGAAGGACTCCACTTGGTGGTGGATGTCAGCCACGCCGTGGTGGAACCGGCGGCCCTCGAACAGCTCCGGGAGTGCTCAGCCTCCCACCACCTCCCGG
The DNA here is from genome assembly GCF_918697925.1 of Arthrobacter sp. Bi26. Classification (GTDB taxonomy): domain Bacteria; phylum Actinomycetota; class Actinomycetes; order Actinomycetales; family Micrococcaceae; genus Arthrobacter. Next base: position 2,040 of record NZ_CAKKMF010000076.1, read on the forward strand.
CCACCATTGATCCGCTGCAGTCAGAATGCCAGCTCAGCATCGTGGCGCCGGCGGAAAGGGCCGCGGTTCCGGTTCCCCGGGTCCGAAGGCTGGCGGCGGCCTAGTATCCAGCTGCGCCGAGTTTGCCTATGGAGCAGGTTTCCATCTACACGCTCCTGCTGCCCGGCGGCTGAATGTCGGCTGGAGGGCACTACTCGGCGGACGGCCGTTGTCGTTGCCGTTTCGTCGCCGCCCGCTGCTCCTTTGCGGCGAGGCGCCGACGGTTCGAGCCCCGGGTGGGTTTGGTGGCCCGGCGGCGAGCAGCTTCAGGAGCGAGGCCCTCTGCGACGAGGTCGGAGAGCTTGGCCAGCGCGATCTCACGGTTGCGCAGCTGAGAGCGCCGCTCGGAGGCGGTCACGGTAATCACCCCGGCGATGAGACGTTGTCCGAGACGGCTGAGGAGCATCAGCCGTTGGCCGTCCGAGAGCGCCGCCGAGCCGGCGACGTTCCACGAGAGTTCGACGCGGCTGTCCGAGGTGTTGACGTGTTGACCGCCTGGCCCGGACGAACGCGAGAATCGCCACCCGAGTTCCGACGCTGGAATCGTGAGCGCGGGCGACACCTCCAGATCCATGCAACTAGCCTTGCACGAAATGGGCGCCGGCGCGGAGATGGCCGCGGTTCCCCGGGCTCGAATGCTGGCTGCCTAGCTGCAAGTACTGGCCTGGCTCAGCTATGGTGGCGTGCGAACCGCAGAATGGCGAGGATGGCCGGGGCGAGCTCGTCCTCCATCTGGTCGTAGAACTCCTGCCCGCGCCGGTAGGGATCCACGACGTCGTTGTCGGAGGCGTCCGGGGCCAGCGCTAGGTGACGCACTGACGCCGCCCTGCCCGGGAGTTCCCGCCAAAAGGCAGGAATGTCGCCGGGAGAAGAGGGCGCGGGAGCGTCCGCGTCGCGCTGTTCAAGGACCTTCAGCATCCGGGCAAACTCGCGGATAGTAAAGGTCCGCTTCAGCAACGAGGCATCCATTTGCATCACCTCGCCGCGGTGTTTGGCGGTCATCGCCAACACCAGATCGGACTCCCTGAGGATCTTTTGCGTCAGTTGGCGGGCCGCGAAGCCGTCCGGCGTTCCGCCAAACGTCCTGATGATGTCCGCAGAGCTCGGCTGGATCGGATCGCCCACCATGGCCCGCGTGCCTGCGCTTCGCACCACAAAGGCGCCAGGTTGCACCTGGTCCAGGCCCGCCTGAAGCAGGCGCTCGGCCACCGGTGAGCGGCAGATGTTGCCGGTGCAGACCGTGAGGATCCGGACGGGGCGAGGCGTATCCAAGGTTTGTCCAACTTCCGTTAGCGAGACTCTTACCGGCGGCATGGTTTCCGAGTCTATCCGCGACGGGCCATTCAGATCTCCGGGAGGAGATAGTGGCGAATTCTGTCGTTCTTGAAAATAAAGCATCTTGATATTGAAGATTCATGCTTTTCTGCGTACAGTCGACCAAGGATGCCGAAACGCTCGGCAGGAGCTGGCCCGACTGGGTTCTCCGCCGCACTAGAACTTGGGGTAGTAGATGTCGGAGATCAAGAGCCTGGCCGCACCGAAGGCGAGTTTCGACCGCCGTTCCGTTGTGAAGGGCGCCGCATGGAGCGTGCCTGTCATCGCGGCAGCAATTGCAGCCCCGGCCGCTGCGGCGTCGCACCACACCGGGATCGTAGCCATGGCACTCGGGGCCTCCGATGCCATGACTTACTCGGGTGCCAAGCCCAAGAATGGAACCGCGCCGATTGCCTTCATGATCAGCAATTCAACCCATGCGGACGTCGAAGGCGAAGCAACCATAACGGTGAAGATCACTCGGGCTGCGAACACAACGGGAATTCGTCTCGTGAATTTTGGGGGCACTCCTGTGACAATGCCCGCCTACACTTCGAACGCGGTGTCCACGACGTTCTCGCACAAGTACAAAGTGAAGGCAGGAGCTACGGAAACTTTGTCGATGGGTTACTCCCAGGACGCAAGCGGAAACAGTGGCACCGCTGGGACGTACACCATGATGCTGGATGCCGAGCTATCATCCCCGGTCTTGAAATCCACCGGCAATCAGCGGACGCTGACGCTGACGACACTCCCCAAGAACTAGTCCCATTTCCGCTCGCCATGCCGGACCCGCGATACGCTCGGCATTAGGGCAGTGATGCCAATGCCGGAAAACTTATAGGGGAGCTATGTCGGAATGGGTCTGGCGGCGCGCCCCTCGTGTCGGAAGTTGGATCGGAAGCGACCCGCACTATCGCAATGCTTCGCGTCGGCATGGACCAGCCCGGAGTGCCGAAGTGTCCAGCGGCGACCGTGCGGTTCCGGGGCGGTGCAACAGCTTGGGTAGCGCCAGGGACTTGAATATTGACGTTTTGGGCACCAACTTCACGGTTTGTTGGGGTCCCGCATCGACCCCTGCACAACGTCAAGCAATGGCCAAGGCTTGGAGCCGGTGCCTCAGCGACTCCGGGCCTCGCACAGCTCAACCGGCCGAGCCCGCAACTCCAGGACTCCTTTACACCGCATCCGTCTACTTTGAATCCACTAAACCCGGTGTCGGGGTGAAGCATCTCGGCGCGGACACGTTCGAGGGCTTGGCTGAAGCTGTGACCTCGGAAGTTACCCTCGCTGCGATCCTCGAACGTGCCGGCGAGCTGACTATGCTCCATGCCTGCGGTGTCGCTGACCCCGACGGCGCCGTCATTGCCCTCGTGGCAAAGTCCGGCACGGGCAAGACAACAGCCTCCTCGCAGCTTGCCCAATCGTTCGGTTATATCACCGACGAGACCGTCGCAATCCGGGCTGATGGGACGGTTCTGCCCTACCCAAAACCGCTGTCCGTGAAGCAGGTAATGCCCGGCGCAGCCAAGCTACAGGTGGGCCCGGACGAACTGGGTCTGCACGTTGCGCCGGACAATCCCCGCATCGCGGCGATCGCCCTGCTCGACAGGGTTGCCGGTGGGGACCACCAGCTACCCGTCATCGAGCCGGTCCCTCTGGTCGAGGCAGTGCTGGCACTCATTCCGGACACCTCCTCACAGGCTGCCGTGTTCCAGCCGCTTCAGTCGCTCTGCCGGCTGATTGACAGCGTGGGTGGAGTTTTCCGTGTCAGCTATTCCGAAGCAGTTGACCTGACGGACAGCTTGGCTCCGCTCTTTGTCGCAGAGTCGGTCAATCCGGCGGAAGTCGCCGTGGCGTGGACTCCCGCCCTGGTGGAGCGGGATGCGGGGCCAGCAGTTCACCAGGCAGGCAAAAAGAATGCAGAACCGATTCCAGCAGGCTGGCTGCAACGGACCGATGCCGTTGATGCAGTGGAGATCGGCGAGGATTTGCTGGTCCTGACGGAAGCCGAACTCACCAGGCTCAGCGGCATCGGACCCATCATCTGGCAGTCAGCCCGGCGCCCTGTCTCGATGCAGACTTTGGCGAGCCGGATCGAAGCCGTGCATGGACTGCCCGACGGCTATGAAGCCTTGCTGGATGAGGCTGTTGATGGACTGGTCGGCCGGGGATTACTCCTGCGCGGTTAGCGCTGCTAATAAGCACACCAACGCGGTCGCCGTACCGTAAAGTAACTTTTCGTGTGGGTCGTTGGGGCCGGACACGGGGGAGAGGACCAACGAGTGACTGGTTTTGATACGGCCGAGAACAACGGGCAGACACCGGCGGGGCTTGCGCTGGAGGACTACCTGCGTATCGCCCGGGCCCGGTGGAAGGGCATCCTGGCTTTCACCCTGGCCTTGACCGTGCTCGCCTTCTGCTGGACCCTCCTGCAGCCGAAGATTTACGCCGCGCAGTCCACGGGGATCGTGGTGGCAGGCGGCTCGGATAACCTCAGCCTTTCGCTCATGAGCGAGAACCTGGCCCAGACAAAAGCCGCCAAGTACGAGTCAGTGGCCAAGTCTAGGCTCGTGGCCGAGCGTGTCGTCACGTCGCTTGGCCTCGCAACATCGGCGGACGCCCTTCTGGGGTCCGTGTCCGTGGCCGTGCCGAAGGAAAGCGCCCAGCTTGCCGTCACCGCGACGTCCACTGACCCCGCAATGGCCCAGCGGGTCGCGGATGCCTGGGTTAAGGGCCTGGCCGAGCAAGTCAAGGAATTGGAAAGTATCCAAGCAGTGGAAGGCTCGGACGTCGTCCCCGTTCCGGTCATCCGTGTGGTTCCGTTGGGCGAGGCAACCCTGCCGACCGCCCCCACTTCCCCCAACGTAAAGCTGGCGCTTGGCATCGGAGCTCTGGCCGGGCTGGCCCTCGGCCTTGTCTACGCCATGCTTCGCCACCGTCTGGACCGTAGGCTCCGCAGCGCCACTGCGATCGAACGCCGGTTCGGAGTGCCCGTGCTGGGCACGCTCCCGGTGGACCACCGTCTGGATGGGAAAAGTACCGTGCTGGACGACGGGTTCAGTCCGGCCGCATCGGGCGAAGGTTCCCATGCCATTACCGAGGCCCTGAGGGAGCTCCGGACGAATCTTCAGTACGTCGACGTCGACAATCCCCCGCGGATCATTGTGGTGACCAGTTCGGTTCCGGCTGAGGGGAAGTCGACCGTGACGGCTAACCTGGCGGTCACCATGGCAGCCGCCGGCGAGAACGTTGTAGTCGTCGACGGCGACCTGCGTCGGCCCACCTTGGTGGATGTGTTCAACCTGATCGCCGGAGTCGGTGTAACCGACGTCCTGAGCGGCCATGCCGAGCTGGAAGACGTGCTGCAGGAATGGAGCGCGATGCCAAATCTGCGGGTGCTCGGGTCCGGTCGGATCCCGCCGAACCCCAGTGAGCTGTTGAGCTCCCATGCCATGAAGGCGTTGCTCAAGACCCTCGCACAGGACGCCATTGTGCTGGTTGACGCCCCGCCGCTGCTCCCCGTGACAGACGCCGCCGTTCTCACCCGCATTGCCGACGGAGCAATCGTTGTCGTCAGGTCTGGAAAGACTACCGATGAAGAGCTTGGCAAATCCCTCGGCAACCTCGGGCGGGTGAACGCCAACGTCCTGGGCACGATTCTCAACCGTGTGCCCACCACCGGTGCCGGCTCGTACAGGTACTACACCTCGTATCAATCTGTTGAACCGGCGGCCGCGAGGTAGCACTGACGCGCGGTAGCAATGAAAATATCCCCTGGGAGCAACAGCTCCGAGGGGATTTCATTTTCCTGAAAAGTCAGCCCACTCCGCCGGCGCGGTCCAGGGGCCAGAATCTCGCCGCCACCTGACCGACGACGGCCGAGGACTTGATCGTCCTCATGCAGTCACCAGCCACAGCAGTCAGGCTCCGGCAGGCGATGGCGGAATCAACCGAGACTGAACGGTGGTCACCCAGCACCACGAGCTCGCCCTCGGGGACCGTGAACGCCGGAACACACCTGAGCGAACGGGGAGCGGTCTGGCAGTCGATGCTGCCTGCCTCAAACGGCAGATCTTCGAAAATATAGGGCTCGTCGAGGGGCTGGCCGTCGATGCGCAGGTTGCCATCCTGTCCGCAGCAGCTAATGGATTGGCCGCCAGTCGCAATCACCCGCTTTACCAGGAATTGCTCGTTGGAGGCCCCGATCCCTGTCACGTCTCCGAAGGAACGGGCAAGCCCGGCGATCCCGCCGCCGTGGGCGGCCGCCGATTCCGACTGCCAGCTTTCCGGCCGGGTGAACACAACGATGTCGCCGGAGTGCGGTTCTGAGCCGGTGTAGGCAAGCCTGTTGACCAGGATTCTGTCGCCGTCGCCCGCAGAGCCCTGCAACGTCGGCTCCATTGACCCGGACGGTATCCGGTAGGCCTTCACCAGGAACCCCTGGACCAGGGCGACGGCCACCAGGGCAATCAGCATGTTCAGGGCCACAGAGGCCCAGAGGGGGAGCTTTTTGCCGGCAGCGATCTTCACGAGTTCAAGCTATCACCGGCAATCCGGGCTCATGACGCCGGCGCTTGAGCGCGGTCCGGACATTCTTTAGGAACCCCCGTCCTTGACGCATCTCGAGCCTTCCGCATATCCTGAACGAACGGTCGGTAATTATTTATCGGAAATTCACGAGGAGCAACCATGGCATCGCAGACCCTGCAGTCAGTGCCCGCCGAGCCATCGCCGGTACGGCATGAACAGAGCCCCGAGGACGCGGCCCGGCTCGACGCCGAGGGCCAGGCCTACTTCGACAAGGTCATGGCCGAAGATTCCCGGATCGAGCCGCGGGACTGGATGCCGCCGGCTTACCGGAAAACGCTCCTGCGCCAGATCTCCCAGCATGCCCACTCGGAGATCATCGGCATGCAGCCGGAGGCCAACTGGATCTCCCGCGCCCCGAGCTTGAAGCGCAAGGCCATCCTCATGGCCAAGGTCCAGGACGAGGCCGGCCACGGACTCTACCTCTACTCCGCCGCCGAAACCCTCGGCCAGCCGCGTGATCAGATGATGCAGGACCTGATGGACGGCAAGGCCAAGTACTCCTCCATCTTCAACTATCCGGCCCGCACGTGGGCAGACATGGGTGCCATCGGCTGGATGGTCGACGGCGCCGCGATCGCCAACCAGGTGCCGCTCTGCCGCGCATCCTTCGGCCCCTACGGCCGGGCCATGGTGCGGGTCTGCAAGGAAGAGTCCTTCCACCAGCGCCAGGGCTTCGAGATCCTGCTGGAACTCTCCCACGGCACCCCCGAACAGAAGCAGATGGCGCAGGACGCGGTGAACCGCTGGTACGCCCCGGCCCTTATGATGTTCGGCCCCCCGGATGACGACTCGCCCAACTCCAAGCAGTCCATGGCCTGGAACATCAAGCGATTCAGCAATGACGAACTCCGCAACCGGTTTGTCGGCATGATGATGGAGCAGGTCAAGGTCCTGGAGCTCACCCTCCCGGACAAGGACATCCGTTTCAATGAGGAAACCAAGAAGTGGGAGCACGGGCCCTTGGACTGGGACGAGTTCCACGAAGTTCTGAAGGGCCGCGGCCCCTGCAACGCCCAGCGCCTGGAACGGCGCCGCGAGGCACACCAGAACGGCGCGTGGGTGCGCGAAGCCGCGGCGGCTTATGCCGACAAACAGCGCCGTAAGCAAGCAGAAAAGGTATCAGCAGCATGACAACCGAACCCCAAGCAGGAAACGTCTGGCCCATCTGGGAAGTATTCGTCCGCTCCAGCCGAGGCCTGTCCCACGTCCACGCAGGATCCCTGCACGCACCCGACGCGGCCATGGCCCTGCGCAACGCCCGTGACCTCTACACCCGCCGCAACGAAGGGGTGTCCATCTGGGTGGTCCCGGCCGAGGCCATCGCCTCGAGCGATCCGGACGCCAAGGGCTCGTTCTTCGAGTCGCCCCAGGGCAAGGATTACCGGCACGCAACGTACTACACCAAGAGCGAGGGCGTGAAGCACCTGTGAGCACCACACCTGAAACGGCGGCAGAAACCGGCGGCCACGGCGACATCTCCGTCGGCGTCCAGGGCGCCAGCGGCAGTGGCGAGGCCACGGCCAGCGCCACCCGCATCACCCCCGGCAACGCCCTCCGCCCGGAGGACATCGCCCTGGCCGTGAGCCGCGGCACCGCCAAGCCGAGCGAGGACGTTGCAGAGTTCGCCCTGCGACTGGGCGATGACGCCCTGGTCCTCGCCCAGCGCCTGGGCCACTGGATTTCCCGCGCCCCGGAGCTCGAAGAAGACATCGCCCTCGGCAACATCGCCCTGGACCAGTTGGGCCACGCCCGCTCCTTCCTCAGCTACGCCGGCGGCGCTCTCGGAGAGGACGGAACAGCCCGCAGCGAGGACGACCTCGCCTATTTCCGCAGCGAGCCCGAGTTCCGTTCCGTCGAGATCTTCGAACTCCCGAATGGCGACTTTGCCGTCACCATCGCCCGCCAGTTCGTCGTCAGCTACTACCAGTTCGAGCTGTACAGCCGGCTGACGCAGTCCACCGACGCAACGCTGGCCGGCATCGCCGCCAAGGCCGTCAAGGAAGTGGACTACCACCGCGACCACAGCGCCCAGTGGGTGCTGCGCCTGGCCCAGGGCACGGACGAGTCCCGCGAAAAGATGATCCACGGCTTCAAAGTCATCTGGCCCTACGTGGACGAGCTGTTCCGCGACGACGAGCTCACCGCCCGCCTCAGCGAAGCAGGTGCCGCCGTCGAACCCTCCAGCCTCCGCGCCAACTTCGACCGGCTCACCGGCGAGGTCCTGGCCGAAGCGGAGCTCGAGGTCCCCAATGTGCAGCCAACACCCGGCGGCGGCCGCAAGGGTCTGCACTCCGAACACCTCGGCTACCTCCTCGCCGAAATGCAGGTGCTCGCCCGCGAGTACCCCGGGGCCAGCTGGTAACCACCATGGACATGTACGTCAGCCACCCCACGGCCGCAGACGGCCGCCCGGCGGAGCAGAAGACCCCCGAGCAAAAGGCCTGGGACCTCGCTGCCACCGTCTGCGACCCGGAAATCCCGGTCCTCACCATCGAGGACCTCGGGATCCTGCGCAACGTCCAGCTCTACGACGACGGCGGCATGGTCCCGGCCGTGCAGGTCACCATCACGCCGACGTACTCCGGCTGCCCGGCCATGGACGCCATCCGCGACGACCTTAAAGCGGCCTTCAACCGCGAAGGCTACCCCAGCGTCAACGTGGAACTTGTCCTCTCCCCGGCCTGGACCACCGATTGGATGAGCGAGGACGGCAAGGCGAAGCTGGAGCAGTACGGGATCGCCCCGCCGTCGGGCCACTCGGCGGCCGTCCGGCACGCCGGCCCGGTCCGGCTCGCGCTCGCCGTTAAGTGTCCCCAGTGCTCATCGCTCAACACCAAAGAACTCACCCGCTTCGGTTCCACTTCCTGCAAGGCCCTCTACGTGTGCCAGGACTGCAAGGAACCGTTCGACTACTTCAAAGTCTTGTAAGGAACAGGTGCCTCCATGAAGGTTGTCCGCCAGAGCGCCGCGGAGTCGGCCACAGCCACCGGCCGCCGTCGTGCGTCCTTCCACACCCTGACGGTGGACGAGGTCCGCCGTCTCACCGACGACGCCATCGAAGTGACGTTCGGGGTCCCGGCCGAGCTCGCCGGAGCGTTCGACTACCTGCCGGGCCAGTACGTCGCGCTGCGCACCACCCTGCCCGACGCGGACGGCCAGCCGCACGAGATCCGCCGCAGCTACTCGATCTGCGCCGAGCCGCGCAGCCTCGCGGACGGCAGCAGTGAAATCCGGGTGGCCATCAAGAAGGACCTCGGGGGCCTGTTCTCCACGTGGGCCAACGCCGAACTCAAGGCTGGCGACGTCCTGGACGTCATGAGCCCCATGGGTGCCTTTATCTCCAAGCACGGCCGCGACGGCAAGTCCGTGGAGCAGAACGTCATGAACTCCATGAACCACCCGGAGGAGTTGGCGGGGGAGCCCGGCTCGTTCGTCGCGATCGCCGCAGGCTCCGGCATCACTCCCGTGATCGCCATTGCCCGCACCTTGCTGGCGGCCCATCCGGAGACCCGCTTCGATCTCATCTACGCCAACAAGGCCGCCATGGACGTGATGTTCCTCGAAGAACTCGCGGACCTGAAGGACAAGTACCCGTCCCGGCTGGCGCTGCACCACGTGCTCTCGCGTGAACAGCGGATCGCGCCGCTGCTCAGCGGCAGGATCGACGCCGAGAAGCTGCAGGCGCTGCTGGGCACCGCCATCCACGCTGACGACGTCGACGAATGGTTCCTCTGCGGCCCGTTCGAACTCGTCCAGCTGTGCCGGGACACTCTCGCCGCGCGCGGCGTCACCCCGGAGCACGTCCGCTTCGAACTGTTCACTTCCGGCAAGCCGGACCGCCCCGAGGGCAACATTGGCCGGCCGGTGATCGCGGACGAATCCAAGGAGACCTACAAGATCACGTTCAAGCTGGACGGCCTGCAGGGCGAAGTGGCGAGCCCCACCCACGCCCGTGAATCCATCCTCAACGCCGCCCTCCGGGTCCGCCCCGACGTGCCGTTCGCCTGCGCCGGCGGCGTCTGCGGCACCTGCCGGGCCAAGGTGGTCAGCGGCAATGTCACTATGGACGAGAACTACGCCCTGGAGCAGGACGAGCTCGACAAGGGCTATGTCCTGACCTGCCAGTCCCACCCCACCACCCCGGAAGTCACGGTCGACTTCGACGTCTAGGGTTTTTCGACTACTAGGCCTTTTCGAATCCAAGGAGCCCCATGATTTCCCTGTCCATCGCCGCCGGCGTCGCCGAGGTCGTACTCGACGCCCCGCACAAGCTGAACTCCCTCGACGAGCAGGCACTCGCGGATTTGTCCCAGGCGTACGATCGCGCCGCTGACGCCGCCGCCCGCGGCGAGGTCCGGGCACTGCTGCTGCGCGGCGAGGGCCGCGCTTTCTGCGCCGGCCGTGACATCGCCGGCGTCACCCCGGAGAGCGACGACGCGCAGGCCTACCTGGGCGGGCTCGTCCAGCCGTTGCTCAAGAAAATGAGCGCCTTCCCCGCCCCCACGTTCGCCGCGGCCCAGGGCGCCTGCCTCGGCGTGGGGCTGGGCCTGCTGCTGGCCACGGACGTGGTCTACGTGGCGGAAAATGCCAAGTTCGGCTCACCGTTCGCCAAGCTCGGCGCCACCCTCGACTCCGGCGGGCACTGGTATTTCACCGAGCGCCTTGGCATGCACCGGACCCTGGACCTGATCTACACCGCCGAGCTCATGAGCGGCGCCGACGCCGTGGCGCAGGGCCTGTTCAGCCGGGCCATGCCCGCAGCGGAACTGCTGGAGAACACCCGGGCCATCGTGGCCGGCGTTGCTACCGGCGCGACGGGCGCGTTCAGGGCCAGCAAGGAGCTCGTGGCGCACATCCGGGACCAGCGGCTGGGGCTGTGGGAGGCCATGGAAGAGGAAAACGCAGAGCAGGCACGGCTGTGCAAGAGCGAGGACTACGCAGAGGGCTTCCGCGCCTTCCAGGAGAAGCGCAGCCCGGTTTTCAAAGGCTGACAGGCGGCCCGGCGGGTCCAGATTGCCACTTTGCTCCATTGATTTGTAAGGTGCAGCTATGACTTTGGGGAAATCAATAAGAAAAGCCGTCTTTCCTGCTGCCGGATTGGGCACACGCTTCCTGCCCGCCACCAAGGCAATGCCGAAGGAAATGCTGCCGGTGGTTGACCAGCCGGCCATCCAGTATGTGGTGGAAGAGGCCGTCAAGGCGGGCCTGACCGACTTGCTGATGATCACCGGCCGCCAGAAGCGGGCGCTGGAGGACCACTTTGACCGCGCCCCGGCACTGGAACGGACCCTGGAGCTCAAGGGCGATCTGGACCGCTTGGAGGCCATACAGCACGCCTCCAACCTGGGGCCCCTGCACTACGTCCGCCAGGGCGATCCGAAGGGCTTGGGCCACGCTGTCCTGTGTGCCCGCCAGCACGTGGGAAACGAGCCCTTTGCAGTCCTTCTGGGCGATGACCTGATCGACGAGCGCGACGAGCTGCTCAGCACTATGATCGACGTCCAGGCCAGGACTGGCGGTTCGGTGATCGCCTTGATCGAAGTGGATCCCTCCCAGATCAGCGCCTACGGCTGTGCCGACATCTCCGCCGTGGAAGGCGAAGACTACTTCCGCGTGAACCGCCTCGTTGAAAAGCCCGCCGTGGAGGACGCTCCGTCCAACCTTGCCGTGATCGGGAGGTACGTGCTTCACCCCGAGGTCTTCGACGTTCTGGAGGAAACGGAGCCGGGCCGCGGCGGGGAGATCCAGCTGACGGATGCCCTCCAAACCCTGGCCGTGTCCGACTGCGAGGGTGGCGGTGTTTACGGCGTTGTGTTCCGCGGGCGCCGGTACGACACGGGGGACAAGCTCAGCTACTTGAAGGCGGTAATTTCCATCGCCTCAGAGCGTGTGGAATTCGGTGAAGAGCTGAAGACATGGTTGAAGGAATTCGTTAACTAGGCGGCACGCCTAAACGCGAGACTTCGGCAGGCCCGGCGCTGACAGGCGCTGGGCCTGTTGGTCTCTTAGGGCTTTGACCGCGGCAGCTGCCATCAAGGTTCCTGCCGCGCAGCCTGCAGTGTTGGTAATAACGTCCAGCGGGCTTGCGAAGCGGCTGCTGAGGAACAACAACTGGCCGAGTTCCATACACGCGGAAACCAGCAGCCCCAGGGCCGCGTTCTGCCACCATTTCTTGCGCGGAAATGCAAAATTGGCCGCGATACCCACAGGGACGAAAAGCACCACGTTTGCAGAGGCCTCCACGAACGCGTAGTTGACCCAGCCAGGAATTCCATACGCATGGAGCAAAAGCAGGGCCCCGGCAATTTCGCCCTGGACGGGCCGGTCCACGGGGCTGGGCCAAAACCCGATAAGTGCCAGCAGGATAAATGCGCCGCCCAGGACTCCTTGCCAGAGCCGGGGGCGCAGCAGCGTCCTCAAGCGCACCCTAGGAGGTCTTCAGGACGGCCAAAGCGGCTGTTCCCAAGGCGGCTGCCGCCAGGAGTGCTAAAAGGATGTAGGGGAGTGCCTGACGCGGTGGCAGCGGTATGGAAAAGTGCGGCTGCCCTCGTCTTCTTCTTGTGCGCCAATGTCTCCCCATAAATTCAGGTGTCCCCATGGCTCTAGTAAATACCACAACGGGCCATGAGAAGCCCTATGACGTGTTAACGCGAGTGGTGGTGGGGTTCATCGGTTTCCCGATGAACCCCACCACCATCTTTAGTGCGTGTTGTCTTGAAGCCTAGGCTGCAAACTCTGCCTTGGCGCGGCGGCGAACCACCACAACAGAGGTCACGCCAGCTGCCAATGCACCTGCGCCAACCAAGGACCAGATCATGAGGTTGGAGTCAGCGCCGGTGTTGGCCAGTCCGCTTGTAGACGTGGAGGTCGTGGTGGTCGTGGAGGCCGGCGCCACTGCGGCGCCTTCCACGGTGATGCTCGACGTAGCGGTGACGCCAGACTCCAAACCGGTCGCGGTGATGGTGTATACGCCCGGCTCGGTGATGCTGAGCGCGAGGGCGAAGGCGCCACTGGCATCTGCTTTAGCGGAGAACTGCTGCGGTGCCAGCGGCAGCGTGATCTTGCCGGTAACGCTCATTCCGCGGCCGTTGACGCTGGCGCCCGTCGATGCAGGCTTGGTCCCGGGCGTGACCTTGATGACCAGGCCTTCGCCGGCTTTAAAGCCCTTGCCGCGGAAGACGAAGTCAGCGCCCGGGCCAACAACGCCGTCAGAAACGGCGGCGTTTGCGGGCGGTGCCGGGTACTTATCCGCTGCGACTGCCGGAAATGCGCCGATTAGGGCGATGGAGCCTGCGAGCGCGATTGTTGCAAGTGTTTTTTTCATGTGTCCCCCTGAGACCGTAAATTCGTGTGTCACGCAATGTGGAGACTTCCGGCCTCCCGAGCGGCCGCGGATTGAAATCTCATTTGATAAGCCCATGCAGAGACTAGCATCTAAAACGAGTGTGACCAAAGTGAATCAAGTCGCTTTACATACCGTTAACTTGGCACTTACTTCCCAGCCCCGCACACGGCATTCTCGGTGGCCAGGATTACGTCCTTGACAGGCTGGACCGTGGGCGTGACAACCACGTTCGGTTCCGCATGCTGGACGATTTTTCCGAAGGTCAGGTCTACCGTGCTGCTCTGACCGGGGGCCAGGGTGACGGTGACGGTTCCCACGGGTCTATCGGCGTGGCGGTGGGCGGCGAAGTCGGTCTTCGTGCCGTCCACGGTGGCTGTTTCCACGTTGGCCTGGACTGGACCGTAGGCAATCACATTGGTCTGGACTGTCCCGGCCGGCACGCCGTAACTCTCTCCACCAGTGACGTACACAGGGAGCGACGTTGCTGCGTCGTCTGGGGCCGTATTGGTGCTCGTGATGCGTACCTTGATCTGCCCGTAGTCGTCACCGGAACATTCCTTTACGAGCTGAACAGTCCGCTTGACGTAGTAGTCCATTTTGGCGCCCGTGCCGTCGTTGAAGTAGACGCCGAACTGTGCGGGGGCAACGCTCTTGCCTGCAATGGATCCGCTGAGCGGATAGTTCGTGATGATGGCTTGTTCCGCGGCCGTGCCTGACCATACGAGGACCCGTCCTTCCGCCGCGCCGCGGGTGATGCCTTTGATCAAGCCCTTGGCTTCACCTTTGCCGCTAGCGAGGGCTCCAAAGATTTCCTTGGCGACTCCGGCAAAATAGGCATCCTGAATGTCAGGGCGTTCGATCTTCGAGTAGACGTCTGAGACGAGCGTCTGAACAACGTTCTTACCTGTCATCTCGCTCGGGAAGCCGCTCTTGGCTGTAGCAGCCAGCCCGGGGGCAGTGATCCGTACAGGGCCGGTTGCATTCAGGATATAACCCAGTGCCACGGGGTCCAAGGAGAGGACACCGTCCGTGTGCTGCCCGGTCTTTCTTTCCCACATGGCTTGGGCAGTGGCTGCCGCAGTGGGGAAGTCCGGGGTGAGATTGACGTCGTGCATGTACTCACCCAACCGTGCCGAGTAGATTTGCGCCTGCTCAGGGTCCACAGGGACAACGGGGAAGAAGACGCCGAGCCCTGAGGCACTGCCTTGGGCGCCGAGCGTCAGCTTGCCGTGATCGAATGTCAAGACCGCCAGGGCCCCCGGAATCCCTCCGGAGGCCCGGGCTTCGGCGTTGTTCTGGATCATGAGCAGATAGTTCCGCTGGCCGTCGGCCCCCAACATTCCGGGAGCAATCGCGGCAGCATTGGCCGCTGCATCCAATGCGCCGGTTATGTTCTCCAACTGCTCTCGGGCTAGTGCCAGAGGTTCGGCCACCTGAGGGAGCAAGCCGTTTGCGTCGATACCATTGAGCCGCTCGGATGAAGCCCGTACCGCGTGCGCGGCGGAAGAAACGCTGGGGGAAGCCAGTCGTAGGGGTTCAAGGTTGGTACCTGTACTGCTCGGCAGCAGGCTGTCCCAGTTGAGGGTGTCGAAAACGGACACCAGCGGGTCGACGCCCAGTGCAGCCACATCGTCCGCCGAGCGTGTGACTTCAGTGATGGCGCCGAAGTTTGGACCCAACCACGGAATTGCAGAGGCCAAAGTCCACAGCGGGTCGTCGCTTGCTTCGCGGGCTGCCGCTGTGTGCGCGCGAAGCTGAGCAGCAGCGGCGAGCGCTTCTGGCGGCTTGTTGCTGGCAATGCTGTCCTTGAGAACTGAGACGACTTGGGCAGTGGCTTCGAGCTCGGACTTGATGATTGTGGCCCTCGAGCCAAGCCAGACCGAGGCAGCGATGGCGAGCACCCCCGCCGCTGCCAGCGAAAGTGAAACGATAATCCACCGCCGTCGATGCTTAGAGGCCTCAGGCCGTGCTTCCTTCCCCGATACGGGCCGCTCTGCCGGATTGCTCGGCTCGGTGGTTCTCTGGGCCTCCATCATCTGCTGTTGGCATCCGGAACGACGACAGTTCCACGCATTTTGTTGCCTTTCCCAAAAAGATTGGCGGCTTGTTGCCGCGGAACATGACTCCTCGCACGAATCAGACGGCGCCGGTACTTGCGAATACTGCCTTGAAAGTCTTGAAGAGTATTACCACATCGCCCATGAGTGACCAGTTCTCGACGTAGTAGAGATCGAGTCGGATGCTCTCCTCCCAGCTGAGGTTGGAGCGGCCACTGACTTGCCATAGTCCGCTCATCCCCGGACTCACATACAGCCGGCGGTGCGCGGCATCGTCGTAGAGTGCAACCTCGCCCTCGCGCTGGGGTCGTGGACCAACCAGGCTCATGCTTCCGCCGAGTACGTTGAGTAGCTGGGGAAGTTCGTCAAGCGAATACTTTCGCAATACGCGGCCAACTGGCGTTATTCGGGGGTCATTCTCAATTTTGAACAACGGGGTATCGCTTGACCCCTGAGCTTCGAGGAGCGCCTGCAGTTCCGCGTCCGCGTTGACCTTCATGGAACGGAACTTCAACATATTGAAGGTCGTCCCCCGCAGGCCGATACGCTCCTGGCGATAGAAAACTGGGCCGGGATCGGTGAACCTGACCAAGAGCGCGAGGCCGAGGAATAGCGGGGAGAGAAACGCTACCAATAGTCCGGCGACCGCGATGTCGAAGGCTCGCTTGGCCACCTTCTTGCCGCCGGTCAATTTGGGCGTGGAGACGTGAATCAATGGCAGCCCGGCTACCGGCTGCGTGTGGATGCGTGGTCCGGCCACGTCTGTCAGCGCAGGGGCAAGGATCATGCCTATGTCCCGTGCGGCCAATTCCCAACCCAATCTGCGGAGGTCTTTTGGGTGAAGATTCACACCAGCAGACACTGCAACTGCATCCACTTGAGTCTCAATGATAATGGCGAGAATGGAGTCGAAATCTGACTGCACACCCGTCACTGGTATGGAGGACCCCGGCACGTTGGTGGCATTCCCGGGCGCCCCGGGGAGATGCGCAGCCACGGGCAGGTATCCAGCCGAAGGTACACTATTGAGCGAGCGCACTAGATGGGCAACCGAATACGGGCCACCAATAATTAGCACCCGGGCACTGCTCTTGCCGACTTTTCGTTCAAGGCTCAAGTGCTGCCGAACGAACCACCTTGAGGCTAGCAGGGCGAGTGCGCCAGCCGGGAAGGCCAGCCCGACAAACCCTCGAGCGGTGTCTATGCGCACGGCATATGAGATGACTGCCAAAGCGCCAAAGAGCCAAGCGGAGCTTGCAATAACTCTTTTGTACTCTTCTGAGCCTGAGCCCAAAATACGGGCCTCCCTTGAGCCCCAGAAGCCCAACATGAGCCACCAAGCAAGCACCAAAATTGCTGCCAAGATGAGATAGCCAAGGTCTTGAGTGGTGTCAGAGCCAATGTCGGAGAAGCCAAACCGAACCACGTATGCCCCTGCGACTGCCCAGAGCACAACTCCGGCATCGAGAACTTTCAGGCGTCTGGAATACTTAGAACGCCAATCGTCGAGCGACGTCGCGTTAGGCTCGACCCTCTCTTTGGTTGTCACTTGCAATCCCCCGAACAAGGCGTGATTTACGATCTGATCTGGTCGAAATTCGCGCGGTACCACTCTACCGTGCTCTTGACTCCGTCGTTGAGACTGATTCTTGCTGTCCACCCGGCATCAGAGAGCCTTGAAACATCGAGCAACTTTTGCGGGGTGCCATCAGGCTTGGTGGTGTCCCAAGTCATTTGCCCGTCGTAACCGACGGCCTCGGCCACGATTGACGCCAGTTCCTTGATCGATATGTCGGCACCCGTTCCCACATTCACCTGACCAGCGCCGTCGTAGTTTTCCAACAGGTGCAAACACGCTGCCGCCATGTCATCGACGTGCAAGAACTCGCGTCGGGGCGATCCCGTGCCCCAATTGGTGACCGTGGTATTTCCGTTTATCACGGCGTCGTCATAGCGCCGGATCAGGGCTGGAAGTACGTGAGAACCTTCCCTGGAGAAATTGTCGCCCGGCCCGTATAGGTTGGTAGGCATTGCGGAGATCCATGGAAGACCGTACTGACGGCGAATCGCTTGGATGTGCATGATTCCGGCAATCTTCGCGATTGCGTAGGCGTCGTTGGTCGGCTCGAGATGTCCGGTGAGTAGCGAGTCCTCTCGGATCGGCTGCTCGGCGAACTTGGGATAGATGCATGAAGATCCAAGGAAGAGGAGCCTCTCGACACCATGCTCCCGCGCTGCGTCAAGAACATTTAGTTGGATGCGGAGGTTGTCGCTGAGGAAGTCCACCGGGTAGGTGTTGTTGGCCAGGATGCCCCCCACCTTGGCTGCCGCCAGGACAACGTAACGAGGCTTGGTTTCGGCAAAGAACCGGAACACTGCGTCGCGGTCTTTCAAGTCGAGTTCCGTGGACGAGCGTCCCACGAGGTTAGTGAAGCCCTCAGCTTCAAGGTTGCGCCAGACTGCGGAACCAACAAGTCCCCGGTGCCCGGCAACGTAGAAAGACGAGGCTCTGTCGATCTTGCCAGGAATGAAATCGAGGCTGGCGGTCATCAGTTCTTCCAGCTGTCGAGATTGACGCTGTCGATCCAGTGATTGCCGGCGTGCTTCAGCGCCTGGATGTCGGCATCGACCATGATTCTGGCGAGTTCCGGTGTGTGAACTGAGGCCTTCCAGCCGAGCTTATCCTGGGCCTTTGAGGCATCCCCTACCAAAGCATCAACTTCGGTGGGACGCAGGTAACGCTCATCGAAGCGAACGTGGTTTTCCCAGTTGAGGCCGGCATGCTCGAAGGAGATCTGGAGGAAGTCTCTGACGGTGTAGTTTCCGCCGGTGGCCAGGACAAAGTCGTCTGGCTCGTCAGCCTGCAGCATGCGCCACATGCCTTCGACGTACTCGGCGGCGTAGCCCCAGTCGCGAACGGCGTCCAAGTTGCCCATGTAGAGCAGATCTTGCTTGCCGGCCTTAATGGCGGCCACCGCCCGGGTGATCTTGCGTGTAACGAAGGTCTCACCGCGCCGGGGAGACTCGTGGTTGAAGAGGATCCCGTTGACTGCATACATTCCGTACGCTTCACGGTAATTCTTGGTGATCCAGTAGCTGTAGACCTTTGCGGCGCCGTAGGGGGACCGCGGATAGAACGGAGTGTCCTCGTTCTGCGGGGGAGGAGTGGCGCCGAACATCTCGGAGGAAGACGCCTGGTAAAACTTGGTCTCAATGCCCGACATACGGACCGCCTCGAGCAACCGAATGGTTCCGACTCCCGTGGTGTCAGCAGTGTGCTCCGGTTCGTCGAATGACACTCGAACATGTGACTGGGCCGCCAAGTTGTAGACCTCGTCCGGCTTGATCTCCGCGAGCAGGGTGACAAGTCGCGCGCCGTCACTCAGGTCCCCGTAGTGCAAGAAGAGCCGGGCTTTCGGGTCATGGGGATCGACATACAAGTGGTCTACTCGAGCCGTATTGAAAGTCGAAGCTCGACGTATGAGCCCGTGAACTTCGTAGCCTTTGCTGAGCAAAAGCTCAGCAAGATACGAACCATCCTGCCCAGTGATTCCCGTAATTAGTGCGCGCTTGGTCAAGATGCCCCCATGATGCGAATAAGAACCGCACAGACTACCAACTGCGCGATGATGCTAGGTTTGCTACGAAGTCATCATACTGGTTAATGCTTGTTGCCTCGGCCAATGTGTCCAGCCTGAAACGCAAGCCCTGGAGGCCCAGATTGCGAGCGTGTGCGTGGTCGTCAGCCAAGGCCTCGGCAGAATCCACAAGCGCGTAGGGATCTCCAGCTGGCACTCGAATGCCTCCACCGGAAGCTTCCACCTCTACTGAAGTGACACTTCCTTCATCGGTCGCGGCAATGACCGGAACTCCAGCATTGAAATACGAAGTTAATTTGCTTGGCACTGACATGTCGCGGACGCCGGGAAGTTCGTTCACCAGAAGGGCATCGGCAGCTGTCAACGCTAGCTGGAATTCTTCGTCCGGCAGCGAATCGACGAACGAAAGCTTGATCAGGCCTTCAGCAGCGGCCTCGAGAGTCGAACGTTGATGACCATCGCCCATCAAAACAAACCTGACGTTGCTACCCTTCTGTTCCGCGACGAGTGCTGCGTTTACAACGTTTTCCAGTCCCTGCTTCATGCCCATGTTTCCCGCATGCAGCACTACAAAGTCGTCCGGCCCCCACCCCATCCGCCTTCGAAAGCTCTTTTGGCCTTCAGACGGAGCAGCCGGTAGGTGAGTCCAATTTCTAATGACGACGACAGATGATGTCTCAAGGTTGAGGACATCCACGAGGTACTGTCGGAATCGATCATGAATGGCGACAACCCCATTGGCCGAACGCAATACGGCACTTTCGAAATAAGTTAGAAGCTTTGCAGTCAGCCCACCAGGCGCCGAAGTTTCTACGATGCCGCGGCTGTAGAGGTCTTGGACCCAGATCCCAACCGATGGGCGACGGTATCCGATCTTCGCTCGAAGTACGCCGAACGCCGTCGAGAACAGAGCAGGACTCACAAATATCACGACGTCTGGCCTGTTCCACGTCGTGAAAAGGAGCCGAAACCCAAAGCTAATCTCCATGTGGAGGCGGGCTAGACCCGTGGGCTTAGTGGGGATGTGGTGTCGAAGCCGAGTCACGGAGACCCCATTGATAGTCTCCTTTGAAGCCCAGCCGCGATAGTCATCGTGGCGTCGCCAGGCGGGGTAGTGAGGGTAGCCTGTAATCACTGTCACCGAATGGCCTTGCCGTATCAGGCCCTCCGCTAGGCCAGTAGTATAGGGCGCGTTCCCGGACGGTTCCGGGGAGTAGTGGAGCCCGATGATGGTTACACGTAGCTGTCGTTGGTTCACAGTTGTAAGACTAGTTCCTGTCCATCTTATGAATGCATTGGGGGAGCCTTGGAAGGTCAGAATCCCGGTTGGACGCAGAGCCTTGGCGATGACGTGCCCGTCATCGACCTATCAAGAGCGCCGGGGGAGCGCGCGGCATGGGACAGACCAAAATGGATCGTTTATGTTTGGGCCGTGGCGGAACTTCTATTCGTGACGAATCCATGGCAGATCAGCTCTGGACTAAGAGTCGGCGTGCTCCGCATGTTCGGGGCTTCCATCGGAGTCGACGTCATTTTTCGCCCTCGAACTAGAGTCAAGTTTCCCTGGAAGCTCCATATTGGCGATCGAAGCTGGATCGGAGAAGGAGTTTGGTTCCATAACCAGAACCACGTGTATATTGGGCACGACTGCGTTATCTCTCAGGAGACCCTCATAACGACAGGTAGTCATGCCCACCGGCGAGACATGTCGCTGATCACAGACCAAGTCTTGATAAGTGACGGAGTTTGGGTCACTTCACGGTGCATTGTCCTCGGCGGATCTGTCATTGGACGTTCGGCACTGATCACTCCAGGCACCGTCGTCTCTGGTGCAATATCAGCAAACAAGATGGTCGGTCAAGCTCGACCCCGGATAATAGGCGACCGGTTCAAAATCAATTAGACGTCGAGGTGGCCGGTCGTTTCGCTTCGGCACTGGTCATCGCCATGGCGGTGTCGTCGCGGGTGCGGATACGCCATTTGGCGATAGAGGAGACCAGTGAGTCGGTCAATGGACGACAAACGTCGATGGCTGGGAGCCTCTATCACTGGTACCCGTTAGTAGTCCAGTGCCAAGACGACAGCTAAAATGGTATTACTGCGTTACGGTGCCCGGTACCGGTGGCCCGGCCGTGCAGCAGCTAGCTGTAATTCCCACGGACCTTGTGAACGCGGCTAATTGGGGTGCTGCCTCCGATGCCGGTATGGGTCCTGAGGTGATTGTAGTGGTGCAGCCAGCCGGGGGTAGGTGGCAGCGCGTTCGGCCTCTGAAAGGTACGGGCCGGCGTAGGCCCATTCGGTGGCGAGGGTGCGGTTGAAGCGTTCGACTTTGCCGTTGGTCTGGGGCCGGTACGTGCGGGTCCAATGGTGTTTCACGTGCGGTCCCAGGGCCGCGGCAAAGGCCCGGGAGCGGTAGCAGAATCCGTTGTCGGTCAGCACGGCCTTGACGCTGATACCGTGGGCGGCCAAGAAACCGACGGCGCGCAGCCAGAAGGCGGCGGCTGTTTCCTTCGTCTCGTCGTTGAGGATTTCCGAGTACGCCAGACGCGAGTGGTCATCGACGGCGTGGTGCAGGTAGGCATACCCGGTCCCTATCCGGCGGTTTCGTCGTCCCTTGGCGGCTCTTCCACTTTTGGCGTGGCGGCAGGTGTTCAGCATTCTTGTTGGGCTGCCGTGTACAACAATAGCCGGAGCCTGTAATGGTCATGATTCCGGTATCCGCGGGCGGCTCGTTTGAGGTTCTTGGCGCTGAGGTTCGCCGCTTCGCTGCGCGCGTTCGTGACCCT